>JBNKCS010000033.1:0-17176 GCA_050287865.1 Rhodocyclaceae bacterium | reverse complement strand
CTTGCCCGTTTTCCTTGGCGAAGATTGCCACGACGGAATCGATCGGGACCGCAACAGGAAAGGCGACGCCGCTGAAGCGCGCCTGAAAGGTGATCTCCTCGTTGCCCAGCAGTAGCTGATTGGTGGCGTCGGGACCGATATTGAGGACGATCTGTCCGTCTTTGACGAACTCCCGGGGAACACGGGTATTCGGCCCGACCACCACCGAAATGTACGGTGTCAGCCCTTGATCGACGCACCACTCGAAAACGGCGCGCACGAAATAGGGCTTGGTGGAAAGCATGACGCCTCTGTCCGGGATGAAGCGCGAGCCGACAAGGTCAGCGGCGCATCACCTTTTCCGAGGGCGTCAGCGCGTCGATGAACCCCTGACGCGAGAATATCCGCTCGGCGTACTTCATCAGCGGCGCAGCCGCTTTCGGCAGTTCAATGCCGTAGTGATCGAGACGCCATAGCATCGGAGCGATAGCGACGTCCAGCATCGAGAACTCATCGCCCAGCATGTGCTTCTGCTTGCCGAACATCGGCGCCAGCTCGGTCAATCGGTCGCGCACATGTGCACGCGCTTTTTCCGCGGCCTTGGCGTTCTTTTCGAGCGGTTCGATATGACTGAACAACTCGTGCTCCATCGTGAACAACAATTGACGCGCCCTCGCCCGCGTTTGAGGGTCCGGCGGCATCAACTGCGGATGCGGGAACCGCTCGTCAATGTACTCATTGATGATGTTCGCTTCGTAAAGCACGAGATCGCGATCAACGAGAACCGGAACCCGGTTGTACGGGTTGATGACGGCGATATCCTCGGGCTTGTTGAACAGATCGACGTCGATCACCTGGAAATCCATCTGCTTCTCGTACAAGACGATCCGGCAGCGATGGCTGAACGGGCAGGTGGTACCCGAGTACAAATTCATCATGGCACTCGTACCCCAGGAGTAATCTGCATCGCGCACCACCTTGCGGACGAGTGGAGCGCTCATTTCACGATGGCCCATATGCAGCATTGACGTTGTCAAAATTAGTGAATGTCTTTCCAGAATTCGCGCTTGAGCGCGTAGGAAAGAACGAAAAGAACGGCCAGGGCCAAAAGAACAGCGACGCCGAGGGACTTGCGGAACTCGCCGACGGGTTCACCCATGTACTTCAAATAGCCGACCAGATCGGCAACCATCGCATCATATTCTTCCGGAGTCAGTTTGCCTGGCTTGGCAAGCGTAAGGTGATGATCCTCTCCCATCACCTGTTCGCCCTGCAGTTCCCACAGGACATGCGGCATCCCGACGTTGGCGAACACCATGTTGTTCCAGCCGGTCGGGCGCGTGTCGTCGCGGAAGAATGTACGCAGATAGGTGTAGAGCCAATCCGAACCGGAACCAAACTCGGAAGCACGAGCACGCGCGATAACAGTCAGGTCGGGGGGCGCCGCACCAAACCACTGTTTTGCCTCGGCGCGCCGCATCGAGATCTTCATCGGTTCGCCAACCTTGTCGGCGGTGAACAGCAGGTTCTCGCGGATCTGGTCGTCAGTCAGACCAATGTCCTGCAAGCGGTTGTAGCGCATGTAGGAAGCCGAATGGCAACTCAGGCAGTAGTTGACGAACACCTTGGCACCATTCTGCAGCGCCGCCACGTCACCGGACCGATCCGGCGCCTTGTCGAGGTGTAGCTCCGCGCCCGCGGCAAAAGCCAGCAGCGGCATCATGAGAATAGCGACGAACAGCTTTTTCATTTGAAGGTCACCCTATCCGGTTCAGGTTTGCACTTGTCGAGTTTCGACCAAATCGGCATGGTCAGGAAGAACGCGAAGTAATAAAAAGTGCAGATTTGCGAGACCAGCGTACGGCCAGGCGTCGGCGCCAGCACGCCCAGATAGCCGAGGACAAAGAAGCAGACCACCCAAATCGCCAACAGTATCTTGAACAGAGGACCGCGGTAGCGGATTGACTTGACCGGACTGCGATCCAGCCACGGCAGGAAGGCGAAGATCAAGACGCCTGCACCCATGGCGATTACGCCCCAGAACTTGGCTTCGATGCCGAACAACGGGTAAGTCACCGCACGCAGCAGAGAGTAATACGGCGTGAAGTACCATACCGGCGCGATGTGCGGCGGCGTCACCATCGGATCTGCCGGGAAGAAGTTGTTGTACTCGAGGAAGTAGCCGCCACCCTCGGGCATGAAGAAGACGATCACCGAGAACACCATCAGGAAGCCGACAACGCCGACGATGTCCTTCACCGTGTAGTACGGATGAAACGGAATGCCGTCGAGCGGAATGCCGCGCTCGTCCTTCTTCTTCTTGATCTCGACGCCATCCGGGTTGTTGGAACCCGTCTCGTGCAATGCCAGCAGGTGCGCCACGACCAGGCCAGCCAATACAAAAGGAATGGCGATGACGTGGAAGGAGAACATCCGGTTGAGCGTGGCGTCGCCGATGACGAAGTCGCCGCGGATCCATGTCGCAAGCTGGTCGCCGACGAACGGAATAGCGGAGAACAGGTTCAGGATCACCTGCGCGCCCCAGTAGGACATCTGTCCCCACGGCAGCAGATAGCCGGCAAAAGCCTCCGCCATCAGCGCCAGGAAGATCATGACACCGAACAACCAGGTGAGTTCGCGCGGCGTACGGTACGAACCGTAGATCAGACCACGGAACATGTGCAGATAGACGACGATGAAGAAGGCCGAGGCGCCCGTGGAATGCATATACCGGATCAGCCAACCCCACGGCACGTCGCGCATGATGTACTCGACGCTGGCGAAGGCGACCGGCACGCCAGACGCATTCAGCGAAGCATCCGGCTTGTAGTGCATGGTCAGGAATATGCCGGTGACGATCTGCATGACCAGCACCAGCAGCGCCAGTGATCCGAAGAAATACCAGAAGTTGAAGTTCTTCGGCGCGTAGTACTCGGAAAGATGCTGCTTCCACATCGACGTCAGCGGAAAGCGGGCATCGACCCATTCGGTCACATTGCCGAGCAGCGTACCGTCGGACTTGAATTTTTCGTAATTGCTGGCGGCCATGCCTTACGCTCCCTTGGTGTCTTCGCCAATAACGATCTTGGCGTCGCTGAGGTACTTGTACGGCGGAACTTCTAGGTTGTCCGGGGCGGGCTTGTTCTTGTAGACGCGGCCGGCCAGATCGAACGTGGAGCCGTGACAGGGACAGAGGAAACCGCCAGGCCAATCGGCACTGATACCAGAATCGGCACCAGTCTTGAATTTCTCGGTCGGCGAGCAGCCCAGGTGGGTACAGATGCCGACGGCAACCATGATTTCCGGCTTGATGGAGCGATACTCGTTCTTGCAGTACTCGGGCTGTTGCGGCTTTTCGGAACTGGGATCGACGAGCTGGTCGTCGATTTTGGGCAGGGAATCCAGCATTTCCTTGGTCCGGTGGATGATCCATACCGGCTTGCCGCGCCATTCGACGGTCATCATTTCGCCGGGGGCCAGCTTGCTGATGTCGGCCTCGACCGGAGCGCCGGCGGACTTCGCCCGCTCGGAGGGCAGCATGCTGGCGACAAATGGCACGACGGCGACGACACCGGCGGCTCCACCGGCTGCCGCGGTGGCAACCAGCAGACGGCGACGCCCGCAATCCACTTTTTCGTCACAACTCATTATGTTATCCCTGAAAGTAGGAAGGCAAACCCGTAAAGTCGCAAGATTATACAGGACTTGGAAAGCCGATTAAAGCCCGGCGGCGCTAAAACTTATGGCGCGAAGCGCGCTACAGCATCCGATGCACTTAATAGTCGCGCCGTTCCATCAAGGCCTGGGCGACGGTCGCGGCATCCGAATACTCGAGTTCGCTTCCCACCGGCAGGCCGCGGGCAATGCGGCTCACCTTAAGGCCGCGCACGTGTAGCATCTCGGCAAGATAGTGCGCGGTCGCCTCGCCTTCGTTGGTGAAATTGGTCGCCAGCACCACTTCTTTCACCACCCCGTCCGTCGCGCGCGCCAGCAACCGGTCGAAGCCGAGTTCCTTGGGGCCAACGCCATCCAGCGGGCTCATGCGCCCCATCAGGACATAGTAGAGGCCATTGAAGGCATGCGTTTGTTCCATCGTATTGAGATCAACCGGCATTTCGACAATGCACAGCAACGACGGATCGCGCCGCGGCGAACGGCAGCGATCGCAGACCTCATCCTCGGTGAATGTGTTGCAACGGGAGCAATGACGCAACGTCTTCAGCGCGTGATCCAGCGCCGCCGACAATCGTTCGGCGCCGCGCGGGTCGCGCTGGAGCAGGTGGTAGGCCATCCGCTGGGCCGACTTGGGCCCGACTCCCGGCAGACAGCGCAACGCCTCGATCAGTTCGTCGAGGCTGGAGGGCTGCGTCATCAGAACGGCAGATTCAGGCCGGGCGGGAGATTCAGGCCGGCGGCGAATCCGCCCATTTTCTCCTGAGTAGTCTGTTCGGCGCGCCGATTAGCGTCGTTGACCGCGGCGGCGATCAGATCCTCCAGCATTTCCTTGTCGTCCATCGCGGACGGATCGATGACCACGCGCTTGACATCATGCTTGCAGGTCATCGTCACCTTGACCATGCCGGCGCCGGATTGTCCTTCGACCTCCAGATTGGCCAGCTCCTCCTGCGCCTTCAGCATGTTCTGCTGCATCTGTTGCGCCTGTTTCATCAGGTTGGCCATGCCGCCTTTGTTGAACATTTCAGTAACTCCTCATACAGGTTTGATCGTCGACTCGTCGATGCTGGCGTCGAAAATATCCATGACGTCGCGCACGAACGGATCGCCCTCGATGGCGGCGACCGCCTTTTCCTGCCGCTCGCGCTTTTCGTTGCGCACCCGCTCGGCAGGGGTCATGCCCTCGGTCTCGCCGAGCACGACAGTCAGTTTTACCGGTCGCCCCAGGTGCTCCCGCAGGGCATCCTGCAGTTTTTCCTGCGGCGCCTTCGTATTCAGTAGCGACTTGTGAACCGGCGGCAGGCGCAAGGTGACCTGCGCCTCGTCCATTCCCGCCAGTTCGCAGTGCTGGGCGAGTTGCCGCGACAGGCCCGACAAGGGGAGGCGTCCCACCAGAGTGTGCCAATCTTGGTCGCCGGCAGCGCCACGGGCCGGTGGTGGCGTGTCGCCATGGCTGACTTTTGCCGCGGCGGCATCCGGCGCTGCACGCTTCCCGGCGGGCGCGGATGCCTTCGCCTCCCCCGTCGGCAAGGGTTTGCCGGGGTCCGGCCGGAACGCGAAGAGGCGCAGCAGTGTCATGGCGAAGCCCGCGTACTCGTCCGGGGCCAGACCAATTTCGTCGCGACCGTGCACGGCAATCTGGTAGCAAAGCTGCAGGAATTCGGCGTCGAAGGCGGACGCATAAGGGGCCAGACGCGCCCGCTCGGCATCGTCGGTCAGCGCTTGCGGTGCGAACTGCAACAACGCGATGCGATGGAACAGCGTCGCCAGTTCCTGCAAGGCGGAGTCGAAGGAGAGGCTGCGCTCGTCCATGGCGTCGGCCGCATCCAGCATCGCCTGGACGTCGCCATCCTTCAGCCCGTCGAGGATGGCGAACAGGTTGTCGTCGCCGACCGTTCCCAGCATGTCGCGCACGCCAGCTTCTTCCACTTTCCCCGCGCCATGGGCGATGGCCTGGTCGAGCAGCGACAGCGCATCGCGCATGCTGCCCGCCGCAGCTTTGGCCAGATGCCGCAGTGCGGCCGGCTCGAAGGCGACACCCTCGGCTTCCAGCACCTGACTAAGATGGTCGACGATGTGGCCCGGCGGCATTTGCTTGAGGTTGAACTGCAGGCAGCGGCTCAGCACCGTCACCGGGATTTTCTGCGGATCGGTGGTGGCGAGGATGAACTTGACGTGCTCCGGCGGCTCCTCGAGTGTCTTCAGCATGGCGTTGAAGGCGTGGCCGGAAAGCTGGTGCACTTCGTCGATCACATAGACCTTGAAGCGGCCGCGCGTCGGCGCGTAGGTCGCTTTTTCCAGCAGGCTGGTCATGTCCTCGACGCCACGGTTCGAAGCGGCGTCGAGCTCGATGTAATCGACAAAACGACCGCCGTCGATCTCGACACAGGACGAACAGGTGCCGCAAGGCGTCGCGGTAATGCCGGTCTCGCAGTTGAGCGCCTTGGCAACGATGCGCGCCAGCGTCGTCTTGCCGACGCCGCGCGTGCCAGTAAACAAATAGGCTTGGTGCAAACGCTGCTGCTCAAGGGCATGCGTCAGCGCCCGCACGACGTGTTCCTGACCCACCAGGGTGGCGAAGGATTTCGGGCGCCACTTTCGGGCGAGAACCTGATAGCTCATAGGCTCCTATTTTACCAAAGCAAACGGGGCGCCCCCGTCAGGAAGCGCCCCGTTTGTTTTTGCTGCCGACCGCTCAGCCTTTGGTCGGCGCGCTTCCGTCAGCGGGCGGCGCCATCCGGCCGTCGGGGCCACCGCGACGCCAGTGTCCCATCCGTCCGTGCCGCCCCAGGTTGGCGGCGTGGATGTCGGCAACGCGCTTCTGGTCGGCGGACAGCGAATCGTAGAGCTTCTTGAACGACGCGTTGACGGACTCCATCGCCGCCACGCGCTGTTTCATGACCTCGGTCATCCGGTCCATCCGCTCCGGCGCGCTCAGACTGAGGTCCTGAGCATTGTCGCGCATCGCCTGGAAGCCCTTGCCCGCCTCGGCCTTGGCCGTTTCGGCGAATGCCGTCCACAGCGGTTCCTGCGCCGCGGTCAGCTTGAGATCCGACTTCAGTCGCGTCAAACGCTGCTCGGCGCGCGCCGCCGGGTCGAAATTCACCTGCCGCGCACTACCCATCATGCCGGTGCGAAAACCATCGCACGAAGTGCTGCCAGGCTGGGCCACGGCAAGCGCGCCCGCGCCCAAGAGGCCGGCGGCGATGATCGCGGAAAAGATCTTGGTACGGGTTTTCATGCTTCGCTCTCCTGTTGTTGCCCGATTGGCCGTGCCATTTCAGCGCCAACGCGTAACCGACCTGTGTCGGTAGGACAAGCTTTTGTAAGGGGATGTTGCGCGGGAGCGAGGAGAAGAAGGGTGGCGAGCCCGACCCCCGGCACTTGCGGACATCGGCTGTGGCTGCTTCCTTCCGGACCTGACCAGGTTCACCGCGCCTCAATGCGGGGAGACCCGCCACAACCAATTCTAACCCAGAAGGAAATCCCGAACGATGGCGATCTGCTCGCTGGCCATGAGCATCGGCGCATGGCCGACATCCGGAATCTCGACCAGGCGCGCGTGCGGTCCGCGCTCGGTCATCTGTCGCGCGGTCTCGGCGGTCAACAGGTCGGATTGCGCGCCGCGCAGCAGCAGCGTCGGGCATTTCACGGCATCGTAGACCGGCCAGAGTTCGACGTCCCTACCCTCGCCCATGTCCTCGCGGAACGGCGCCGCGATGCCTGGATCGTAGGCCATCTTGTAGCTGCCGTCCGCCTGCTGCCGGACCGTATGAATGGTCAGATGGCGCCACTGGGCGTCGGACAGCGCGCCGAACGGCTGCGAAACGAAGCGAACATAGGCCTCGGCCTTTTCGAGCGAAGCGAAACGCGGCTCTTCGCCGAGAAATTCGCCGATACGCGCGATCGACACCGCCGTCACCACCGGGCCGACATCGTTCAACACCAGGCGCGAGACCGGACTGCCTTCCTGGGCCGCCAGCGCCATGCCGATCAGCCCGCCCATCGAGGTACCGACCCAGTGCACCACTTCCGCGTCAAGACGCGCCAGTAGCGTCGCCATGTCAGCGCAGTACTGCGGCACGGTGTAATGGCGTTTGTCGCGCAACCAGCCGCTGCGGCCGCGGCCGACCACGTCAGGACATACGACACGATAACGGTCCGCCATCGCCCGCGCCAGAAAATCGAAGTCGCGCCCGCAGCGCGTCAGCCCATGCACACATAGCAACACGCGCGGGTTATCGGGCTCACCCCACTCGACATAAGCCATGTCGTGGAACCCCGCCGGGCTCAGGCATTGAACGGAACGTTGGCGCATCTCAGTCATGGCGTTTACTTTATCAGTCTGCGCCGGCATACCAGTAGCGACGCCGTTGTGCCCGCTCGGACTCGACGGCGATGCCCTTCGGGCCGAACCGCACGGTCAGCGCGCCCTCGCGGTCGGTCCGGCGCATTTCGATCCCGGCCGCGGCGTAGCGATCCACGACTTCCTGGGCTGGATGGCCGAAACGGTTGCGGTAGCCGGCCGAAACAAAAGTCAGCCGTGGCGACACGCCACCGATGAACGCCGGCGACGAGGAACTGCGGCTGTCGTGATGCAGCGGCAGCAGCACGTCGGCGGCGACGTCTCCCTGGTGCCGCGCCAGCAGTTCCCCCTCGGTTCTCGCTTCGATGTCGCCGGTCAGCAGCACGGCTCCGACGGCGCTCGTAACTTTCAGTACGCAGGATAGTTCGTTGCTCGTCTTCGCCCGCCCATAATCGGCGTCGGTTGGATGCAGTACCTCGAAACGCACGCCGTCCCAAGTCCAGGTCTGGCCATCGACGCAACGCCTCTGCGCGACCGACGAGCCGCGCAATGGATGCGCTTCCGGCAACGAACTGGTCAGCAGCGCGGTCCGCAGCGTCGCCAGTACTGCCCCTGCGCCGCCTTCGTGATCGCGGTCCTGGTGGCTGATCATCAGCGCGTCGAGCCGTCGTACGCCCATTGCGCGTAGGTAAGGCACGACAACGCGATCGCCCGCATTTGCGTCCGCAGAATAGGCGGGGCCGGCGTCGTAGAGCAGATCGTGACCAGTCGTCTGGACATGCACAGCCAGTCCCTGACCGACGTCGAGCACGCGAACCATCGCCTCGCCCAAGGCAGGACGCGGCGGCGGCACGAGAAGCAACGGCAACATCGCGACCGCACCCAGCCAGCGTGCCGGGAATCCGGCCGGCAACAACAGCCAACCCGCACCGAGAACACCAAGCAGCACCGCCCACCCCGGCGGTGCCTGCTGCTGCCAGACCGCCCAATCCGAAGCCGCCAGCCATTCGAGGAAGCGCATCAGACTATCGGTCAGGCCGTGGGCCAGCCAGAGCAGCGGATCGGTCAGCGGCAGCGTACCAATCAGGGCCAGCGGCGTCACCACCAGGCTGACCAACGGAATTGCAATCAGGTTGGCGAGCGGAGAGACCAGCGAGAACTGCTGGAACAAGGCGAGCAGCGCGGGAATCAGGCCCAGGGTAATGGCCCACTGCGCGCGCCCCCAGGTCGCCAGCCAGTGCCCGTTCCGTAATCGTCCGCTGCCGATGTAGAACAACAGCGCCACGGCGCCGAACGAAAGCCAGAAGCCCGCGGCCAGTACCGCCCAGGGATCGAGAATCAACACCACCAGCAGCGCCAAGGCCAAAACCCGGCTGGAAGCGAAGTTGCGGCCGCTCCATAGCGCGAGGGCGACGACCGTCAGCATGTAGAGCGTGCGCTGGGCAGGAACTTCGAATCCGGCAAGCAAGGCATAACCCAACGCGGCCACGAATCCCGCCGCGGCCATCGCCTTCTGCGTCGGCAGCCGCAGCGCCAGTCGCGGCACGCGTCGCCAGCCCCAGCCGAACAGCCCGGCGGCAAGACCCGCCACCATCGTTACGTGCAGCCCGGAAACGCTGAGCAGATGCGTCACGCCCGTCCGCGCAAACATACGCCAGTCGGCCGGTCCTATCGCCCGCTGGTCGCCGATCGCCAGCGCAACGAGGATGCCGGCGCGCGGCGCATCGGCCAGCACGCGCTGGAACCGGTCGCGAATCCGCTGGCGCAGCCGTTCGACCAGATAGGCCGGCACGGCCACCAGTTCGTCGACGCGCACATTCCGTTCCGCCTTGCGCACGTAGCCCGTCGCGCGAATGCCGCGCTCGAACAGCCATGCCTCGTAATCGAAGCCGTATGGATTGACGTTGCCATGGGGTCGTTTCAGCCTCACCAACAATCGCCAGCGTTCCCCGGCGGCCACGGCGGGCACGGTGTCTGAATTGTCGTCGTCCGCTGCCCGCGAGTCGCGATACCAGGCCAGCGAAACCCGCGTCGGAACCACGGCGGACGCCTGTTCGACGTCGAAATCGAAGCGCAGGCCTTGGTCGAACGCCTGCGGCAGCCCGGCCACGACGCCCACGACCTCGACGTCGCGTCCCTCGTTGGCTTCCGGCAGCGCATCGGCAAGCCGATAGTGGGCGCGATAACCGGCCCAGCCGGCGCCAAGCAGGAAAGCCGCCACGGCGATTACGACGGGCGCCGCGATCGCCATCCGTCGGTTGATCGCGAGCAATCCCGCCGCAACAGCGACAAGGACGGCCAGAGTCGACGGCTCGGGCAGCTCGGCTTGAAACTGAAGCCAGGCGAGCCCGGCGGCAAACGAAAGGATGGCGACTCTCATGCTTTCTGCATTATGCAGAAGCTGCCCAACGACTTCCGGATTACTTGTTGTCGCCCTTCCAGAGATCCGAAGTAAAACGCACCACGCGGTTGCGGCCGCGCTCCTTGGCGGTATAGAGAGCGGTGTCGGCAAACTTGACCGCTTCCCAGAAATCGGTGCTGTCGCCCGGGAAGTCGGCAACGCCTATCGATATCGTCTTCTGCAACACGCCGGTAGGAAGCGGAATCTTGCGATCCTCGATGGCCAAACGCACCTTTTCCGCCGCCGTCACACCACCGTCGCCGGTCGTATCCATGAGGAAGGCGAGGAACTCCTCCCCGCCGTAGCGGACCAGGATGTCGGACTTGCGCAGCGTTTCCTTGAGGACACCCGCCACAGTGATCAGCACCTTGTCGCCCGCGTCGTGGCCGTAGGTGTCGTTGACCTTCTTGAAGTGGTCGATGTCGAACATCATGATCGCCACGTGGGTGCCCTTGCGCGTCACCGTCGCCTGAAGGGTCTCGACGTAAGCTTCGACGAAACGCCGGTTGTACAGGCCGGTCATCGCATCCTGGAGGCTCGACTCACGCAGGCTTTCCATCAAGCGCTTGGCTTCCAGCACCGGCGCAGTTTCGCGCAGATAGACGCGCAGGAATGGAACCAGTGCCTGTACCAGCTGTGCGGTACCTTCGTTTGCCACCAATTGCACCACGCAGCCCGCATTACCGGATTGCAGCATCGGCAGGCATACGTACCGCGTCCCGGACCCGTCGGCATTGCCCCTGAACATCGGGCAGACGAGCGGTTCCACAACGCCATCCACGGCATGGCCGGTACGTCGCGCCCGGCAAGCGCTGGCGCGCACCAGAATCTCCTGGTCGCACCAGTGCGCCTCGCCCTCGACCACCCCATCCACGACGACCGAACGCATGTGGTTCTTGCTATTGGCCACCTCGTAGATCGAGAACTGGTCGATATCGAAGACCTCGCGGATCACGCGCGAGAGGCGCACATAGATCTGCTGCTTGGTTTCATCCTCCTCGATCGCCTGCTTGAAACGGCCCGCGTCGACCAGCCCCTCGACCATCTCCAGCGTCGACAGCAACATGTTGCGGCTACGCGGCAGGTCGTACTCCATCAACTGTTCGACCTTGGAGTTAATGGTATTGATATCCACGGCCAGGGTTTCCATCAGCCGGTTTACGCCCTTTGCGATGTGGTGGGCGACACCGTGTGCGGGAACGGGCAAACGGACGCTGAAATCGCCGGCGGTCGCCTTGGTCACTGCTTTTTCCACGTTGAGCGCAACTTCGGCCATCGGCAGGAACTGACGCCGCATCAGGTAAAGGGCGGCAATGGCGAAGAAACCGGCGATCGAAACCAGAATGACGACCCAGAACAAAGCCAAATTGCGGGTTTCCGCCAGCGAAATCCGAATCGTGATCGCACCGAGGACGTCGCCCGGCGTAACCTGGTGGCATAGCACGCAATCCGGCTGGCTGCCATGCTCGGCAATGTAGGGGATGGTAGCCCGCAACACCGGACCGTCCGGGCCGGTCGTGGAAAGATACTCGGCAACCCCGCTCTTGAGCACGGCATCGTCGATTTCGTCGCGTTCACCTTCGTTCGCGAATCCCTTGCCGAACTGCTGTATGACCTTCGGTCCGCGCACCACCCTGACTTCGGCCAGCCCTGCGCCGTGGGCGACCCGGGTGAACAATTGCTCACGCTTGTTGATGGTGCCGTTGACCATCGACTCCGTAAGGCTGACCCGGACGATTTCCGCTGCCGTTCGCGCCCGTTCCATCGCGCCACGCAACGAGAACTCCCGGAACGAATAGAGGGAAACGGTGACGATCGCCGCCAGCAACACGATCGCGATACCGACGAATACCGGTGTCGTCCGCGCCTTTTCGCCCGAGGTAAGCTTCGTTATAGCCATAGTTCTAGGCGGGCATTATGCACCTGTCAGCCGGTACGCGCACGATCCGCTGGACGGCGTTCCGCTAGAATCCCGGCAATGCGCAAGCGTCTGAGGAAGTACTTACCCGGCCACGAGGCGATAGGTGCCAACCGCTGGCTGAAGCCCTTTCAGTCGACGCTGCTGCATCCCCGGCTGTGGCACCTCAACCGCCATTCCGCCGCCGGCGCCGTGGCAACCGGCTTGTTCTGCGGCCTGATTCCCGGGCCTTTCCAGATGATCGGCGCGGCACTAAGCGCGATCGCCTTCAAGGTAAACCTGCCGCTGGCACTGCTGGTCACGTTGTACACCAATCCTTTTACCATCGTGCCCCTATACGTTGCCGCGTTCGCCCTGGGTTCATCCTTCCTCGTCCTCCTCGGCGCGGAGCCCGCCGGCCATCGTTTCGTCGCGCCGCCGGAATATGGAACCCAGGGACTCCTGTCCTGGATCGGATCACTGACTGATTGGATGGTGCAACTGGGCAAGCCTTTGGCAGTCGGTCTGGTCCTTCTCGCCACCTTGCTTTCCCTATCGGGCTACCTGGCGACGCGTTTCGCCTGGCGTTTGCATACTCTCCATCACTGGCGCCAGCGTGCCGCGCGCCGTAACGTCGTCGAGGATCACCGCTGATGCTTCCCTACTGTCTCGTCAAGCCGTTCGTATTCACGCTCGACCCGGAAACCGCCCACGAATTGACCATCGGCGGGCTGGCAACCCTCCAGAAGACCGGCATGGTGCCCGCCTACCGGCCGCCGCGCACGGCGCCGGTCACGGTCATGGGACTGGAGTTTCCCAATCGCGTCGGACTGGCCGCCGGCCTGGACAAGAACGGCGATGCCATCGACGCACTGGCGAGTTGGGGGTTCGGCTTCATCGAGATCGGCACGGTCACGCCGCGTCCGCAACCGGGCAATCCAAAGCCGCGCCTGTTCCGCCTGCCCAAGGCGGAGGGAATCATCAACCGCATGGGCTTCAACAACCGCGGTGTCGATGCGCTGGTCCGCAACGTCCAGGCCGCGCGTTACAAAGGCATCCTCGGCATCAATATCGGCAAGAACTTCGATACGCCGATCGAGCGTGCCGCCGACGATTATCTCGCCTGCCTCGACAAGGTCTACGCCCATGCGAGCTACGTCGCCATCAACATCTCCAGCCCGAACACGAAAAACCTGCGCCAACTCCAGGGCGACGCGGAACTCGACGCGTTGCTCGGAACGCTGAAGGCGCGGCAGACAGAACTGACTCAGCGACACGGCAAGTACGTGCCGCTGGCGCTGAAGATCGCGCCCGACCTCGACGACGCACAGATCGCCAGCATCGCCGACGCACTGCGCCGCCATCGCATCGACGCCGCCATCGCCACCAACACCACGCTGTCGCGCGAAGGCGTCGAGCAACTGCCGCACGGCGACGAAGCCGGCGGACTGTCAGGCGCACCGCTGTTCGAGAAGTCCACTGGCGTGTTGCGACGGCTGACTTTTACCCTGGCCGGCGAAGTGCCGGTCATCGCCGCCGGCGGCGTCAGCGATGGCGCCAGGGCACAAACCAAGATCGAGGCCGGCGCGGCTTTGGTACAGGTCTACTCGGGACTGATATACCGCGGGCCGGCACTGGTCCGCGAATGCATCGAGGCAATCGGGACAGCTGCCACCGCCTGAATCCGTTGTCCGACCAATAGCGGCGCGAACTTTAGGGTTGTCTAATACAGGGCAAACGCCCATAATCTGCGGGTTTTTTCGTCGCCGACATCGGCGAAAATTTCCGGACCACAATGGCCAGCTACCTCTTCATTATTCTCGGCGCCGTTCTCGTCAACAACGTCGTCTTCGTGCGCGTCCTCGGACTGTGTCCGTTCATGGGCGTCTCGAAAAAGCTGGAAACGGCAACCGGCATGGGCGCCGCAACGACCTTCGTCCTGACCATGGCCTGCGGCACCAGCTATGTGATCGACAGCTGGCTGCTGATTCCCAACCACCTCGAATACCTGCGCACGCTGTCGTTCATCGTCACCATCGCCGCCATCGTCCAGTTGACCGAACTGGTGATCCAGAAAACCAGCCCGGTGCTGCATCAGGTGCTCGGCATCTACCTGCCGCTCATCACCACCAATTGCGCCGTGCTCGGCGTGCCGCTGATCAACATCGGCCTGAAGCACGACATGATCGAGTCGATGCTGTTCGGTTTCGGCTCCGCCGTCGGCTTCACGCTGGCGCTGATTCTGTTTGCCGGCATCCGTGAACGGCTGGAAGGCGCCGACGTACCCGTCCATTTCCGCGGCACGGCCATCGCCATGATCACCACCGCCATCATGAGCCTGGCCTTCATGGGCTTTGCCGGCCTGGACAAGTACAAGTAAGCACGCAAGCGATGCTCGAAGCACTTCTCGTCATGGCCCTCGGCTCCGTCATCCTTGGCGGCGCGCTCGGCTACGCTTCGGTCAAGTTCCGCGTCGAAGGCGATCCGCTGGTCGAAAAAATCGACGCCATCCTGCCGCAAACACAGTGCGGCCAGTGCGGCTTCCCAGGTTGCAAGCCCTACGCCGAAGCAATCGCCAAGGGCGAGGCCGACATCAACTGCTGCCCTCCCGGCGGCGAGGACGGCATCCACAAGCTCGCCGACCTGCTCGGCCGCGAGTTCAAGCCGCTCTCCGGCGAACACGGCATCGAAAAGCCGAAGAGCACCGCGGTCATCGACGAGAACACCTGTATCGGCTGCACGCTGTGCATTCAGGCCTGCCCCGTCGACGCCATCGTCGGCGCCGCCAAGCAGATGCACACCGTCATCGCCGCCCAATGCACAGGCTGCGAACTCTGTCTTGTGCCCTGTCCAGTCAATTGCATCGCCATGGTGCCCATCCCCGAAACCATCGACAACTGGAAATGGAAGTATCCGGTTTTCAAAGTCAGGAAGGCTGCCTGACGTGAACATGCGCCAACTGTTCAGCTTCACCGGCGGTGTCAAACCGGCCAGCCACAAGGCCGAGTCGAATCGCGGCGTGGTCGTCGTCGCGCCGCTGCCATCGGTGTTGACGGTACCGTTGCGGCAGAACACCGGGCTGGCCTCGCGGCCTCTGGTGCAAGCCGGCGACAAGGTGCTGAAAGGCCAGACCATCGCCGGCCCCGGTGGCTCGATTTCCGTCGCCATCCACGCGCCCACCTCGGGCACCGTGCGCGGTATCGAAACGCATGCGATCCCGCATCCGTCCGGACTGCTGGCCCCCTGCGTGGTCATCGAAGCCGACGGCGAGGACCGCTGGGAAGAGCGTACACCAATCGATCCCTATACCTTGCCCGCCGACGAACTGCGCACCTGCCTGCGCGACGCCGGCGTGGTCGGCATGGGCGGCGCCGCCTTCCCGAGCTTCGTCAAAACCCAGCATGGTCCCACGCAGCGTATCGAAACGCTGATCCTCAACGGTGCCGAATGCGAACCCTTCATCACCTGCGACGACCTGCTGATGCGCACACAGGCCGGGCAGATCCTGGAAGGCGCCGCCATCCTGGCCCATATCGCCGGCGCGCGCCGCGTCATCGTCGGCATCGAGGACAACAAACCCGAAGCCGTCGCCGCCATGATCGCGGCCGCCGGAACGCGCAGCGGCCTGCCCATCGAAGTCGTCGCCGTACCGACGCGCTATCCGGCCGGTGGCGAAAAGCAGTTGATCCGCGTCCTGACCGGCACCGAGGTGCCGTTCGGCAAGCTGCCGCCCGACTACGGCGTGCAATGCTTCAACGTCGCCACCGCCTACGCCACGGCGCGCGCGCTATTGCATGGCGAGCCGATGATCTCGCGGCTGGTGACGGTGACAGGCAACGTCGAGCGGCCAGGCAATTTCGAAGTCCGCATCGGCACGCCGATCGCCGACCTGCTCAAGCTGGCCGGCCCGAAGGCCGACACCGATCGCAACCTGATGGGCGGACCAATGATGGGCTTCGCCTTGCCGACGCTCGACGCGCCGGTAGTCAAGGCGACCAACTGCATCCTCGCCGGCTCCAAGACGCTGTTTCCGCCCCCCGGGCCGGAGATGCCCTGCATCCGTTGCGGCGCCTGCGCCCGCGCCTGCCCGATGGATCTGCAGCCTTTCGAGATGTACTGGTTCTCGCGCGCCAAGATTCTCGGCAAGGCCCAGGAGTACCACCTGTTCGACTGCATCGAATGCGGTTGCTGCTCCTACGTCTGCCCGTCGCACATCCCGCTGGTCGACTACTACCGCTTCGCCAAGAGCGAGATCCGCGCCCGCGAAAAGGAAAAGGAAGCCGCCGACGTGGCGCGCCTGCGCTATGAGTTCCGCCTCGAACGCGAAGAGCGCGACAAGCGGGAGAAGGCGGCCAAGCTCGCCGCCAAGGCGGCCGAGACCAAGGCCAGGCTCGCCCAGACGGGCGACTCCGAGGATAAGAAAGCCCTGATTGCCGCCGCTGTGGCGCGCACCCAGGAACAGAAGGCGGAGGAAAACCCCAGTGCCGAGTAACTCGCCCTTTCTGCGCCAGCCCGCCAGCGTCCAGTCGGTCATGCTGAAGGTACTGTTCGCCCTGCTGCCCGGCATCGCCATCTACATCTGGTTTTTCGGCTGGGCGATTCTGATCCAGATTTCGTTGGCCTCGGCGACGGCGCTGGCGGCCGAAGCCGCCATGCTGGCCGCCCGCAGGAAACCGGTCCGCCAGTTCCTGACCGACGGCAGCGCCCTGGTCACCGCCTGGCTTATCGCCCTCAGCCTGCCGTCCATCGTTCCCTGGTGGCTGATGGTGCTGGCGGTGCTGATCGCCATCGTCGCCAACACCCTACTGAAGGGCGCCATTGCCCTGGTCAACAGCCGCGGCGCGCTGGCCCTGCCCGTCGGCGTCGGCTTCGCGGCGCAGGTGGCGGCGCTGATCGCCGTGGCGTTGCTGACCGCCGC
>JBNKCS010000032.1:0-18347 GCA_050287865.1 Rhodocyclaceae bacterium | reverse complement strand
TACCGCAGGCAGGCAATCCCGCGTTACAAAGCATGGCATCCGCTATACTGTGCGGAAAGCGCGCCTATTGTGTCGTCATCGAGGAGATCCGTTCGTGGGACAGACCAAAACAGCGGCAGCCGCCGCCCAATCGACCCCCGAATCGCAACTGGTTCTCAGCCATGCGATCGCCACTGTAGCGAAAACCATCGACGAGAAGATTCTCGCCTTGCCGGGAAGCAGGGATCGCTTGCTTCCCGCCATCCGTCATGCCATTGCCTACTACGAGCAGGCGATCAACACCATTCCCGGTCCGATTGGCGTATCGGCCGAGGCACACGCCAGGAAGGCGGCGCTCGCCGCCGTTTTCCCGACGGCCGACGACATTACGGCCGGACTGGGACGCAGTATCGCCGTGCGCAATTCGATCAACTGGTTCGTCGAAAACGAACACAGCCGGGTATTCGCCGTCATGGGTACGCGCCTGCGGCCGGGTAGTTCGTCGGCTGGGCTGACCGACCATACCTTCCGCAGCCTCGCCGCCAGCGATCACGATAGTCGCGAATGCCTGTGCGAAGCGGCCTTCACCGGACTGATCAACGCCTTTTCCAGCAGGCTCAGGGAACGGATACGGGAATGGCGCACCCTGCATGCGGGCAACCAACCCCAACTCGGGGACGGTCGTTCGGCCGTCACAGCGGCGATACCGAGTACCGGACCGTCGCAGCGGCAGCAGGAAATATTCGCTTCCCATCTGGATCCGAACGGCGACGACCTCTCCGCCGAAGACGGCCTGAATGCACTGATCGAATGGCTGCAGGCCCCGGAAGCCCAGTTGCGCATCAATACGGAAGCCGGCCAAGCTGCCGTCATGCTGGACGGCAACCTGACGCTACCACTGATGTCGAGCACCGACCGTCGCCATTGGCTGGTTTGCCTTACCGAAATTTCGCTGCAGGAAGTGCTGGACGCCATTGGAAAGACGCCAGCGGCCAATCGCTACATCCTGATCTGATCAGATCTGGCCGGCCAAGTGCCGGACGTACTTGGCGACGCCCTGCTCCACCGTGGCGAAGTCGTCCCCGTACCCCACGGCACGCAACTTGCCAATATCCGCCTGGGTAAAGCTTTGATATTTGCCCCTGAGCGCGTCCGGAAAGTCGATGTACTCGACGATTCCCTGATTGACCATCTCCGCCAGCGACAGCGCTGATTTTCCTTCCAGCGCACGACAGGCGTTGACGGTCGAGGTCGCGACGTCGTTGAACGGCTGGGCACAGCCGGTGCCGAGATTGAAGATGCCCGACTTTTCCGGATGGTCCATAAAAAACAGGTTCACCTTGACGACGTCCTCGACGAAGACGAAGTCACGACTTTGCTCTCCGTTACCGTAGCCGTCGCAGCCTTCGAAAAGCTTGACCTTGCCGTGCTCCCGGTACTGATTGAAGTGATGGAAGGCCACCGAGGCCATGCGCCCCTTGTGCTGCTCGCGCGGGCCGTAAACGTTGAAATAGCGGAAACCAACAATCTGCGAGTTGGCTGCCGGCAGACGTCGCCGAACCTGTTGGTCGAACAGGAACTTCGAGTAGCCATACACGTTGAGCGGTCCCTCGTGCTCGCGCGACTCCTTGAAAACGCGACCGCCGCCATACACCGAAGCGCTCGACGCATACAGATAGGGAACATCCTGATCAAGGCAGAAGTCCAGGATGCTTGTGGAGTAGCGATAGTTATTGGCCATCATGTAGCGGCCATCGGTTTCCATCGTGTCGGAGCAGGCGCCTTCGTGGAAGATCACTTCAACCGCGCCGTCGAACTGCCCGGCCTCGAGCAGTTCGATGAACTCCTCCTTGTCGAGGTAGTCGGCAATCTCGCAATCGACCAGATTCCGGAACTTGTCGGCATTTTTCAGATGGTCGACAGCAATCACGTTTTTGATGCCGCGATCATTCAGCGCCTTGACGATGTTGGCGCCGATAAATCCGGCGGCGCCGGTAACGATGTAATACATGTGAATCAGCTCGCTTTCAGTTCATCCAGAGTACAGACCGCGGTACCCAGCTTGGCAACCACGACCCCCGCAGCACGATTGGCCAGACGCATCGAATCGGCCAGTCCGACGCCGCTAGCCATCATCACCGCCTGCGTGGCGATCACGGTATCGCCGGCACCGCTGACATCATAGACCTCCTGCGCCCGCGCCGCCTCGTTGACCACCCCGTCCGCGGTAAACAGGCTCATCCCCTCCTCGGATCGGGTGAGCAGCAAGGCGCCAACATCTAGTTCGGCGCGCAACGCCTGCGCGCGCCGTTGCAGATCCGCATCGTCGGCCCAGCGGCCGACCACTTCGCGCAATTCAGCACGATTGGGGGTGATGACGCTCACTCCGGCGTAGCGCGCATAGTCGTCGCCTTTCGGATCAGCCAGCACTGGCTTTCCAGCGCGGCGCGCCGCCTTGATCATCTCGCCGATATGCGTCAGTCCGCCCTTGCCGTAATCGGAAAGGATCACCACGTCGCAGTCAGCAAGACGCTGCTCGAACTCCGCCAGCTTGGCATCGAGCACCTCGTGCGTGGGCGAGCTCTCGAAGTCGATGCGGAGCAACTGTTGCTGGCGCCCAACCACGCGCAGCTTGACCGTCGTATTGAGTTGGCCATCCTCATGCAGGCTGGCATCGATGTCCGACGTGGCGAGCAGTCGCGCCAGCGCCTGTCCCGCTTCGTCCGCCCCAACGACCGACAGCAGTGCGACTTGGGCACCCAGCGCGGCGCAGTTGCGGGCAACGTTGGCGGCGCCCCCCGGGCGTTCCTCGACCCGCTCGACTTTGACCACCGGCACCGGCGCCTCGGGCGATATCCGACTGACGTCGCCGAACCAGTAGCGGTCCAGCATGACGTCGCCGACGACAAGGACTCTGGATTTGGAGGTATCCGGAATGCGCATTACTGCCTGCCGATAGCGTGATATTCCAGTCCCGCTTCGCGGGGGTGCGCGGGATCGTAGAGATTGCGCCCGTCGAACACGACCTTCGCCTTGAGCTTGGCATTGAGCGCCTCGAAGTTCGGGCTGCGGAATTCCTTCCATTCGGTAACGATCGCGAGCGCATCGGCGCCGTCCAGCGCGGACATCGGCGAGTCCGCGTAGACAATGCGCGGTTCGTCCCCGAAGATGCGCTGCGCCTCGTGCATGGAGACCGGGTCGTAAGCGCGAACAGTAGCACCACGCGCCAACAGATCGGCGATCAGCACGCGGCTCGGCGCCTCGCGCATATCGTCGGTATTCGGCTTGAATGCCAGTCCCCATATAGCAAAGACCTTGCCGTCGAGCTTGTCGCCGAAACGTTTGACGATCTTGTCGGTCAGCACCTTCTTCTGCGCTTCGTTGGCATCCTCGACCGCCTGCAGCACCTTCAGGCTCTGCCCGGTCTCACGCGCGGTGCGCTCCAGCGCCTGGACATCCTTCGGAAAGCACGATCCACCGTAGCCGCAGCCGGGATAGAGAAAATGGAAGCCTATGCGCGGGTCGGAACCAATCCCCTGACGCACCAGTTCGATATCCGCGCCCAGCTTCTCGGCCAGGTTCGCCAGCTCGTTCATGAAACTGATCCGCGTTGCGAGCATCGCATTCGCCGCGTACTTGGTCAATTCGGCGGAACGAACGTCCATGATGATCAGACGCTCGTGGTTGCGCTGGAACGGCGCGTAAAGCTGGCGCATCATGTCGGCGGCCTTGCCGTCGGCGACACCGACGACAATGCGATCCGGCTTCATGAAATCCTCGACCGCAGCCCCCTCCTTGAGAAACTCCGGGTTCGAGACGACGCTGTAGGGAATGTCAGCACCACGTTGCTTGAGCTCGTCGGCGATGGCGGCGCGCACCTTGTCGGCAGTGCCGACAGGAACCGTCGACTTGTCCACCACGACTTTATAGCCGGTCATGTGGCGACCGATGTTGCGCGCAGCCGCCAGCACGTATTGCAGATCCGCCGAGCCATCCTCGTCAGGCGGCGTGCCGACAGCAATGAACTGAATCGTACCAAAGGCAACGGCGTCTTCGACGGATGTCGTAAATCGCAGCCGGCCAGCCGCCTTGTTGCGGGCGACCATCGCTTCCAGTCCCGGCTCATAGATCGGAATGCCGCCTTCGTTGAGTATGCGGATCTTGTCGGGATCGACGTCGAGGCAGAGAACGTCGTTGCCGACCTCGGCCAGACAGGTGCCGGAAACGAGACCGACATAGCCGGTGCCGACAACGGTAATTTTCACGATGGGTTCCTCAAGGAGCTAAGTCGAATTCTTCGGTACGGCGCGGCGGATAGGTCTCCCAGCCGCCGCAGGCTGGGCAGCGCCAATGAAACTGACGTGCCTTGAAGCCGCAATTATCGCAACGATAACGGGCAACGCGGCGAGTATGGCCGTGGATCAGATTCTTGAGCAGTTCGAGGTCGGCGCGCCGCTCTGGCGGCGCTATCAGAACCTGTGCCTCAAGCAGCTTGTCGAGACCGAGCAAGGTCGGATTCCGCTTCAACTCGCCGCGTACCAGCTTGTACGCCGATTCGGCTCCGCCACATTCCAGCTCCGCCTGAAAGGCCGCATCCAACAGGTCGAGCGATGAATGTCGATCAAGGTAACCGCGCAACAGCTGGCTGGAACGTGTGGCGAGCCCGCGTTGCTGAAGTGCGGACATCAGCTTGTCCGCCACCAGAGACAAATACACCGGGTTCTGTTGCTCGACACGCATCCAGGCCTCGATGGCATCGTCCACGCGATTCTCCGCCAGAGCAAGATCGCCGAGCAGGATGGTGGCGCGTACACATCGCCGGTTGGCCACCAGGGCAGCGTCGAGATGGTGACGCGCATCGTCGTAACGACCATGAAGAATCGCCGTCGACGCCAGTTCGCAGCGGAACTCGGCAATATCCTTCTGCCAGATGTGGTCAGTATGATCCGGCATGGCTTCTGCGACTTCGATCGCCTTCAACCATTCCTTCTCCTGCTGGAATATCTCCAACAGGGCGTTCAACGCCTCCTCGTCGCGCTCCGTGCCGCGCAGCTTGAGAAAAATATCCTCGGCGCGATCGAGCAACCCGGCCTTCAGGTAGTCGTGTCCGAGTTCGGCCAGCGCCTGCAAGCGCTGATGGTCCCCCAGCCCCTCGCGTTCCACGAGATTCTGATGTACCCGAATGGCCCGGTCCGTTTCGCCGCGACGGCGAAACAGGCTGCCCAGGGCAAAGTGCAAGTCGATGGTTTCCGGATCGAGCTTCGCCGCTTCGAGAAATGCCTCGATGGCCTTGTCCGGCTGCTCGTTGAGCAGGAAATTGAGCCCCTTGAAGTACGAACGCGGCAACGCTCGCGACTCCCGCTGCAACTGCCGGATGTCGATGCGCGCAGCAATCCATCCGAGAACGAACGAGGCCGGCAGAAATAGCAGCCACCAGAGTTCGAAGGAAATCACGCCTTGTTCGCCCCCGACTCCGATTCATCGCGCTTGCGCAGACGCCGCAACTCTCGCCCCTGGCGCAACCGGGCGGTCACGGTGGACGTAAATCCGACAACCACCCCTGTAGCGAAGGCAACCAGGATCACCACCGACAATGGCGCCTGCCAGGTACTGTCGAGATAGAAGCGCAAATCGACCAGTTCACTGTTCTTGACCGCCAGTCCAAGAAGCACGACGAACAGGATCCCGCGCACCAGCCAAACTAGGACTTTCATTTCGCCTCAGCAAAAAAAAAGCGGCACCCACGAATTGCGGATGCCGCATGTTCACAACGGTCTGGCAACGACGGCGGACTGCCTAGCCGTCCCGGCCATCCACGCGCTCACGCAGCTCCTTGCCGGCCTTGAAATGCGGCACATACTTGGCCGGCACGTGCACCTTATCACCCGACTTCGGATTGCGGCCCACTCGTGGCGGCCGGAAATTCAGCGCAAAACTGCCAAAGCCCCGAATCTCGATGCGATCACCGCGAGCAAGCGCCGCAGTCATCGCGTCGAGAATGACCTTGACCGCAAAGTCTGCGTCCTTGGCCACGAGCTGCGGAAACCGTTCCGCCAACTGTGCGATCAGCTCGGATTTGGTCATGACGGTTCTCGCCGGGTCGGGTTGTTTAGCGCTCGTCCAGCTTCGCCTTGAGCAAGGCACCCAGGTTGGTGGTGCCGCTGCTGGCATTGCTGTTCGCTGCAAGCTTCTGAATCGCTTCGCTCTGCTCGACCTGGTCCTTGGCCTTGATCGACAGGCTGAGCGAACGCGACTTGCGATCGACGTTAATGATCAGGGTTTCGACCTCGTCGCCTTCCTTCAGCATCGTGCGCAGATCCTCGACCCGCTCGCGCGAGAATTCGGAGGCGCGCAGGTAGCCTTCGACATCGCCGCCGAGATCGATTACGGCACCGCGCTGATCGACGCTCTTGACCGTGCCCTTGACGATGCTGTTCTTGTCATGAGTAGCAACAAAACTGGTGAAGGGATCGCCATCCATCTGCTTGATGCCGAGCGAGATGCGTTCTTTCTCGACGTCGATCGACAGCACCATGGCTTCGACTTCGTCGCCCTTCTTGTAGTTCTGCTTCGCTTCCTCGCCGGACGCGGACCAAGACAGATCGGACAAGTGCACCAGGCCATCGATGCCGCCAGGCAGGCCGATGAAGATGCCGAAGTCGGTAATCGACTTGATGGCGCCGGTCACCTTGTCGCCCTTCTTGTTGTTCACGGCGAAATCATCCCACGGATTGGACATGCATTGCTTCATGCCCAGCGAGATGCGGCGACGCTCTTCGTCGATCTCGAGAATCATCACTTCGACCTCGTCGCCAAGCTGGACGACCTTGGAGGGATGGATGTTCTTGTTGGTCCAGTCCATTTCGGAGACGTGCACCAAGCCCTCGATGCCCTGTTCGATCTCGACGAACGCGCCGTAGTCGGTCAGGTTCGTAACCTTGCCGAACAGGCGGGTGCCGGACGGATAGCGGCGGGCGATGCCCACCCACGGATCCTCGCCGAGCTGCTTCATGCCCAGCGAAACGCGGTTCTTTTCCTGGTCGAACTTGAGCACCTTGGCTTCGACTTCGTCGCCGACATTGAGCACTTCGCTGGGGTGGCGCACGCGACGCCAGGCCAGGTCGGTGATGTGCAGCAGGCCATCGATGCCGCCGAGGTCGACGAACGCGCCGTAATCGGTGATGTTCTTGACGATGCCCTTGATGACCGTACCTTCCTGGAGGGTTTCCAGAAGTTTCTGGCGGTCCTCGCCCATGCTGGCTTCCAGCACGGCGCGACGCGACAGCACGACGTTGTTGCGCTTGCGGTCCAGCTTGATGACCTTGAATTCGAATTCCTTGCCTTCGTAAGGTGTCGTGTCCTTGACCGGGCGGGTGTCGACCAGCGAACCCGGAAGGAAGGCACGAATGCCGTTGGTCATGACGGTAAGCCCGCCCTTGACCTTGCCGGTGATGACACCCTTGACCAGGATCTGATCGTTGAGTGCCTTGTCGAGGTCGTTCCAGGCGGCGATACGCTTGGCCTTGTCGCGGCTCAGGCGGGTTTCGCCGTAGCCGTCTTCGAGCATTTCGATGGCGACCTGGACGAAATCGCCGGGGGCGACTTCCAGTTCACCACGATCGTCCTTGAATTCTTCGGCTGAAATGAATGATTCGGATTTCAGTCCTGCGTTGACGACCACGAAGTTCTGGTCGACGCGGACGACTTCGGCGGTGATGACTTCGCCGGCGCGCATTTCCTGGCGCTCCAGGCTTTCAGCGAACAGCGCGGCAAAGGATTCGTTGGGGTTTTCAGCGGTAGCGGTGGCAGCAGACATAATTGCTTTCGGTATTGATCGGCCAGCACGAAATAGCCGGCGGGTTGGTTGAAGAACGCCGCGGAATCGAGGATGCCGCGACAGCCTGGCACTACTTCGGCAGCTTCCGGCGGACCTGGTCCAGCACGGCGGCTACCGCTTCGTCGATGCCCAGGTTCGTGGTATCCACCAACTCTGCATCGACGCACTGCCTGAGGGGCGCAACGCTTCGTGCGGCGTCGCGGATATCCCGCTCCTGCAGATCCTGCAAAAGGGTGCGCATGTTAGCAGGCATTCCCTTTTCGATCAACTGTTTATATCGACGTTCCGCCCTCGCTTCCGCCGACGCTGTCAGGAACACTTTCACCGGCGCTTCCGGGAACACCACCGAACCCATGTCGCGACCGTCGGCAACCAGCCCGGGCAGTTGCCGATAGTCGCGCTGGCGCTCCAGCAGGGCGGCGCGAACCGCCGGCATCGCCGCGATTTTCGAGGCGCCGACGCCCACTTCTTCGGCCCGAATCGCCTCGGTTACGTCGTCGCCGGCGAGCAGGATGCTGTCGCCTTCAAACTCCGCGGGCAGCGAAGCGGCCACCGCGGCCACGGCCGCTTCGTCGTCGAGCGCTACCCCGGCGCGCGTTGCCGCCAGCGCCGTAAGCCGGTACAACGCACCGCTGTCGAGGAAATGGAAGCCGAGCATCTTCGCCACCCGCTGCGCCACCGTGCCCTTGCCCGAAGCCGAGGGGCCGTCGATGGCGATGACCGGCGCGGCGATGCGGCCAAAACACTCGAAATAATCGGGGAAGGTCTTGGCGACGCAGTCCGGATCGTTGATCCGCACCGGCACGCCCGCCAGCGCCGCCAGCGAGAAGCACATCGCCATCCGGTGGTCATCATAGGTATCGATGGCCATGTTCGCGGCAAAAGTCAGCCGTGGCGACACGCCACCCGAGTCGAGCGGAGGCGACACGTCAAGCCAGTCTGCACCCTCTTCCACTTCCGCACCCAGTTTGCGCAGTTCGGTCGCCATGGCGGCGATGCGGTCGGTTTCCTTGACGCGCCAGGAGGCGATGTTGCGCAACCTGCAGGGTCCGTCGGCAAACAGCGCCGCCACGGCCAGTGTCATGGCCGCATCGGGAATGTGGTTGAGATCAAGGTCGAAGGCGCGCAACCCGCCTTCCTCGGGAGAACGTGCCTCGATCCAGTTTTCGCCCATCTCGATCCGTGCGCCCATCGCCGCCAGCGCGTCGGCGAACTTCACGTCGCCCTGAATGCTGTGTTTGCCCACGCCTTCAACGCGTACCGGCCCACCGCCGATGGCGCCGGCAGCGAGGAAGTACGAGGCACCCGAGGCGTCGCCCTCGACTTGTATAGCGCCCGGACTACGGTAGCGCTGCCCGCCTGCAATCGTGAAGCGCGCCCAGCCCTCGCGCTCGACCTTGACGCCAAAACGCGCCATCAGGTTCAGCGTGATCTCGATGTAGGGCTTGGAGATCAACTCGGTAGTCATCTCGATGACCGCTGGTTTCCCGCGCTGTTGGCAAATGAGCGGCAGCGCCATCAGCAGCGCCGTGAGGAACTGGGAGGAAACGTCACCACGCACCTGGATTGGCTCATCCAGACGAATTTCGCCGGGCCGCACTTCGAGCGGCGGGAACCCCTCATTGCCGAGATAGCTCACGTCGGCACCGATCTGGCGCAGCCCGTCGACCAGATCGCCGATCGGCCGCTCGTGCATGCGCGGTACGCCGGCGAGCTTGTAGTTGCCGTTAGAGAGCGCCAGCGCGGCGGTCAGTGGCCGGAAGGCGGTGCCTGCGTTGCCGAGAAACAGGTCGCCCTGCTTGACCGGGAACGGCCCGCCAACGCCGCGTACCCGCCAGACGTCCGAGCCTCGTTTTTCCAGCCCGACACCGAGCGCCGCCAGCGCGGAAAGCATGACCCGCGTGTCATCGGAGTCGAGAAGGTCATGGATTTCGGTAGTGCCTTCGGCCAGCGCCGAAAGCAGCAGCACGCGATTGGAAATACTCTTCGAACCCGGCAGACGGAGGGTCCCGGCCGCGCGAGTCAGTGCCGGCAGATCGAGAAAGCCGCTCACTTGCCGACCGGGGCAAGCATGTCCAGCCATGCGTCGCGTCGCGCTCGCGCGGTAGCGAACATCGCTTCGAGCCCGGCGGCATCGCCAGAGGCAAGCAGCACGCGGGTCTTGAGCAGCTCAGTCATGTAGGCGTCGAGTTCCCCGAGTAGCGCGTGGCGGTTGGCGAGGCAGATGTCGCGCCACATCTCGGGATGGCTGCTGGCGATGCGCGTGAAGTCGCGGAAGCCGCCGGCGGCGAAGCCGAACAGTTGCTCGGAGTTGTCGCGCGTGGCGAGATCATGCACCAGCGCGAAAGCAAGCAGATGCGGCAGATGGCTGACCGCCGCGAAGACTCGGTCATGCTCGTCGGCCGGCAATGCGGAAACCCGCGCGCCGCAAAGTTCCCAGACCTTGCGTACCGCCCTGACCGATTCCGACGCATTCTCCGGCAGCGGCGTCAGCACGACGCGCTTGTCGACATAGAGATCGGCCTTCGCCGCGGACACGCCGCTCTTCTCGGCACCGGCGATCGGGTGGCCCGGCACGAACTGCGCAATTTTGTTACCGAACGCAGCGCGCGCCGCGGCGACGACGTCGGACTTGGTGCTGCCGCCGTCGGTCACCAGTGTCTGCGGCTCCAGATGTGGCGCCAGCGCCTGCATGACCGGCGCCATCTGCCCGACCGGCATGCCGAGCAATACCAGGTCGGCGCCCTTCAGCACGCTCGCCCAGTCGGTGCCGATTTCGTCGATCACGCCCGTCCGCAAGGCTTCTGCCAGCGGCGCACGGGTGCGACCCATACCGACGATCCTCGGACGTTGGCGTGCCGCCACGGCTGACTTTTCTCCGTCCCTGCCCGCGAAGGCCGCCTTGATGGCCAGGGCAAACGAGCCGCCGATCAGGCCGACACCGCAGATGACGACCTTGCCCGTCATCGGAGCGCGCGCTCCAGCGCTTCGAGCAGCCTGGCGTTTTCCGCTTCGAGGCCGATGGTCGCGCGCAGATGGTTCGGCAGGCCGTAGCCGCCGATCGGCCGCACGATCACGCCCTGTTGCAGCAGCTTCTGGTTGACCGCAGCGCCGTCGGGCACTGCGAAAGTCACGAAATTGCCGTGCGAGGGAATGTGTTCGAGTCCGAGACGCTTGAGGCCGGCGACCATCTGCTCCATTCCACGCCGGTTGAGATCGTAGCTCTCGGCGAGGAAGGCATGGTCGTCGAGCGCGGCCGCGGCGGCCGCGAGCGCGAGGTTGTTCACGTTGAACGGCTGGCGCACACGGTTCATCAGGTCCGCCACTTCTGGCGATGCCGCAGCGTAACCGACGCGCAGACCGGCGAGGCCGTAGATCTTCGAGAACGTGCGCGTGACGATCAGGTTCGGGAATTCTGCAACCCACGCCAGCGTATCGACACGGTCGGCCGGCGCCAGATACTCGTTGTAGGCCTCGTCGAGCACGACTGCGACGTCGCCGGGCACGGACGCGAGAAAGGTCCGCAACTCGTCGTAGGGCAGGAAATTGCCGGTCGGATTGTTCGGATTGGCGATCCAGACGACACGCGTATCCGGACGGATGGCGACACGCATCGCCATGAGGTCGTGACCGAAATTCTTCGCCGGGGTAACGAGACAAGCGGCACCGGCGCTCATCGTCGCCAGCGGATAGACGGCAAAGGCATGCTGCGAAAAAACAGCCGAACGACCGGGCGCGAGGAAGACGCGGGCAGCCAAGTCGAGCACGTCGTTGGAACCGTTGCCGAGGACGATTTGCTCCCGCGCCAAGCCGCTGCGTTCGGCCAGTGCGGCGATCAGATCGAACTGGTCGGGATAGCGTTCGGCCTCTGCAAGCGCTCGCTCGACGGCGAGGCGCGCCCGCGGGCTCATGCCGAGCGGATTCTCGTTCGAGGCCAGCTTGACGATTTTGTCGGCCGCAATGCCCATCTCGCGGGCGAGTTCGGTGATCGGCTTGCCCGGCTGGTAGGGCGAAATGGCGCGGATGCTTTCGGGTGACTGCTGGGCGATGCTCATGAGCCGATCTCAAACGGAGGCTTTTGGATAGGAACCGAGTTCCTTGAGGAAACCGACCTGGCCGCGCAGATCCTCCAGCGCACGCGCGACAAGCGGATCCTGACGATGGCCGTCGATGTCGATGAAGAACACGTAGGCCCACTGCGAGCCGCCGAAGCCGCGCGCGGGACGCGATTCGAACTTGCTCATCGAAACACCGTGCGCCTTCAAGGGCGTCAGAAGATCGTGCACCGCACCCGGCTTGTTCTGCGCCGAGCAGACGAAGGAAGTCTTGTCCTGCGCCGAGGGACCGGCGTCGTGCTTGGCCAGCACCAAAAAGCGGGTCGTGTTGTTGGGGTCATCCTCGATGTTGGCCGCAAGAATGTTCAGATCGTAGAGTCGAGCCGCCGCTTCGCCGGCAATGGCGCAGGACTCGGGCTCCAGCGCCGCCATACGGGCCGCCTCGGCGTTGCTCGCCACCGGCACGCGCGCGATGTTCGGCAGGTTGCGGTTCAGCCATTCATGGCATTGCGCCAGCGACTGGGCATGCGAATACAGCTTCTGGAGGCGTTCCACCGCGACTGACTTTGACATCAGGTTCTGCTGAATGCGCAGCCCGACCTCGCCACAGATCATCAGCGGCGACGTCAGCAGCAGATCGAGGGTGCGGCCAACGGCGCCTTCAGTCGAGTTTTCGACGGGCACCACGCCGTAGTCCGCGTTGCCGGACTCTACGGCGCGGAATACGTCGTCGATGGTGATGAAAGGCGTAAACGACGGCGCGGAACCGAAGTGCTTCTTCGCCGCGCTTTCCGTGAATGTGCCGGCCGGACCGAAATAGGCGATCTGCAGCGGCTGCTCGAGCGCCAGGCAGGCGGACATGATCTCGCGGAAGATTGTCCGCACCGCGCCCTCGGGCAACGGACCGGGATTGACCCCGGCGATGCGACGCAACACCTGCGCCTCGCGTTCCGGTCGATAGAGGTTGCCGTGCTTGATCTCGCCGATGCGATGAGCGTACTGCGCCCGCTGTGACAGCAGGCGCAGCATCTCGTCGTCGAGCGCGTCGATGCGCTGACGCAGACCGGCCAGTTCCTCCTGCTCGCCTTTCTCGCTCATCAGCCTTCCACAGGCAGGTAGCGCACCGCCAGCACACCGGCGATCCCGGCAATGGCGTCGATCGCCTTCTTCGGCACCTTGCTGTCAACATCAACCAATGTGTACGCAACGTCGCCCTTGGACTTGTTCATCATGTTGCTGATGTTGAGCTTGGCCTCGGCCATGGCGGTGGAAATCTGGCCGACCATGTTGGGCACGTTGGCGTTGGCGATGGCGATGCGGAAACCCGATTCGCGCGGCATTACCACATTCGGGAAGTTGACTGAATTGACGATGTTGCCGTCGAGCAGGTAATCGCGAACCTGGTCGGCCACCATCATCGCGCAGTTCTCTTCCGCCTCGCGCGTCGACGCCCCAAGGTGCGGCAGGGCGATCACGTGCGGATGATCGTTCACGCGTGCATTCGGGAAATCGCAGACGTAGGTAGCGAGCTTCCTGGCCTCCAGCGCCGCCAGTATTGCGTCCTCGTCGACAACGCCGGCGCGCGAGAAATTAAGCACTACGCTGCCATGCTTCATCTGGTCGAGCGCCTCTGCGTTGATCATCTTGCGCGTAGCGTCGACCAGCGGCACATGCAGAGTGACGAAGTTGGCGTTCTTCAGCACATCGGCAAGGCTGTTGGCCTTCTTAACCTGCGAGGGCAGGCTCCAGGCGGCATCGACCGTGATCTCGGGATCGTAGCCGATGACGTGCATACCCAGCTTGATGGCAGCATCGGCTACCAGGCAGCCGATCTTGCCGAGGCCGACCACACCGAGCGTATGGCCGGCAAGCTCGAAGCCCGCGTAGGTTTTCTTGCCGCCTTCGACCTTCTTCTCCATCTCCGCATCTTTTGGATCGAGCGCGGTGACGAACTTGATGGCGCCACCGATGTTGCGGGCCGCCATCAGCATGCCCGCCAGCACCAGTTCCTTGACCGCATTGGCGTTGGCGCCCGGCGCGTTGAAGACCGGCACGCCACGCTTGCTCATTTCCTTGACCGGAATGTTGTTGGTGCCCGAGCCGGCACGACCGATCGCCAGCACGGACTTGGGGATGTCCATGCTGTGCATATCGGCCGAGCGGACCAGGATGGCGTCGGGCTTGGCGATTTCCTTGCTGTGGTCGAAACGCTCCGCCGGCAGGCGTTTGAGGCCGTGGGCAGAGATGTTGTTGAGAATCAGAACCTGAAATTTGTTGGTCACGATCTCGCCCCCTCAGTTGCCGTGCTGCGCGGCGAATTCTTTCATGTACTCGACCAGCGCCTGCACGCCGGCGAGCGGCATCGCGTTGTAGATCGAAGCGCGCATACCGCCGACCGAGCGGTGGCCCTTCAATTGCACCATGCCTCTGGCCTTGGCACCCTTGAGGAATTCTTCGTCGAGTCCGGCATCCTTGAGCGTGAACGGCACGTTCATCCGCGAGCGATCAGACTTGGCAACCGGATTGCGGTAGAAATCCGTGGTCTCGAGGTAGTTGTAGAGCAGGTTCGCCTTTTCGATGTTCTTCTGCTCCATCGCTGCGATGCCGCCGTTGCGCTTCAACCACTGAAAGACCAGCCCGGCAATGTAGAGGCCGTATGTCGGCGGCGTGTTGTACATCGAGCCGGCATCGACGTGCGTCTGATAGTTGAGCATGGCGGGCGGCGTCGGCACCGCCTTGCCGACGAGATCCTCTCGGACGATGACGATGCAGAGACCCGCCGGACCGATGTTCTTCTGGGCGCCGGCGTAGATCAGGCCATACTTGGAAATGTCGACCGGACGCGAGAGGATGTTGGACGACATGTCGCACACCAGCGGCACATCGCCCGTCTCTGGAATCCAGTTGAACTCGACGCCGCCGATGGTTTCATTGGCCGTGTAGTGCACGTAGGCCGCATCTTCGGAAAGCTTCCACTCGGACTGCGCCGGCGCATAGGTGAAGCTCTTGTCTTCGCTGCTGGCGGCGACGTTGACGTTGCAGAAGACCTTGGCGGCCTTGATGGCCTTCTTGGCCCATTCGCCGGTATGCACGTAGTCGGCAACCGCCTTGCCGCGCAGCAGGTTGATCGGCACCATCTCGAACTGCGCCGAGGCGCCACCCTGCAGGAACAGCACCTTGTAATTGGCGGGAATGCCCATGAGTTCGCGCAGATCGGCTTCCGCCGCCTCGGCGATACTGATGAACTCCTTGCCACGGTGGCTCATTTCCATCACGGACGTACCGCTGCCGTGCCAGTCGAGCATCTCGTCGGCGGCCTGCCGCAGGACTTCCTCGGGTAGCGCGGCGGGACCGGCGCTGAAATTGAATACACGAGCCATGTTTCTCACTCCTCTTCTGTTTCGATGACCTTGTCGATGCCGGCCAGTCGGGTGCCGTCATCCAGATTGATCAGTGTCACGCCCTGCGCCGAGCGGCTTGTTTCACGCACTTGTCCGACCAGCGTCCGTATCATCACGCCGCCAGTGGAAATCAGCATCACTTCGTCCTCGGGCTTCACCAGCACCGCGCCAACCACCTTGCCGTTTCGCTCGGAGGTACTGATGGCAATCATGCCCTTGGTGCCGCGGCCATGGCGCGTGTATTCGACGATATCGGTGCGCTTGCCAAAACCGTTCTCGGTCGCCGTCAGCACCTGGTATTCCTCGCCCTGCGCCACCAGCATGGAAATCACGGTCTGGCCGTCCTCCAGCATCATGCCACGCACGCCGCGGGCATTACGACCCATCGGCCGCACGTCGCCCTCTTCGAAACGTACCGCCTTGCCCGCATCCGAAAAGAGCATGACATCGCAAGCGCCGTCGGTGATCGCGACGCCGATCAGATAGTCCGCTTCGTCCAGACCGACGGCGATGATGCCGGCCTTGCGCGGATTCGAGAAGTCGGCGAGCGGCGTCTTCTTCACTGTGCCCATGGCTGTCGCCATGAAGACGAAATGGTTCTCGTCGAATTCCTTTACCGGCAATACGGCGGTGATCTTTTCGTTCTCTTCGAGCGGGAAGAGATTGACGATCGGCTTGCCGCGCGAAGTGCGCGTGCCTTCCGGAACCTCGTAAACCTTGAGCCAATACACCCGGCCACGATTCGAGAAACAAAGGATGTAGTCGTGCGTGTTGGCGACGAACAGGTGGTCGACGAAATCGTCTTCCTTCACCGACGCCGCCTGCTTGCCGCGGCCGCCGCGCCTCTGGGTCCGGTAGTCGTCCATACGCTGGCGTTTCGCATAGCCTCCGTGCGATAGCGTGACGACCATGTCCTCGCGGGTGATCAGGTCTTCCAGATTGATGTCGGCGGTTTGCAGCACGATCTCGGAACGGCGCGGATCGTTGTACTGCTGGCGGATCGCGGTCAATTCATCGCCGATGATGCGGATGATGCGTTCCGGGCGAGCCAGGATGTCGAGCAGATCGGCGATCTGCTCCATGACTTCCTTGTATTCGGCGACAATCTTGTCCTGCTCCAGGCCGGTGAGGCGTTGCAGGCGCAATTCCAGGATGGCCTGCGCCTGGGCATCCGAAAGATAGTAGCCGCGGCTCGAAAGGCCGAATTCGGGCGCCAGCCCCTCAGGACGGGAGGCCTCGGCAGCCGCTCGACGCAACATGTCCTCGACCAGTTGCGACTTCCAGGGCCGCGCCATCAGTTCGCGCTTCGCGTCGGGTGGCGTCGGCGCCGCCTTGATCAGGGCAATCACTTCGTCGACGTTGGAGAGCGCTACCGCAAGGCCTTCCAGGATGTGGCCCCGGTCGCGGGCCTTGCGCAGTTCGAACACGGTGCGCCGCGTCACCACCTCGCGGCGGTGGTTGATGAAGCATTCCAGCATCTGCTTCAGGTTCAGCAATTGCGGGCGGCCGTCCACCAGGGCCACCATGTTCATGCCGAAGGTGTCCTGCAGTTGGGTCTGCTTGTAGAGATTGTTGAGTATCACCTCGGGCACTTCGCCACGCTTGATCTCGATGACCAGCCGCATGCCGGACTTGTCGGACTCATCCTGAATGTGGGCGATGCCTTCGATCTTCTTGTCGTTGACCAACTCGGCAATCTTTTCCTGCAAGGTCTTCTTGTTGACCTGGTAGGGCAGCTCGTCGACGATGATCGCCTGCCGACCCGAGGGCAGTTCCTCGATGTGCGTTCGGGCGCGCATGATGACGCGGCCACGACCGGTGAGGTAGCCGTCGCGAACGCCGGAAACGCCATAGATCATCGCGGCCGTCGGGAAATCGGGCGCCGGCACGATCTTGATCAGGTCCTCGATGTCGATGGCCGGATTTTCGAGCACGGCCAGACAGGCATCGACCACTTCACCGAGGTTGTGCGGCGGAATGTTGGTCGCCATGCCGACGGCAATGCCGGCGCTGCCGTTGATCAGCAGGTTGGGAATCCGGGCCGGCAGGATCAGCGGCTCCTGTTCGGAACCGTCGTAGTTCGGTCCGAAATCGACTGTTTCCTTCTCGATATCGGCCAGCAATTCGTGGCCGATCCTGGCCATGCGCACTTCCGTGTAACGCATGGCGGCGGCGTTGTCGCCATCGACCGAACCGAAGTTGCCCTGGCCGTCGACCAGCATGTAACGCAGCGAAAAGTCCTGCGCCATGCGCACGATGGTGTCGTAGACCGCGGTATCGCCGTGCGGGTGGTACTTACCGATCACATCGCCAACGATACGCGCCGACTTCTTGTAGGCCTTGTTCCAGTCGTTGTTCAGTTCGTGCATGGCGAACAGCACGCGCCGGTGCACCGGTTTGAGGCCGTCGCGCACGTCCGGCAGAGCCCGACCGACGATCACGCTCATCGCGTAATCGAGGTAGGAATGGCGCATCTCCTCTTCCAGACTGATCGGTAGGGTTTCTTTTGCGAAGGAAGTTGTCTGCATCGAGGGCGCCGCGAAATTGGCCAAGGATTATCGGCCTGAGAAAATGAGCGATTTTATCATGCGGACATCGCCTGTCCGCGTTGTTCGCCATAGATGAATCTGCTTTAATCGCTCCCATGGCCCTTCCCATCGACCTGCTCATCGAGCCCGGCTGGATCATCCCCATCGAGCCGCCGGACACGGTGCTGGAGGGGCATGCGCTGGCCGTCGACAAGGGCCGCATTGTCGCCCTGCTGCCGGTTGCGGAAGCCGTTGCCCGGTATGCCCCGACGGAACATCTCCGCCTGCCCGGCGAAGTGCTGCTTCCCGGCCTGGTCAACGCCCATACCCACGCCGCCATGACGCTACTGCGCGGTTACGCCGACGATCTGCCGTTGATGCGCTGGCTCGAAGACCGCGTCTGGCCGGCCGAGCGTGCCCATGTCTCTCCCGCATTCATTCGCGACGGCACCCTGCTCGCCGCCTGGGAGATGCTGCGCGGAGGCGTTACCTGCTTCAACGACATGTACTTCTTCCCCGATGCCGCTGCGGAAGCGGCACGCACGGC
>JBNKCS010000031.1:0-18693 GCA_050287865.1 Rhodocyclaceae bacterium | reverse complement strand
GTTCCTTATTGGTCCGCGTCCAGCTCCGGCGCAACCACGGTTGCGTATCGGAAGGCTGTACTATCGCTCAAGGTTCGTCCGCAGATAACGCCTGATGGCCGGGTCCTGATGCAGTTGCAGGTCAACAAGGACAACGTAAATTCCACCCTGTCGACATCCTATGGACTGGCGATCGATACCAAGAACGTCAAGACCGACGTGTTGGTCGACAACGGCGGTACCGTCGTGATTGGCGGTGTCTTCATCCAGGAAGAACGGAAGACGGTCACGAAGGTTCCGTTCTTGGGAGATATTCCGATACTCGGCCACTTGTTCAAGAAAAATGAAAAAGTCGACAATCGCCGTGAATTACTGATTTTCATCACGCCGAAGATTCTCAACGACGCGCTTTCATTGCGATGAGCGCAGTTTGAGGTGTCTCGCGGGCCGGCAGTCACCGGCCCGTTTTCGTTGGACTGATAGAATCGGAAGGTGACCCGGTGCGCCAACATCTATCTAGTTGGCCTGATGGGGGCCGGCAAAACAACGGTTGGCCGCCAACTTGCCAAACGCCTTCAGCGTCGATTTCTGGATAGCGACCAAGAAATCGAGGCAAGGACTGGTGTGCGCATTCCGGTGATATTCGAGATCGAAGGCGAAGAGGGCTTTCGCAAACGCGAGAGCCAGGTGTTGGCGAAACTTTCCAGTACGCCCGATTTGGTACTCGCCACAGGAGGTGGCGCGGTTCTCGCTGAAGAAAATCGACGCTGCATGCGGGAATCGGGAGTTGTCATCTATCTGCATTCTCCGCCCGAGGTGTTGTACGAGCGGACTCGCCATGACCGAAATCGTCCACTGCTGCAGGTTTCCGATCCGCAGGGGGCGTTACGGAATCTGTATGAATTGCGTGATCCCATCTACCGGGAAACAGCCCATCTCGTAATCGATAGCATGAATGGACCGACCGGACTGCTCGCTGAGCGGATAGAAAACGAACTGAGAACCCTATGCGAACCCTGACGGTCGCTCTTTCGGGGCAAGGATACGACATTCACATCGGGTCGGGGATACTCGATCGTACGCAATTGATTGCCGGTCACGTACCTACGGCAAGGGCCGCCGTCGTAAGCAATACCCGCGTGGCGCCCTTGTATCTGCAACGCCTAGTCGCACTGCTACGCGCCGCCGGTATTCGGGTGACGGAGGTTATTCTCCCTGATGGCGAGAAGTACAAGACTTGGGAAACGCTTAACTCCATTTTCGACGCATTGCTGGCCGACCGTTGTGATCGGACGACTACAGTGATTGCGCTTGGTGGCGGAGTAATCGGTGATCTGGCCGGATTTGCGGCTGCCACCTACCAGCGGGGTGTACCGTTTATCCAGGTACCTACCACGCTTCTTGCCCAGGTTGATTCATCTGTGGGAGGAAAGACCGGCATCAATCATCCGCGTGGCAAGAACATGATCGGCGCATTCTGGCAACCGAAGGTCGTCGTTGCCGATACCGATGTTTTGACTACTCTTCCCGACCGGGAGTTGTCGGCCGGAATGGCTGAGGTGATCAAATACGGCCTTATCAGGGATTTGCCCTTCCTCCAGTGGCTTGAAGCGAACGTCGAGCGCCTGATTGAACGTGACGCAGAGGCGCTTGCCTATGCAATAGAGCGCTCCTGTGTCAACAAGGCGGAAGTGGTCGCTGGTGACGAACGCGAGACGGCGAAAGACAACGGGCGCGCGCTGCTGAACTTGGGCCACACTTTTGGGCATGCGATCGAAACCGGCCTCGGTTACGGGGAATGGCTGCATGGCGAAGCCGTCGCAGCCGGAACCGTCATGGCTGCGGAATTGTCCCAGCGCCTGGGCTGGATCGGCGCTGCGGAAGTAGCCCGGGTTCGGGAACTGCTAGTTCGAGCAAAGCTGCCGGTGGCCGGCGCTCGTCTAGGCGCAGACCGCTATCTTGACCTGATGGGTCACGACAAGAAAGTGCTAGCCGGTCGCATGCGTCTCGTACTGCTCAGGCAAATGGGCGAGGCGACAACTTTGGCGGACGTTCCAGTATCGGAGATTCGTGCCGCTATCGACGCCTGCTGCAGCTGAAATTTCGGCGAGACGTTGCAGGTAATGTTAGCTGCGCCCCTCGCTATCTGTTTTGGGGCGTACAAATGGGTCTTGGTGGCACGGGGCCTATCGAAGAATGGACGACGCGGATATTGAGTCTGGGCCACGTTCTGCGGTATATTCCGAGGTCCGCCCAACAGATCAGCTGAGCCGGGGAGCCGTGGCGACCCCGGCTTTTTTGACGGCAGTATTCCAGGAACACCGATATGGCTATCCCCCCACGCCGGCAGGGACTTTACGACCCCGCCCACGAACACGACGCCTGCGGCGTCGGTTTTGTCGCTCACATCAAGAACCACAAGAGCCATGCCATCGTTGCGCAAGGCTTGCAGATCCTCGACAACCTGACACACAGAGGAGCCACTGGCTACGATCCCTTGTTGGGGGATGGTGCGGGCATTCTGATCCAATTGCCCGACGCATTTCTTCGCGAAGAAGCCGGCAAGCTCGGTATGACCTTGCCCGCCGAGGGAAGCTATGGTTGCGGCAATGTCTTTTTGCCGCGCTCGGCAAGTGGCCGGGCGGCGTGCGAGTCGGCTCTTGTGCGCATCGTTGGCGAAGAAGGGCAGCAGTTCCTCGGTTGGCGCGATGTTCCTCGCGACAACTCCGGGCTGGCCCAGGCTGCCCGGGATGCGGAACCGGTTGTACGACAGGCCTTTATCGGTCGTGGAGCGTCTGAGTCCGACCAGGATGCCTTCGAGCGGAAGCTGTTCGTGATCAGAAAGCGGATCGAGCACGAAGTTCGTCGGATGAAGCTTTCTGACGGCAGCCAGTTCTATCTCACGACCCTGTCTTCGCGCACCATCGGCTACAAGGGGATGCTGCTAGCCCGCCAAGTGGGCGAGTACTACCTCGACCTAAAGGACACACGCCTGATATCGGCGTTGGCGCTTGTGCATCAGCGCTTTTCCACTAATACCTTCCCCACTTGGGAATTGGCGCATCCATTCCGCATGATCGCGCACAACGGCGAGATCAATACCTTACGCGGCAATATCAACTGGATGGCGGCACGGCAGAAGGCGATGTCGTCCGAGCGGTTGGGAGAGGATCTTGACAAGCTCTGGCCGCTTATCGTGGAAGGCCAGAGCGACTCGGCATCTTTCGACAATGCGCTGGAGCTTCTCGTCATGGGAGGGTACTCATTGTCGCACGCCATGATGCTCCTGATCCCGGAAGCCTGGGCCGGCAATCCGCTCATGGACGAGGAGCGGCGCGCATTCTACGAGTTCAACGCTCCGGTGATGGAACCATGGGACGGCCCGGCAGCGGTCGCTTTTACCGACGGCCGCCAGATCGGCGCGACGCTTGATCGCAACGGACTACGTCCGGCACGCTACCTGGTGACCGAAGACGATATTGTCATGATGGCGTCCGAAATGGGAGTGCTGACCTTTCCTGAGGAGCAGATCGTCAAGAAGTGGCGCCTGCAGCCGGGCAAGATGTTCCTTATCGACCTCGATCAGGGGCGCATCATCGACGACGCCGAGTTGAAGAGCGGCATCGCTAATGCCGAACCCTATCGCCAGTGGATCGAAGAGTCGAGGGTCTTTCTCTCTGACCTCCCCGCCGGCAAGAAGCATGGCGCAATCGGTACAGCCCTGCTCGACGCACAGCAGGCGTTTGGCTACTCGCAGGAAGACGTCAAGTTCATCCTGGAACCCATGGTTCGAAACGGCGAGGAACCGATCGGCTCGATGGGTACGGACACGGCGCTGCCGGTGCTGTCGCGGAAGTACAAGTCGCTGTATCTCTACTTCAAGCAGATATTCGCGCAAGTAACGAATCCGCCGATCGACCCGATCCGCGAAGAGATCGTCATGTCGCTCACCAGTTTCATCGGCCCGAAGCCGAATCTGCTCGGCATCGGCAACGACCAGGAGGGGCTGACGCCGCGGCTCGAAGTGCACCAGCCGGTACTGACAGACGACGATTGCGCTCGCTTGCTTGACATCCACAAGCTCACCGCAGGACGTTTCAAGTCGCTGCCGCTCGACATTACCTACCCGGTTGCCGAGGGCGCCGCGGGTTGTGAGGCGGCCCTCGCCCGCCTTTGTATCGAGGCCGAGGCATCGGTCGCCAACGGCTACAATGTCGTCATTCTGAGCGACCGCGCGGTGGCGGCCGACCGTGTGGCCATTCCGGCACTGCTGGCTTGCGCCGGCTTGCATCACCATCTGGTCAAGAAGGGGTTGCGTACCAGCACGGGACTCGTTGTCGATTCTGGATCCGTGCGGGAGGTGCATCACTTCGCGTTGTTGGCCGCCTATGGCGCCGAAGCCATCTGCCCATGGCTTGCTTTCGCGACGATCCGAGAAATTGCTGGCGACAAGTACAAGGACGCCCAGAAGAACTTCATCAAGGCGATCGGCAAAGGGCTCAACAAGGTGATGTCCAAGATGGGCATTTCGACCTACCTGTCCTATTGCGGCGCCCAGATATTCGAAGCCGTCGGCCTCAATGCGGCCTTTGTCGCCCGCTACTTTACGGGCACCGCAACCCAGGTCGAAGGTATCGGCTTGCAGGAGGTTGCGGAAGAGGCTGTGCGTACCCACATCGCTGCCTTCTCCAGCGATCCCGTCCTGGCCAACATGCTCGACGTCGGCGGCGAATACGCGTTTCGTGTCCGCGGCGAAGACCACATGTGGACGCCTGACGCCATCGCCAAGCTGCAGCATGCCACCCGTTCCGGCAAGGCCGAAACCTACAAGGAGTACGCCAAACTCATCAACGACCAGAGCGTGCGCCACATGACGTTGCGCGGGCTGTTCGAGATCAAGCCGGCCGGCCCGCCAGTTCCCCTCGACGAGGTCGAGTCCGCCAAGGAGATCGTCAAGCGTTTTGCGACCGGCGCCATGTCGCTCGGTTCGATCTCCACCGAGGCGCACACGACATTGGCGATTGCGATGAACCGCATCGGCGGCCGCTCGAATACCGGTGAAGGCGGCGAGGATCCGGCGCGCTTCAAGCCGGTCCAGGCCGGCACGAAGCTCTCTGACCTGGTGGGTGCTTCGCGTATCGAACGCGACCTGACCCTGCAGGAAGGCGATTCGCTTCGTTCGGCAATCAAGCAGGTGGCCTCGGGCCGGTTCGGCGTGACCGCGGAGTATCTTGCCAACTCGGACCAGCTGCAAATCAAGATGGCGCAGGGTGCCAAGCCCGGCGAGGGGGGGCAATTGCCCGGCCACAAGGTGTCCGAGTACATCGGTTTCCTTCGCCATTCGGTACCCGGCGTACAGCTCATATCGCCGCCTCCGCATCACGACATCTACTCGATCGAGGATCTGGCGCAACTGATCCACGATCTGAAGAACGCCAACCCGCAGGCTTCGGTTTCCGTCAAGCTCGTCTCTGAAGTCGGCGTCGGCACCGTCGCGGCAGGCGTATCGAAGGCCAAGGCCGACCACGTCGTGATTTCGGGGTTCGACGGCGGCACCGGTGCCTCGCCGATCTCGTCGATCAAGCACGCCGGCACGCCTTGGGAACTCGGCCTTGCCGAAACCCAGCAGACCCTGGTGCTGAACCGTCTGCGCGGCCGCATTCGCGTTCAGGCCGACGGTCAAATGAAGACGGGCCGCGACGTCGTCATCGGCGCCCTGCTCGGCGCCGACGAATTCGGCTTCGCCACAGCGCCGCTGGTGGTGGAAGGCTGCATCATGATGCGCAAGTGCCATCTGAACACCTGCCCAGTCGGTGTCGCCACGCAGGATCCTGTCTTGCGCAGGCGTTTCACCGGTCAGCCGGAGCACGTCATCAACTACTTCTTCTTCGTTGCCGAAGAGGCTCGCCAGCTCATGGCGCAAATGGGCCTCCGCAAGTTCGAGGATCTGATCGGTCGCGTCGATCTGCTCGATACAAGAAAAGGCGTGCAGCACTGGAAGGCGAAGGGGCTGGACTTCAGTCGCATCTTCCACGTACCGGACGCACCCGCCGACGTCGCTCGTTGCCATTGCGAGGCTCAGGATCACGGACTGGACAAGGCGCTCGATCACGTGCTGATCGAACAGGCGCAACCCGCGTTGCAGCGTGGAGAAGAAGTAGCCTTCGATGCGCCGGTCAGGAACATCAACCGCACCGTCGGCACCATGCTTTCGCATGAGGTCGCCATGCGCTACGGCCATGCCGGCCTGCCGGACGACACCATCCACATTCGCATGCGCGGCACCGCCGGCCAGAGCTTCGGCGCTTTCCTCGCGCGCGGCATTACGCTCGATTTGGCCGGCGACGCGAACGACTACGTCGGCAAGGGTTTGTCGGGCGGCAGGATCGTCATCAAACCACCGCCGGAATTCAAGGGTGTGCCTTGCGAGAACATCATCGTCGGCAATACGGTGCTTTACGGCGCCATTGAGGGTGAGGTGTTTTTCCGCGGCGTTGCCGGCGAGCGTTTCTGCGTGCGCAATTCCGGCGCTACTGCGGTGGTCGAAGGAACCGGCGATCATGGTTGCGAGTACATGACCGGCGGTACCGTGGTCGTGCTTGGCTCCACCGGCCGCAACTTTGCCGCCGGCATGAGCGGCGGCATCGCCTACGTGCTCGATGAGGACGGCACGTTCGAGAAGCGCTGCAACCTGACCATGGTTACGCTGGAAAAGGTGCTGCCCGCTGCCGAACAGGCGAACGACGGTACGCGGCATCGCGATATGGCCGACGAGATCCTGCTCAAGGATCTGATCGCCCGCCACCAGACCGAAACCGGCAGCGGCGTGTCCGCCTCCATCCTTGCCGACTGGCCGAAGTACCGCAGCCGCTTCGTCAAGGTGTTCCCGAACGAGTATCGTCGCGCTTTGAAAGAGCTGGCAGCGACCAATGATCGAAAGGTTGCATGATGGGCAAGCCGACCGGATTCCTGGAATTCCAGCGACAGGACGAAAGCTACGCGCCGGTCGGGCAGCGGGTTCGCAACTACGACGAATTCGTTGCCCGCCTCTCCGACAACAAGGCGAAAATTCAGGGTGCTCGCTGCATGGACTGCGGCATTCCCTTCTGCAACAACGGTTGCCCGGTGAACAACAATATCCCGGATTTCAACGACGCCGTTTACAGGGGCAACTGGCGCGAAGCGCTGGAGATTCTGCACTCCACCAACAACTTCCCGGAGTTGACCGGCCGCATCTGCCCCGCGCCCTGCGAAACTGCCTGTACGCTCGGCATCAACGCCGAGCCGGTCGGCATCAAGTCGCTCGAACACGCCATCATCGACAAGGCGGGCGAGAACGGCTGGGTCGTGCCCCAGATCGCCGCCGCCAAGACCGGCAAGACGGTCGCCATCGTCGGTTCCGGCCCGGCGGGACTGGCCTGCGCCCAGCAACTCGCCCGCGCCGGCCATGCTGTCACCGTGTTCGAGAAGAACGACAAAGTGGGCGGCCTGCTGCGCTTCGGCATTCCGGACTTCAAGCTCGACAAGCGCCTGATCGACTGGCGCGTTGCACAACTGGCGGCCGAGGGCGTCAAGTTCGTTACCCGGACGATGGTCGGCGCCGACACCCCCAAGGGTGTCGCCAACGACGCGGCCAAAACGCTGCCGGCGGCGAAACTGATGAAGGAATTCGACGCCGTGGTGCTTGCCGGCGGTTCCGAGACGCCGCGTGATCTGCCGATTCCGGGCCGCGAACTCGACGGCGTGCATTTTGCGCTCGAGTTCCTGATTCCGCAGAACAAGGAAGTCGGCGGCGGCCGGAAGAATCCGATCAACGCCAAGGGCAAGCGGGTGGTGGTGATCGGCGGCGGCGATACCGGTTCCGACTGCGTCGGCACCTCCAACCGCCATGGCGCTGCTTCAGTGACCCAGTTCGAACTGTTGCCGAAACCGCCCGAAGAGGAAAACAAGCCGCTGGTCTGGCCCTACTGGCCGACCAAGTTGCGTACTTCCTCGTCGCACCTCGAGGGATGCGAGCGCGATTGGTCGATCGCCACCAAGGAGTTTGTCGGCGAGAACGGGAAGCTGAAGGCGCTCAAGTGCGTACGTCTCGACTGGCAGGGCGGCAAGATGACCGAGATTCCAGGCAGCGAATTCGAGGTCGAAGCTGACCTCGCGCTTCTGGCCATGGGGTTCACCAATCCGATAGCCTCCGTGCTCGATGCCTTTGGCGTCGCCAGGGACGGTCGTGGCAATGCTGCCGCCACGACGGACGGCGATGGTTGCTATGCAACCAGCGTCAAGAAGGTCTTCGCTGCCGGCGACGTGCGGCGCGGCCAGTCGCTGGTTGTCTGGGCGATTCGCGAGGGACGCCAGTGCGCCCGGGCGGTGGACGAATTCCTGATGGGCAGCTCGTTGCTGCCGCGTTAAGGGCCGTTAGTCCGAATGACTAGAACGCCGGTGCCAGCACCGGCGTTTTCGTTTGGGATGTGTGGGTAAAATCAGCCTTTCAATCCGGACAAGAGTCGCCATGAACGTCGTCATCCTCGCCGCCGGCAAAGGCAAGCGCATGCGCTCCGACCTGCCCAAGGTGCTGCATCCGATCGCCGGCAAGCCGATGCTGTCCCATGTGCTCGATACTGCGCGCAAGCTGGGTGCGGCGCGAATTTGCGTTGTCTACGGCCATGGCGGCGAGCAGGTGCGCGACGCGCTGGCTGCCGATGACATCGTCTGGGCGAAGCAGGAGCCACAGCTCGGCACCGGCCACGCGGTGTTGCAAGCCTTGCCGCATCTCGATCCGGACGCGCCGACGCTGGTGCTCTACGGCGATGTGCCGCTGATCCGCGCCGGGACGCTGGAACGGTTGATAAAAGTCAGCCGTGGCGACACGCCGGCATTGTTGACCGTTCGCTTGCCGAATCCCCATGGCTACGGGCGGATCGTCCGCGCCGGTGGCAAGGTCATGCGCATCGTCGAAGAGAAGGATGCCGACGACGCCGAACGCGCCATCGACGAAGTCAATACCGGCATCGTCGTCGCGCCGACGCAAGCCTTTGCACGCTGGCTACCCGGTCTGGGCAACAACAATGCGCAGGGTGAGTACTACCTGACCGACATCGTCGGCCTGGCCGTCGGCGAGGGCATGGCCGTCGAGGCCGTGCATCCCGATCACGCCTGGGAAGTCGAAGGCGTCAACAGCAAGGCGCAACTGGCGGCGCTGGAACGCATCCATCAGCGCAACATCGCCGAGTCGCTGATGGAGGCTGGCGTCACGCTCGCCGACCCCGACCGCATCGATGTGCGCGGCGAACTCACCTGTGGCCGTGACGTATTCATCGACGTCAACTGTGTGTTCGAGGGAACGGTGACGATTGCCGATGGCGCGCGCATCCAGCCCAACTGTGTGATCCAGGATGCCGCGGTCGGACCGAAATGCATCGTCGGCCCCTTCGCCCGACTGCGCCCCGGCACGGTTCTGGGTACCGACGTGCACATCGGCAACTTCGTCGAAGTGAAAAACAGCAGCATCGCCGACCACTCGAAGGCCAACCATCTAGCCTACGTTGGCGACGCTACCGTCGGCAGTCGCGTCAATGTCGGCGCCGGCACGATCACCTGCAACTACGACGGCGCCAACAAGTTCCGCACCGTCATCGAGGACGACGTCTTCATCGGTTCCGATACGCAGCTGGTCGCACCGGTCACCGTCGGCAAGGGCGCGACGCTCGGCGCCGGCACGACGCTGACCAGCAACGCGCCTCCGGGCGAACTGACGCTCTCAAGAACCAGACAGGCAACCATTCCGGGCTGGGTACGTCCGGTCAAAAAGAAGAAGGACTGATCCTATGTGCGGCATCGTCGCGGCCATCGCCGGCAACAACATCGTCTCCGTTCTCATCGAAGGACTCACCCGCCTCGAATATCGCGGCTACGATTCCGCCGGTCTGGCCGTGCTCAACCCGAACCTCAGCAGGCTGCGCAGCGTCGGCCGCGTCGCCGAACTGGCCAAGGCCGCGGACGGTCTCACCGCCAGCAGCGGCATTGCCCACACGCGCTGGGCGACCCACGGCGTGCCCAGCGAGCGCAATGCCCACCCGCACGTTTCCACGGGCCTTGCCGTCGTGCATAACGGCATCATCGAGAACTTCGTCGAGATCAAGCAGGAGCTGACCGTCAAGGGTTATGTATTCACCTCCGACACCGACACGGAAGTCGTCGCCCACCTGCTCCAGGAAACGCTCAAGCAGACGCCCGACCTGTTCGATGCCGTGCGCCTGACGACCAACCGGCTGGTCGGCGCCTACGCCATCGCTGTGCTCAAGGAAGGCGAGGATCGCATCGTCGTCGCCCGCAATGGCGCGCCGCTGTTGCTCGGTATCGGCGAAGGCGGCAACTACGCTGCTTCCGATGCTGCCGCACTGCTGCAAGTCACGCGCACCATGATCTACCTCGAAGACGGCGACGTTGCCGAGCTCCGCCGCGACGGCGTTCGCATCGTCCGCCCGGATGGCAGTCCGGCCGATCGGCCCAGCTTCGAATCCAGCCTGTCAGCCGACGCGGTCGAACTTGGCAAGTACCGGCACTACATGCAGAAGGAAATCTTCGAGCAGCCGCAGGCGCTGGCCAACACCCTGGAGATGATCGCCGGCGGCGCCGGCCTCTCACCGAATCTGTTCGGAACCGCCGCGCCGGAGATCATGAAGGATGTGGAAGGCGTGCTCATCATCGCCTGTGGCACCAGCTACCATGCCGGCCTGGTCGCCCGTTACTGGATAGAGCAGCTCGCCGCCCTGCCTTGCCAGGTCGAGATCGCCAGCGAATACCGCTACCGCACCTCGGTGCCGAATCCGAAATACCTCGTCGTCGCCATCTCGCAGTCCGGCGAAACGGCAGACACGCTCGCTGCCGTCAAGCACGCCAAGGCGATGGGCATGAACAAGACGCTGACCATCTGCAACGTGCCCGAATCGGCGCTGATCCGCGAAGCCGCGCTCAAGTTCCTCACCCGCGCCGGCCCCGAAATCGGCGTCGCCTCGACCAAGGCCTTTACCACCCAGCTCGCCGCGCTCGCGCTGCTCGCGCTGGTGCTGGCCAAGCAGCGCGGCCGCCTGAGCGGAGACGAGGAGAGCAAACACCTCGTCGCGCTGCGCCACCTCCCCGTCGCCGTCACCAAGACGCTGACGCTGGAACCGGAGATCGAGCGCTGGGCCGGCCGCTTCGCCAGCAAGCACCACGCCCTGTTCCTCGGTCGCGGTCACCACTATCCGATCGCACTCGAAGGCGCGCTCAAGCTCAAGGAAATTTCCTACATCCATGCCGAGGCCTATCCGGCGGGTGAGCTCAAGCACGGCCCGCTGGCCCTGGTGGACAAGGACATGCCGGTCATCTCCGTCGCGCCCAACGATGCCCTTCTGGAGAAGCTCAAGTCCAACCTGCAGGAAGTGAAGGCGCGCGGCGGTGAACTCTACGTATTCGCCGATGCCGATTCCGAAGTCCAGGACGGCGAGGAAAACGTGCACGTCCTGCGCCTGCCCGAACACTATGGCCTGCTCTCGCCCATCCTCCACGTCGTGCCGCTGCAGCTGCTCTCCTACCACGCCGCACTGGTCAAGGGCACGGATGTAGACAAACCCCGCAATCTGGCAAAGTCGGTCACGGTGGAGTGACAGCGGTAACGGGTAAAGATCGCTGCAGGGTTTGCAGTGCAGGCTAACCTCGCAGTGCGAGGTTAAGCCGCGAAGCGGCGGCCGGAGCTACAAACCCCGTAACCTCGCGAAATCCGTGACGGTAGAGTAAGGGACGGCTCTCGCAACGGGAGCCGTTTCAGCTGCCGGAAAAGTCAGCCGTGGCGGTACGCCATGCAGTGGTGTCGAAGGGCGGTTACGGTGCCGCGACGCCGCATTTCTTAGGGGTAGAATCGTCGCAACGACCAACAACATACGGGGAGTTGCACCATGGCGAGCTACGCCACCGAATCGATCCGCGCCGTTGCACTTGTAGGTCACGGCGGTTCCGGCAAGACCACCCTCGCGGAAGCCCTGCTATTCAAGGCTGGCGCGATTACCGCCAGCGGTGCGGTCGAAAAGGGCAGCACGGTCTGCGATTTCGATCCGCAGGAAAAATCGGCCGGCCACTCCCTGAATTCCGCGCTGGCCAATTTCGCCGCCGAAGGCGTGCATATTCACCTCGTCGATGCGCCGGGCTACCCTGATTTTGCCGGCCAGGCTTTTGCCGCGCTTGCGGCGGTGGATACCGCGATGGTGGTGGTCAATGCGCAGACCGGCGTCGAACTGATGACGGAGCGGATGATGCGCGCGGCCAAGCAACGCGGCCTGGCGCGCATGATCGTGATCAACAAGATCGACGCCGACAACCTCGACCTGCCCGGCCTGGTGGCCGATATCCGCGAGCGCTTCGGCAACGAATGCAAGCTGCTCGACCTGCCGGCGCACAATCGCGCCGAGGTGGTCGAGGTGCTGGAACATGAGTCGGGCGACGCCGACTTCGATACCGTCGCCCACGCCCACCGCGAGCTGATCGACCAGCTGGTCGAAGAAGACGAGGACCTGCTGGCGCGCTATCTGGAGGAGGGCAAGGATCCTTCGCCCGGCGAGCTGCACGCGCCGTTCGAGAAGGCACTGCGCGAAGGCCACCTGGTCCCAATCCTGTTCGTCTCGGCCAAGACCGGCGCCGGCCTCGATCACCTGATGCACACGCTTGCCACGCTGGCGCCGAACCCGGCCGAAGGCAATGCGCCGCCGTTTTACAAGGGCGAACCCGGCGCCAAGGATGCCGAGGCCTTCCATGCCGAACCGGACCCGAACAAGCACGTCCTGGCGCACGTCTTCAAGGTGATCGCCGATCCCTACATGGGCAAGGTCAGCGTGTTCCGCGTCCATCAGGGCACCATCCGCAAGGATTCGCAGCTCTTCGTCGGCGACGGCAAGAAGCCGTTCAAGACCGGGCACCTGTACCAGTTGCAGGGCAAGGACTACGTCGAGGTCGACGAGCTGGTGCCGGGCGACATCGGCGCCGTGGCCAAGATCGAGGAGATCGAGTTCGATGCCGTGTTGCACGACTCGCACGACGAAGACCACATCCACCTCAAACCGCTGGAATTCCCGCAGCCGATGCAGGGCCTGGCAGTCGAGACGAAGAAGAAGGGCGACGAGCAGCGGTTGTTCGACATCCTGCGCAAGCTGGAGATCGAAGACCCCTGCTTCCGCGTCGAGCGTCATCCGACCACGCACGAAACCGTCATCCAGGGCCTGGGCGAAATGCACCTGCGCTACAAGCTGGAAAAGATGGCGACGCAGTTCAAGCTCGAGCTCGACACCAAGCCGCCGCGCATTCCCTACCGCGAGACGATTACGAAGAACGCCGAGGGTCACTGCCGCCACAAGAAGCAGAGCGGCGGCGCCGGCCAGTTCGGCGAGGTTTACCTGAAGATCGAACCGCTGGAACGCGGCGCCGGCTTCGAGTTCGTCGACAGCGTCAAGGGTGGCGTCATTCCCGGCGTGTTCATGCCCGCCGTCGAGAAGGGCGTGCAGCAGGCGCTGGCCGACGGCGTGGTCGCCGGCTATCCGGTCGAGGACGTGCGCGTCATCGTCTATGACGGCAAGACCCACCCGGTGGACGGCAAGGAAGTCGCGTTCGTCACCGCCGGGCGCAAGGCCACCATCGCCGCCATCCAGGCGGCCAGCCCGATCATGCTGGAGCCGATCGTGAACGTCGAGATCATCGTGCCCGAAGGCTCGATGGGCGACATCGCCGGCGACCTCTCCTCGCGGCGCGGCCACGTGACGGGCACCACGCCGCGCGGCCACGGTTCCGTTGCCATCGCCGGCGAAGTGCCGCTGGCCGAGATCACCGACTATGCGTCGAAGCTGAAGTCCGTGACGGCCGGTCAGGGTGCCTACACGATCGAGTTCTCGCACCATGCGCCGGTGCCGCCGCAGATGCAGCAGAAGCTGGCGGCTTCGTTCAAGCTGAAGGACGACGAGGAATGAGCCCGCTGGGAACCCGGCGCGCATCTTGCGGTCTGATGGTGGCATCGTTGCTAAAGCCAACATGAATCGTCGCCTGTTCCGCCTCCTGCCGCTTTTTGTCGCCGCCCTGTGGTTGCCGTTCCAGGCCATCGCAGCGACGGCCATGCCCTTTTGCGGGCACGGCGAAGCGCGCAAGGCGGCGGCGATGGCCGACGAGATGGCGGACGGGCATTGCCAAATGCACGACCAGCAGCAACCGGCGCAGCCGGAGCAAGGCAAGGGCTGCGACGACTGCGGCTTCTGCCAACTTGCCGCGTCGGGCTTCATGCCCGCCGTCGAGCGTGGCGCGCCAGTAATTCCCTCGGTGCGCGAATTCCGCGCCGACGTGGAGCACACGCCGGCCAGCGCGGTGCTCGAACCGCCGCAGCAACCCCCCGATCTCCTGACCTGACAGCAACCGCGGCTCGTTACCGCGGTAGAGGCGGTCGTCCATGACCGCGATATCTGTTGGCATTCGTTTGGAGATTCACCATGAAATTTCGCGTACTCGCACTTGTTGCGTCGGCATTCCTTTCCCTTGCCGCCGTGGCGGCTGATCAAGCTCCTTGGGCTCAGGGGGTCGTCAAGAAGATCGCCGGCGACAAGGCCACCATTTCCCACGGGCCCATTGACAGCGTCGGCATGGGGCCGATGACCATGCAGTTTCCGGTCAGGGACACCGCTGCGCTGGCCAAGCTCAAAGCCGGCGACAAGGTGCGCTTCCAGGCCATCATGTCGGGGGGCGACATCGTCGTCACCCGCATCGAGCCCGCGAAGTAGTCGCCCGCCATGAAGCCCGTTTTCAACGGGCTGGTGTTGACGGCAATGTTCGTCGCGCTGTCGGTCCGGGCCGAGCCCGTGCCCGGCCGCAGCGTCGACGAACTGCTCGCCTACGCCCGCCAGAACAACCCCGAATTGCGCATGAGCGCGATGGAAGCGCAGGCGGCTCAGTCGCGCGTCGCCTCCGCTTCGGCGCTGCCCGATCCGCGTTTCCAGATCGAGATGATGGACGTGAACAATGCCGGCTCCAACGGCTCGACGTCGCTCGTTCCCGGCGAAGTCGGCACCACACGCTACGCCTTGATCCAGCCGCTTCCCTTCTGGGGCAAACGCGGGCTGCGCGGCGAGGTCGCCGCGGCGCAGGCCAGCCAGAGCGCGACGGCGCACGACGCGCTGGCGCTCGACATCGAGATGAACATCAAGTCGGCCTACGCGCGTTACTACCAGGCGGTCGGCCAGCTGCGCATCCTCGACGAAACGCTCGGCCTGCTCGACGCCATCGAGCGTCAGGCCTTGTCGCGCTACGGCGTCGGCCTGGTGCCGCAGCAGGACGTGCTGCGGGCCCAGAGTGAACTGACCGCGCTGAAGCTGGAGCGGCTGGAAGCCGAACGCCGCCGCCGCGACGCCGTGGCGCGAATCAACGCGCTGCTGCCCCGGCCGGCCGATGCGCCGCTGGCCGAACCCGTCTCGCTGCCCGCAGCGCCGCCGACACTGGCGCTGTCATCGCTGTGGGCGTCGGTGCAGGATCGCTCGCCCGAGCTGGCGCGCGAGCGATACGCGGCCACTGCGGCGGAGAAGGGGCGCGAACTCAGCTATCGCAATCGCTATCCGGACTTCGCGGTCGGCGTGCGCGACAACCGGCCCAGGAGCGGGCTCGAAACCTGGGACGTGATGCTGGAAGTGAACATTCCACTGCAACAAGGCTCGCGGCGCGCGCAGGAGGGCGAGTCGGAACATCGGCTCGAAGCGGCGCACGCCCGCGTCGCCGCCGTCGAGTCGCGTCTGCAAGGACGGCTGGGCCAGGCGCACGCCGGCTTCGAAGCCAGCAGCGACAAGGTTCGGCTGCTGCGCGACACGCTGCTGCCGCAGGCCCGTGCGACGCTGGCGGCGGCCCAGGCCGGCTACGAAACCGGTCGCGTCAATTTCAATACCCTGCTCGACGCCGAACGCCAGATCCTGCGCGTTCGCCTGTCGCTGCTGGACGCCGAGGCCGAGCAGGCGACGCGTCTGGCCGAAATCGAACAACTGGTTGGAGGCTCGCCATGAGCAAATCGTCTCTCATCGTCGTTGCGGTTCTTGCCGTCGCCGCTGCGCTGGGCATCGGCTACTGGGCCGGCGAAAAAGTCAGCCGTGGCGTGACCGAAGGGAATCCCCCTGGGAATACGCCACCTGCGATGGCGGCGGATGCCGCGGCCGACAGCGGCGGCAAGAAGTTGCTCTACTACCGCAATCCCATGGGCCTGCCGGACACCTCGCCGGTGCCGAAGAAGGACTCGATGGGCATGGACTACATCCCCGTCTATGAGGGCGACGAGCCCGATGATACGGGCGCGGTCAAGGTCAGTCCGGCGCGGGCGCAGACGCTGGGCGTCAAGACCGCGCTGGCCGAAGAGAAAGTGCTCGATCCCGCCGTGCGCACGGTCGGGCGCATCGAGGTCGACGAGCGCGCCATCGCCGACGTCGCGCCGAAGTTCGACGGCTGGATCGAGAAGCTGTTCGTCAGCGCGGTCGGCGATCCGGTGCGCCGCGGCCAGCCGCTGTTCTCGGTATACAGCCCGGAACTGGTATCGGCGCAACAGGAACTGGCGATTGCCGAATCGCTCAAGCTCGACGCGCCGGGCGCCGATCCGGCGGCGCGCGAAGGCGCCACGCGGCTGGCCGAGGCGGCGCGCGAACGGATGAAGAACTGGGACATGAATTCGCCGGGCGGCGTGTCGCGACGGCTGACTTTTACCTCGCCGGCCAATGGCATCGTGCTGGAGAAGAAGGCGGTCGAGGGCATGCGCTTCGCGGCTGGCACCACCATCTACCGCATCGCCGACTTGTCCAAGGTCTGGGTGCTCGCCGATGCCTACGAGCAGGATCTCGGCAAGCTGCGCGTCGGCCAGCAGGCGACGGTGACCGTCGACGCCTTTCCCGACCGGCGCTTCGCGGCCAGGCTCGCCTACCTCTATCCGACGCTGAACGCGCGCACGCGCACGACGCAGCTGCGGTTCGAATTGAGCAACGCCCACGGGCTGCTGCGCCCCGGCATGTTCGCGCACGTCGACGTCGCGGTCGACGCCGGTCAGCCGCAACTGACCGTGCCGGGTTCGGCGGTGATCGACACCGGCGCGCGCCAGGTGGTGCTGCTGGTGCTCGGCGAAGGGCGCTACAAGCCGCAGCCGGTGAAGATCGGCGTCCGCGGCAGCGAGGCGGTGGAAATCCTCGACGGCCTCAAGGCCGGCGACCGTGTGGTGGTGGCGGCCAATTTCCTGATCGATGCCGAAAGCAACCTCAAGGCCGCACTGGCCAACTTCAGCGAACCCGACGCGAAGGTGGCGAAATCGTACAGCGCCACCGGCACGCTCGACGCGGTGGATGCGGCAACCAATTCCGTGACCGTGACACACGAGCCCATCGCCGCGCTCAAGTGGCCGGGCATGACCATGGACTTCGATCTCGCCAACCCCGATGTGGTGAAAGGCATCGCACCGGGGACGCCGATGGACTTCGAGTTCGAGGAACGCGGTCCGGGCGAGTTCGCGATCACCCGTATCAAGCCGGTAGTCGCGCCCAAGGGAAGCCACTGACATGCTCGACAAACTGATCGAATGGTCGGCGAAGAACGTCTTCCTGGTCGTGCTGTTCTCGCTGGCGCTGGCCGGCGGCGGCATCTACGCGGTCAAGAAGACGCCGCTCGACGCGCTGCCCGACCTCTCCGACGTGCAGGTGATCGTCTATACCCAGTACTCGGGCCAGGCGCCGCAGGTGGTCGAGGACCAGGTGACCTATCCGCTGACCACCGCGATGCTGGCGGTGCCGAAAGCCAAGGTGGTGCGCGGCTTCTCGATGTTCGGCGCCTCCTACGTCTATGTGATTTTCGAGGACGGCACCGACATCTACTGGGCGCGCTCGCGCGTGCTCGAATACCTGTCGTCGGCGGCCGGCCGGCTGCCGCAAGGCATCTCGCCGCAGATCGGGCCGGACGCCACCGGCGTCGGCTGGGTCTATCAATACGCGCTGCTCGGCAAGGACCAGTCGCTGGCCGATCTGCGCAGCCTGCAGGACTGGTACGTGCGCTACCAGCTGACCAAGGCCGGCGGCGTGGCCGAAGTGGCCAGCGTCGGCGGCTTCGTCAAGGAATATCAGGTGACCGTCGATCCGCACCGGCTGGCCACCTACGGCATTCCGCTGGAGCAGGTGTCGAAGGTGATCCGCGAATCCAACCGCGACGTCGGCGGCCGCGTCATCGAGATGGCCGAGAAGGAGTACATGGTGCGCGGCCTCGGCTACCTGCGCGGCATCGGCGACATCGAGAACCTGGTGCTGAAGAGCGACCAGGGCACGCCGGTGCTGGTGAAGGACGTGGCGCGCGTCGAGCTGGTGCCGGCCAGCCGGCGCGGCGTCGCCGAACTCAACGGCGAAGGCGAAGTGGCCTCGGGCATCGTCATGGCGCGCTTCGGCCAGAACGCGCTCGACGTGATCGCCAACGTCAAGGAGAAGATCAAGGAAATTTCCGCCGGACTGCCGGAAGGAACCGAGATCGTGCCGGTCTATGATCGCTCGACGCTGATCGAGCGCGCCATCGCCAACCTCAAGGGCACGCTGATCGAGGAAAGCATCATCGTCGCCGCCGTCTGCGTGCTCTTCCTGCTGCACGTGCGCAGCGCGCTGGTGGCCATCATCACGCTGCCGCTGGGCGTGTTGATCGCCTTCATCGCCATGC
>JBNKCS010000030.1:0-19106 GCA_050287865.1 Rhodocyclaceae bacterium | reverse complement strand
CAGACCCTCCATCGGCAGAATTTCGACCCCAATACGGTACAGGTCAGCACCCTGATTAACATCAAGACCGGCGGCTGTGCCGAGAACTGCGGCTACTGCTCGCAGAGCGCCCACTTCGATACCGGGCTGGAGCGCGAAGCGCTGATGGCGGTGGACGAGGTGATGGCCGCCGCCTGGCGTGCGCAACAGGGGGGTGCCACCCGTTTCTGCATGGGCGCCGCCTGGCGCAAGCCCAACGCCCGTGACATGCAGGTGGTGATCGAGATGATCAAGGGAGTGAAAGGACTGGGTCTGGAGGCCTGCGTCACCCTGGGGATGCTCGACGACGAGCAGATCGCCCAACTCAAGGAGGCGGGCCTCGACTACTACAACCACAACCTCGATACCAGCGCCGAGTTCTACGGCCAGGTGGTGACGACGCACAGCCAGGAATCGCGCATGGATACGCTGATGAGCGTGCGGTCGGCGGGCATGAAGATCTGCTGCGGCGGCATTGTCGGCATGGGCGAAACGCGCCGCGTACGCGCATCGCTGTTGGCGCAACTGGCCAACCTGAACCCTGCGCCGGAATCGGTGCCGATCAACCATCTGGTCGCGATTCCCGGCACGCCGATGGAAAACGCGCCGCCGCTCGATCCCTTCGAGTTCGTGCGCACTATCGCCGCTGCGCGCATCAGCATGCCGACTTCGTGGGTGCGTCTCTCGGCAGGCCGTCAGGAGATGAGCGACGAGCTGCAGGCGCTCTGCTTCCTGGCCGGCGCCAACTCCATCTTCTACGGCGAAAAGCTGCTCACCACCGGCAACGCCGAGGCGACGCGCGACGAAGCGCTGTTTGCGCGCCTGGGACTCAAGGCGGTGTGATGCGCGGCGAGTTCTCCCGTGCCGCTGCCACTTACGACGAGGCGGCGATTCTGGCGCGGGAGGTCGGCGGCCGGATGGCTGAGCGGCTGGATTTCGTGAGGCTTGTGCCGAAGCGCTTCGCCGATGTCGGCTGTGCCACCGGCGACGGCGTGCGCGAACTACAGCGCCGTTATCCCGATGCGCTGCCGCTGGCCGTCGATTTCGCGCGGCCGATGCTGCAGGCGGTGAAGGTGCGCGCGACGCTGCTGCAGCGCCTGCGCGGCCGGTCGCCGCGGCTGCTGAATGCGGACGTGCGAGCATTGCCGTTGGCGGCGAGCAGCCTGGATCTTGTCTGGTCGAACCTCGTCCTGCACTGGCTCGACGATCCTCTTCCGGCCTTCAAGGAACTACATCGCGTACTCGGCGTCGGCGGACTGCTGACTTTCGCCACGCTCGGCCCGGATACGTTGAAGGAACTTCGCGCCGCCGGCGCGACTTCGCTGCGCAGCTTCCCGGACATGCACGACATCGGCGACATGCTGGTTGCCGCCGGTTTCGCCGATCCGGTGATCGATATGGACATGATCACCTTCGAATACCGCTCGCCGCGTCGTTTGCTCGCCGATCAGCGCCACTTGGGCGTGCGCGACGGCCTGCTCGGCCGGATGCCGTGGCGCGACTGGCGGCGGGCTTTTGCGGCATGGGACGGCAAGGCAAGCTTCGAGATCGTCTATGGCCATGCCTGGAAGGCGGAGCCGCGTGTCGCGGAAGACGGCCGCAGTATCGTCAGGTTCGCGCGATGAAGAGCAACCGGAAGCGAAAGCAGAAAACAAAAGTCAGCCGTCGCAACACGCTGGCGGTGGCGCCGATCATGAAGAAGGGCGGGCCGCACCAGCGTCTGGACAAGCGCGCTTCGCGTGCGCGCCAGAAGGCACGCGTGCGCCGCGAGATCAGCGGCGGAACTGAATCGGAATGATGCGGCGGCGCAGGTCCAGCAGGGGCTTGCGCGCGTCCTGGAACCACCACCACAGGCGCAGTCCGAGCAGCAACGCGAGGATCAGGCCGAACGTGAGCGGTTGCGCGGCATCGGCTTTGACCATCCAGGTGAAGTGCAGTACGGCAAGCATCGCTGCGAGATAGACCAGGCGATGCAACTGCTGCCAGCGCCGCCCGCCGAGACGGCGGATCATGGCCTTGGTGGAGGTGGCGGCGAGCGGTACCAGCAGAACGAAGGTCAGCATGCCGACGGTGATGAATGGCCGCTTCAGGATGTCGGAGCCGATTTCGGCCCAGTCGAAGAACTGGTCCAGCCACAGGTAGGCAGTGACGTGCAGGCAGGCATAGAAGAAAACGAACAGGCCAAGCATGCGCCGTAGTTTCATCAGCCAGATCAGTCCGGCGAGGCGGCGCAACGGCGTGATAGTGAGCGTGATCAGCAGCAGATAGAGCGCCCAGTCACCCAGTCCGCGCGTGAAGGCTTCGACCGGGTTGGCGCTGAGCGTGTCCTGCCAATAGGCGAGGCCGTAGTGCGCCGCGGGCAGCAGGCAGAGCAGGAAGAGGATGGCCTTGGCTGCGGCGATCTGTCGGTCCATTTCAGAAGTTCCGATGCAGGTCCATGCCTGTGCGCTTCCCAAAAAAGCAAGGGCGGCATGGCCGCCCTTGCTTGGTGGTTAATCGCGCTGGTTCAGCGTAGACCGGCGATGTAGTCCGAAACCGCCTTGATTTCCACGTCGGTCATCTTGATGGCGATCATGCGCATCATCTTGTTCGGGTCGTTGGCACGCGATTCATCACGGAAGGCCTTCAGTTGCGCTTCGATGTACTCGGCGAACTGGCCACCGATGCGTGGAAACTGGGCGGGTACGCCATGGCCGGCCGGACCGTGGCAACCGGCGCAGGCCGGCAGACCCTTGGCCATGTCGCCGGCGCGGAACAGCTTCTGGCCGAGCGCGATGGTGTCGCGGTTCTTGGCAACTTCACCCTTCTGCGTTTGCGATGAGAAATAGGCAGCGAGGTCGCGCATCTGCGTGTCGTCGAAGGGAGCGATCATGCCGTTCATGATGGCGTTGACGCGCTCGGGCTGCTTGCCGTCGATCGACTTGAAGTTGGTCATTTGCTTGTACAGGTAATCGGCGCCCTGGCCCGCGAGCTTGGGGTTTGCGGAAACGACGCTATTGCCGTCCGCATTGTGGCAAGCGGCGCAAATGGTGGAGCCGATTGCCTGGCCCTTGGCGGGATCACCCTTGTAGGGGGCTTGGGCCGTCTCGTTGGCGGCGACAACGGCGGAAACCGCCATTAGGGCAGTCATCAACGAGGACAGCATCAGCGAACGCTTCATCTTGGAGCTCCTGCACAGTCAGAGTTGGGTTTGTAAACATGCTATTCTAACCCAGCTATTCCGTCTTTCGCATTCGCGCCGTCGTCCATGTCACTCTTCCGCCATGCGGTATTCGAGATTTCGGTTGCGAAGCCGCAGGATCTGCCGGTGGCGACGGGCCCGGAAATCGCGTTTGCCGGCCGCTCCAACGCCGGAAAATCCTCGGCGATCAACACGCTGGTCGGCCATACCCGGCTGGCCTTCGTTTCCAAGACCCCGGGGCGCACCCAGCTCATCAACCTGTTTCGCCTGAGGAATGGCGCGGCGCTGGTCGATTTGCCCGGCTATGGCTATGCCGACGTGCCGGAAAAGATCCGCAAGCAGTGGCAGGGGCTGTTGGAGCATTACCTGACGCGTCGCCAGGAACTGGCCGGACTGGTGATGATCATGGATGCCCGACGGCCGTTGACCGATCTGGATCGGCAGATGATCAACTGGTTCGGACCGACCGGCAAGCCGATCCATTGTCTGCTGACCAAGGCCGACAAGCTGTCGCGTCAGGAGCAGACGAAAATCCTGCGCGAAGTGCGTGCCGAGATTGCCGATTCCGGTTCTCCGGTGACCGCGCAGTTGTTTTCCAGCCTGAAGAAGACCGGCATGGACGAGGCCGAAAAGGTCATCGGTGCCTGGTTGGACAATCCACAATGAGCAGGGCGCAGCCGTGCCCGCCCGGTTGCCGCTCCCGCGAAGGAGGGGTCGGGGGGAGGCCGGGCCACAACAGGCCCCTTGGGGCATCCCTTTTTGGGCAACGTCCAAAAAAGAATGCCCCCGGCAAAGGGGATAGCCGGGGGCAAACTGCCTTAATGAGGATAAGGCACCCGCTCAGGGAGGTGAAGCGGGGGATGGCCGAAGACCGTCCGCAAAGTAAGATTGGGGTTTCAATCAAAAGTTCCAGCGTTATTTGCGAGAGATTGCCATGAACCAGAAAGGTGTATTCCCGGTTACGCGCATGCGCCGCATGCGCCGTGACGACTTTTCCCGTCGCCTGATGCAGGAGAATGTCCTGACGGCGAGCGACCTCATCTATCCGGTATTCGTTCTGGAAGGAAAGAGTCGTACCGAACCGGTGGCGTCGATGCCGGGCGTCGAGCGGATGACGCTCGATCGGTTGCTGCCCGTCGCCGAGCGGGCGGCGAAACTCGGCATTCCGGCGCTGGCGCTGTTTCCGGTGATCGAACCCGGCAAGAAATCCCCGGGGGCCGAAGAAGCGTGGAACCCAGCGGGGTTAGTGCCCACTGTCGTGGCAAGGCTGAAGAAAGAACTACCTGAGCTTGGCGTCATTACCGACGTGGCGTTGGATCCGTACACCAGCCACGGCCAGGACGGCCTGATCGACCCGGCGGACCTGACCGGTTACGTCATGAACGACGAGACCGTCGAGGCGCTGGTCAAGCAGGCGCTTAGCCACGCCCGTGCCGGGGCGGATGTAGTGGCGCCGTCGGACATGATGGACGGTCGCATCGGCGCGGTGCGCGCGGCGCTGGACGCCGAGAAGCGTATCCATACGCGCATCCTGGCCTATTCGGCCAAGTACGCCTCAAGCTTTTACGGTCCGTTCCGCGATGCGGTCGGTTCGGCGGCCAACCTCGGCAAGGGCAACAAATACACCTACCAGATGGATCCGGCGAACTCGGACGAGGCGTTGCGCGAAGTGGCGCTAGACCTCGACGAAGGCGCGGACATGGTGATGGTGAAGCCGGGCATGCCCTATCTGGATATCGTGCGGCGGGTGAAGGATGAGTTCGGCGTGCCGACTTACGCCTATCAGGTGAGCGGCGAGTACGCGATGCTCAAGGCGGCCGCCGCCAACGGCTGGCTCAGCCACGACGCCTGCATGATGGAGGCATTGCTGTGCTTCAAACGTGCAGGGGCCGACGGCATCCTGACCTATTTCGCCATCGAGGCGGCGGAGGCACTGGCGAGGCAATAACGCGTCGCCAAGTGGCGTGCCACCACGGCTGACTTTTCGGTCAGCCCGCCAGCAGTGGCCACTGCGCCGGCCAGGCGGCCAGCGGGTCGTCCTTGAAGCCGCTCTTGACGAAGCGGTGCCAGCGGCCGAGGGTGTGGCAGATCAACGCATCGGCATGGGCGGCGAAATCGTGGTCTTCCGGCAGTACGCCCTGCGCCGCCGCGACGCGCAGCGACTGTTTCAGCGAGGCCTCTATCCGGTCCAGCAGCTGATTGATCCGAGCCTGCAGACGGGGATTCTCGTGCACCAGCGCGTCTCCGATCAGCACGCGCGTCAGGCCCCGGTTCTTCTGCGCGAAGGTCAGCAGCGCGGACATGACCAGCTCGACCTGTTTGAGGCCGTTTTCCTCGTCGCTGCCGATCTTGTTGATGACCGAGAACAGGCTGGATTCGATGAATTCGATCAACCCTTCGTACATCTGCGCTTTGCTGGCGAAGTGGCGATAGAGCGCCGCCTCGGAGACGTCAAGTTTCCTGGCCAGCAACGCGGTGGTGACCTTTTCGCCGTCCGGTGCTTCCAGCGCCTGAGCGATGGTTTGCAGGATGAGCAGTTTCTTTTCGCTGGGCTTGGCGGCGGTATTCATAGCTTGTGGAGCGCGCGAGGAAGATCAAGCGCCGATTTTAGCCGCAGATCGACCCAAGCCGGAACCCGCGTGCCGCGGGCGATCAGGACGGTTTTCATGCCCAGCCGCTTGGCGGTCTTGAGGTTCGCGGCGGTGTCCTCGACGAACACGCACTGTTGCGGCCGGATGCGCTCGCCGTGCAATAAGCGGCGGAAGGCTTCCGGCAGCGGTTTGGGCTGGAAACGCAGGCGCTCGATGGACCAGACGGCGTCGAACAGGCGGCGTACACCGAGAATGTCGAGCACTGCCTCCGTGTAGTGCCGCGGCGCGTTGGAAAAGACGATCTTGCGGCCCGGCAAACGGCGCAGCATGCCGCGTAGCGCGCGGTCATGCACCACCAGGCGCGGCAGGTTCTCGAACTGGTGGGTGTGCCAGAGGAAATGGTCCGGGTCGGTGCCGTGGTGGCGCACCAGGCCGAGCAGCGTCGCACCGTAGCGCGCCCAGTAGTCCTGGCGGATGCGCGTCGCTTCGACCTCGTCGACACCGAGATGCTTCTCGATGTACTCGCGCATCGAGCGGTTGATGTGCGGGAAGACGTACGAACTGGCGTCGTGCAGGGTGTTGTCGAGGTCGAACAGCCAGACGCGCGGAAAACTCACTTGGACTTAATCAGTGTGCCAACGCCCTGGTCGGTGAGGATCTCCAGCAGCAGCGCATGCTCGACGCGACCGTCGATGATGTGCACGCTCTTGACGCCACTGCGGGCGGCGTCGAGCGCCGAGCCGATCTTGGGCAGCATGCCGCCGGAAAGCGTGCCGTCCTCGACCATGGCATCGATGTCCTTGGGCGTGACGCCGGTCAGAAGCGCTCCGTTCTGGTCGAGTACCCCCGGCGTGTTGGTCAGCAGCACCAGCTTCTCGGCGCCGAGGATCTCCGCCACCTTGCCGGCGACGACGTCGGCGTTGATGTTGAAGGTGTCGCCGTCGGGACCGACGCCGATCGGTGCGATGACCGGGATGAAATCGCCGGTGTCGAGAAAGGAAATGATCGAGGGGTCGATCGAGGTGATCTCGCCGACCCGGCCGATGTCGATCATTTCCGCCGGGTTGTCCTTGTTCGGCAGCAGCAGTTTCTTGGCGCGAATGAAGTTGCCGTCCTGACCGGTGAGCCCCACCGCTTTGCCGCCGTGGCGATTGATGAGATTGACGATCTCCTTGTTGACCTGGCCGCCCAGCACCATCTCGACGATGTCCATGGTTTCCTCGTCGGTGACGCGCATGCCCTGGATGAAGGTGCCCTGCTTGCCGATGCGCTTGAGCAAATCTTCGATCTGCGGTCCGCCGCCATGCACGACCACGGGATTCATGCCGACCAGCTTGAGCAGCACGACGTCGCGCGCGAAGCAGTCCTTCAGCTTCGGGTCGGTCATGGCGTTGCCGCCGTACTTGATGACGATGGTCTTATCGAAGAAGCGCTTGATGTACGGCAGCGCTTCGCCGAGGATCTTCGCCTTGGTGGCGGCGGGCAGGGTGGCGGTCGGGTTGGTCATGGCTATCGGTTCAGGTAGCGGTCGATGACGCATTCTACCTACCGCGAAAACGAAAACGGGGGCGATGGCCCCCGTTTCCTTGTGGCTGGATTGCCCGATTACTGGATGGTCAGACGCCTGGCTTGCGTCGCCGCCTTCTTGGGTAGCGTCAACTCCAGCACACCATCGGTGAACTTCGCGCTGGCCTGGCTGTCGTCGATGTCCTGGCCGAGCTGGAAGCTGCGCGACACCTTGCCGAAGTAGCGTTCGGTGCGCAGCACGCGCTCGCCTTCCTTCACTTCCTTTTCCTGCTTGCGTTCGGCGCTGATCGAAACCGTCGGGCCGTCAATGTTGACGTGGATGTCCTCTTTCTTGATGCCCGGCATTTCGGCATGCACGACGAATGCGTTGTCCTGTTCCTTGACGTCGATCTTCACGGCAGGCGCCTCGGGCACGTTACCCATTTCAACCGGACGCACGAAGAAGCCGCGGAAGAAATCGTCGAGCGGATCGTAACGAGTCAGACTTGCCATAATGTTCTCCTTTGCATGGGTTGGCGGAACCGGTGAAACTGTTCCTTCACCCCGAAAATAGGCCCGGTCCCGGAGAATTCAAGAGGCATTTATGGCGGACGATTCGATGCGTGACAAAGCGCGGGGCGACAAGCGCTGTCCGCGCTGCGGTGCCGTGTTTGCCTGTGGCGCGGCGACCGGAACGACCTGCTGGTGTGGCGTGCTGCCACGGCTGACTTTTGTCGATCCCGCCGTGCCGGACTGCCTGTGTCCGGACTGCCTCAAGGCCGCATTGGCGGCTGAGCGCTCTGGCCGAGCATCAGAATAGCGTCGCGGTTGGTCCAGGAAAAACAGGCCGCGGCGGCTTCGCGCCAGGGCAGCCAGCGCCAGTTGAGATGCTCGTCGGGTGCGATGGTGATGGATTGCCGCGGGACGCAGAGACTGAAGACGTGCTCGAGGTTGTGGGTCACGCCTTCGGCGTAGCGGGCGCGCCATTGCGGGAAGATCTCGAAACGGTTGGAAAGGCGCCAGTCGCGAAGGTCGGTGGGGGCGCAAACGATGCCGGTTTCTTCGGCCACCTCGCGGACGGCGGCCTGCGACGGCTGCTCGCCGGTTTCGAGACTGCCGGTGACCGATTGCCAGAAACCGCGATAGGACGCGCGCTCCAGTAGCAAGACGTCGAGCTCGGGGGTGTGGACGACGACCAGGACCGAAACCGGGTTCTTGGTCATGATATCGCCGGGCCGCCCCAAGGCATCAAGCGCCCCCCAGTAGGGGGCGGAGCGTGTGTGGGTCTTTGTTCACGGCTCCGTCGGCAGCCAGGCGATGCCGTCGGCTTGCATCTCCACCAGGCACCAGAAGGGGATGTCCTGCTCGCGCCAATCGTCGGCGGCCTGCTCGAAGATATTCAGGGTGCTGACGAAGTCGGCTTCGGCCTTGCTGTGGATTCCGTCGCAATGCTCGAGCAGCACCACGTAGCCGTCGGCCGGTTTCCACTCCATGTCGGCCAGGCAGTCGGCGAGGGCGTCGAAGTTGTGGCCGAAGCCGTCGGGGAAATTCATTTTCGCGGCAATCGTTGCCAGCAGGTGTTCCTTGTCGCCGGCCTTGGCGAGGTTGACGCGAAATGCGGCCAGTCCGGCGGCCCTGGCCGAGGCGACGAGCCGCTTCTTGTCCATGTTCGGCAGATGGTAGACGCCGGCCTTGGCGGCATCCGCCAGGATCATCTTAAGATGGACATCGTTGCTCATTTCACGATCCGCCTGAATGTCCGGTAGTGGTCGCCCGTGTAATAGCGCTCGTCTTGCCGGCCCGTCACAATTCGTCGTGCGCCGCGGTGGCGCAGCCAGGGCGTCGCTACCGTGTACTCATGATAGTAGCCTCGCGGCCTGATCGGCAGCCGCCGCTCGTAGTTGCCGAACACGGCGCCATCGCGACGGTAGGGGAAGGGGCCGCCCTGCTCGATCAGTTGCAAGGTCGTCCTGGCTTCCGGCGGCAGATCGCCGACGGCGATGTCCGCCGCCTGCGCCAGCCCGACGCCGACGGCGAGGCACAGCGCGAGGAGGAGGCGCCGCACGTCAGCCCTTGCCGACTTCGACCTGCGTTTCCACTTTCTGCCGCAGGCGAATATGCAGTTCGCGCAATTGTTTCTCGTCGACGGGCGAGGGCGCGTCGGTGAGCAGGCACTGGGCGCGCTGCGTCTTGGGGAAGGCGATGACGTCGCGGATCGACTCGGCGCCGGTCATTAGTGTGACGATGCGGTCGAGGCCGAAGGCGAGGCCGCCATGCGGCGGCGCGCCGTACTTGAGCGCGTCGAGCAGGAAGCCGAACTTCAGGCGTTGTTCCTCTTCGCCGATGCCGAGCGCCTCGAACACGCGCGCCTGCACGTCGGCCTTGTGGATACGCACCGAGCCGCCGCCGATTTCCCAGCCGTTCAGGGCCAGGTCGTAGGCCTTGGCCAGGCACTCGCCGGGATTGGTCTTCATCAGTTCGTCGTGGCCATCCTTTGGCGAGGTGAAGGGATGGTGGCAGGCCGACCAGCGCTTCTCCTCGTCGTCGTACTCGAACATCGGGAAATCCACCACCCAGAGCGGTTTCCATGCATTGCCGTTGACGTAGCCCTTCTCGTGGCCGATCTTGATGCGCAGCGCGCCCAAGGCGTCGTTGACGATCTTGGTCTTGTCGGCGCCGAAGAAGATCAGGTCGCCCGACTGGGCGCCGGTGCGCTCGACGATGGTCTTCAAGGCCTGCGCGTGCAGGTTCTTGACGATGGGCGACTGCAGGCCTTCCTCATTGAGCTTCGAGGCATCGTTGACCTTGATGTAGGCGAGGCCCTTGGCGCCGTAGATTTTCACGAACTCGGTGTAGCCGTCGATCTCGCCGCGCGACAGCGAGGCGCCCCCCGGGATGCGCAACGCAGCGACGCGGCCGCCGCTGGTGGCCGGGCCGGAGAAGACCTTGAAGGCGACGTCGGCGACGGCATCGGTGACTTCCGTGAGTTCCAGCGTTACGCGCAGATCGGGCTTGTCCGAGCCGAAGCGGCGCATGGCTTCGGCGTAGGTCATGCGCGGGAAGGGCGCGGGCAGTTCGGTAGCCAGCGCTTCCTTGAACACGTAGCGGATCATCTCTTCCATCAGCGCGGTGATCTGCGTTTCGTCGAGGAAGGAGGTCTCGATATCGACTTGGGTGAATTCGGGTTGGCGGTCGGCTCGCAGGTCCTCGTCACGGAAGCACTTGGTGAGTTGGTAGTAGCGGTCGAAGCCGGCGACCATCAGCAGTTGCTTGAAGAGCTGCGGCGACTGCGGCAGAGCGAAGAACTGGCCGGGATGCACGCGCGAGGGCACCAGGTAGTCGCGTGCGCCTTCCGGCGTGCTCTTGGTCAGCATCGGCGTTTCGATGTCGATAAAGCCCTGGCCATCGAGGAAGCGGCGGAAGGCCATGGCGGCCTTGTAGCGCAACATCATGTTCTTCTGCATCTGCGGCCGGCGCAGGTCGATGACGCGATTGACCAGTCGCACGTGTTCGGAGAGGTTTTCGTCATCGAGCTGGAAAGGAGGCGTGGCGGCCGGATTCAGGACTTCCAGTTCGTGACAGAGGACTTCAATTTCGCCGGAGGCCAGATTGGCGTTCTCGGTGCCGGCCGGGCGGCGGCGGACCTTGCCGGTAACTTTGAGCACGAATTCGTTGCGCACCGATTCGGCGACGGCGAACATCTCCGGCCGGTCCGGGTCGCAGACGACCTGGGCCAGACCTTCACGGTCGCGCAGGTCGATGAAGATGACGCCGCCGTGGTCGCGGCGGCGATGCGCCCAGCCGCAAAGAGTGACGATCTGATCGGTGAGGCCGGCGTTCAGTTGGCCGCAGTAATGGGTACGCATGTTGAGTCCGAGGAAAAGTCAGCCGTGGCGGTACGCCACGGGGGGTTGTGGAATGCCTATTCGTTCTGGGCGCGTCCTAGCAGGGCGCCGGCGGAAACGCTCGCGGGAGCCGGCGCGACGACGCCCATCGATACGATGTACCTCAGCGCATCATCCACGCTGATGTCTAGCTCGATGGTGTCCTGCTTTTTGACAAAGAAGAAGAAACCGTTGACCGGGCTGGGTGCGGTGGGGATGAAGACGCTCACCAGTTCCTCGCCGCTGGCATTGAGGACTTCCTTGGCCGGCGCCCCCGTTTGAAACGCGACCGACCAGGCTTGCGGATGCGGATAGTGGACCAGTAGTACCTTGCGGAAGGCTTCGCCGGTTCCGGAGAACACGGTATCGCTGATCTGCTTGACGCTGTAATAAATCGACTTGACGACGGGAATGCGTGAGAGGATGCCTTCCCAGAACCGCACCAGGCGCTGTCCGATGATGTTGGTAGTGATCAGCCCGGTGAGGAATACGACGAGAAGCGTAGCCAATGCGCCGATGCCCGGGATGTAGAAACCAAGCAGCGTTTCCGGCCGGAGCGACATCGGCAGCAGCAGCAGCGACTGGTCCATCGCCTGCACGATCAGGGCGAGTACCCAGACGGTGATGGCCAAGGGAATCCAGATCAGCAGGCCGGTGATGAAGTATTTTTTCAAGCGCGTGGATCGAGCGAAAACGATGAAAACGGGGAGTCAGGTATTGCAGGCGCAGGAACCGGTTCCGCCTTGGCAGGGGGGCGGATTATCGCTCGCGGGCTTGGCGCTCCCTTTGAAATCGGTCTGATACCAGCCGCCGCCTTTGAGCTGGAAGCCGGCCGCGGTCAGTTGTTTGGTGAAGGTCTCGGTTTTGCACTGCGGACAGGTCGTCAACGGCGCATCGGACATCTTTTGCAAGACCTCCTGCTCGTGGCCGCAACTGCTGCAGCGATAGGCGTAGATGGGCATCGATCTCTCCGTGAAAACAATGGATTATATCGTATGTGGCGGTACGGAATACCGTACCGCGCCGACGGCGCTGAAAAGATTGGGGCTGCCTGACCGGATTCAAGCGCCGGCAGTTGGCTAGAACAGACCGAGGTAGGCGTGCGTCAGCGACTTGCCCCAGAAAAGGGCAATGATCCCGGCGACGGCCAGATAGGGGCCGAAGGGAATCGGTACGTTGCGTCCATGCTTGGCCAGGACGATGAGCCCGACGCCGACAACGGCGCCCACTAAGGATGAAAGCAGAATGGTCAGGGGCAGCATCTGCCAGCCGAGCCAGGCTCCGATGGCCGCCAGCAGCTTGAAATCTCCGTAGCCCATGCCCTCCTTGCCGGTCAGCAGCTTGAACAACCAATAGATCGTCCACAGGCAGAGGTAGCCCGCCACGGCACCGACGACAGCACTGGTGAGGTCGGTGTAGGTGCCTGAGACGTTCAGCAGCAAACCCGCCCAGAGCAAGGGCAGGGTGATGTCGTCGGGCAGGAGTTGGGTGTCGAAGTCGATGAAGGTGAGCGCGATCATCGCTGCGACAAACCCCATCGCGCCGGCTGCAGCCAGATTCGGTCCCAGTTTCCAGGCGACGAGCCCGAACAGCAGGCCGGTCGCCAATTCCACTGCCGGATAACGCCAGCTTATCGGTTTCCCACAGCCGCGACAGCGGCCACGCAGGACGAAAAAACTCAAGACGGGAATGTTCTCCATTGCGCCGACAGGCCGGCTGCAGTGCGGGCAGTGGGAGCGGGGACGAAGCAGAGAGAACGGCTCGGCTGGTTCCGGCGTTTCGCCGCGCAACTCGGCGCACTGAACCGACCAGTCACGCTCCATCATGCGCGGTAGACGGTGGATGACGACGTTCAAAAAGCTGCCGATCATCAATCCAAACAAGGCCGCGGCGGCGATGAATGGGCCGCCCGGTTGCAGCAGATTTTCCATGAAGCCTTACACCACGGCGCCGAGCTTGAAGATCGGCAGGTACATCGCGATGATCATGCCACCGATCAGGACACCGAGCACGACCATGATGATTGGTTCCATCAGGCTGGAAAGGCCCTCGACGGCATCGTCGACCTCCGCTTCGTAGAAATCGGCGATTTTCCCCAGCATTGCGTCCAGCTGTCCGGACTCCTCGCCGATCGACACCATCTGGAGCACCATGTTCGGGAATACGAGGGCGTTCTGCATTGCCACCGTCAAGCTGGAACCCGTGCTGACCTCGTTCTGGATACCCTGGGTCGCGACCTTGTACACGTGATTGCCCGATGCCGGTCCGACGGATGACAGCGCTTCGACCAACGGCACCCCGGCGGCGAACATTGTCGACAGAGTGCGCGTCCAGCGGGCAAGCGTGGCCTTTCGAAGCACGGGGCCGAAAATGGGCAAACGCAGGAAAAAGCGATCCAGAACAATCTGCATGGGCTCCGAACGCTTCCAGGTATAGAAGAAGGCCCAGAGGCCACCGCCGATGGCGCCGAAGATCAGCCACCAGTTGGCGACGAAAAAGTCGGAGATGGCGATGACCAGCAGGGTCGGCGCCGGCAGGTCGGCGCCAAAGCTCTTGAACACCTGTTTGAACGCGGGGATGACAAAGATCATGATGATCGTGACGACAATGGCGGCTACCACCAACACCGCAATGGGATAGAACATCGCCGACTTGATTTTCGACTTGATGGCAAGAATTTTTTCTTTGTAGGTCGCGAGGCGCTCGAGCAGCGAGTCCAGAATACCGGCCTGTTCGCCGGCCTGGATCAGGTTGCAGTACAGCGCGTCGAAGTAGATGGGATACTTGCGGAAAGCCTGATTGAGCGCCGACCCGGTTTCCACCTCGGCCTTGAGATCCAGCAGCAGCTTCGATACCGACGAATTCGAGGCGCCCTTGGCGACGATGTCGAACGACTGCAGCAAGGGCACACCTGATCTCATCATGGTTGCCATCTGCCGGGTGAACAGTGCGATATCTTTCTCCGTCACCTTGCCGCCACCGCGGAACGACTGCTTCTTGACCTTGGTCGGCAGGAGTCCCTGACGGCGCAGCGTCGTGTTCACGACGGCTTGGCTGGCGGCACGCATCTCGCCACGGGCGATCTTGCCGCCTTTGTCCTTCGCTTCCCAGACGAAAGTGAATTCCTTGACACCAAGATCTTTTCTCGCTGGTTTTCTGGGTGCCGCCATGATCTAACCCTTTCGGTTTTCTGAGTTGAATGCGCTACTCGTTGGTCGTGGCGAGCACTTCGTCGAGCGAGGTGACGCCTTGCTTCACTTTCAGCAACCCGGATCGGCGCAAGTCACGCACGCCCTCTGCTTCAGCCTGCGCCGCGATATCGAGCGAAGTTCCATTGGCCATGATGATGCGCTGGATTTCTTCCGAAACCGGCATTACCTGATAGATGCCGATCCGGCCCTTGTAGCCGGAACCCTTGCAGCGATCGCATTTGCCCGGCCCATAGAGCTTCCAGCTACCGTCAAGATCTTCCTCGGTGAAACCGGCGTTCAGCAGCGTTTCCATCGGGACGTCGATTGGCACCTTGCAGGTGCAAAGTTTGCGGGCGAGTCGCTGCGCGGTAATCAGGATGATGCTCGATGCGATGTTGAATGTCGGCACGCCCATGTTCATCAGGCGGGTCAGGGTCTGCGGCGCATCGTTGGTGTGCAGGGTGGATAGCACCAGGTGGCCCGTTTGGGCAGCTTTGACGGAGATCTCGGCGGTTTCCAGATCGCGGATTTCGCCGACCATGATGATGTCCGGATCCTGGCGCAGAAACGATTTCAGTGCGGCGGCGAAGGTCAGCCCGGACTTGTCGTCAACGTTCACCTGGTTGACGCCGGCCAGGTTGATTTCAGCCGGATCTTCCGCCGTCGAAATGTTGGTGCCCGGCTGGTTGAGGATGTTGAGGCATGTGTAAAGGGAGACGGTTTTCCCGCTGCCCGTCGGACCGGTGACCAGCACCATGCCGTACGGGCGATTGATCGCCTTGAGCAGTTCTTCCCGCTGGTCGGGCTCGTAGCCGAGGGCATCGATGCCGAGCATCGCCGAGCTCGAGTCGAGGATCCGCAATACGATTTTTTCGCCGTGCAGCGTCGGCAGTGAGCTGACCCGGAAATCGATGGTCTTCGTCTTCGACAGCACCAGCTTCATTCGGCCATCCTGCGGGACGCGCTTCTCGGCGATGTTAAGCCGCGAGATGACCTTGATGCGGGAGGCGATCTTTTCCTTGATCACCAGCGGCGGTTGGGCAACCTCGCGCAGCACGCCATCGACGCGGAAGCGGATGCGGTAGTACTTCTCGTACGGCTCGAAGTGGATGTCCGATGCCCCTTCGGCAATGGCGTCATGCAAAATCTTCTGGATAAACTTGACGACCGGCGCATCGTCGACCTCGATCGAGGCCGCTTCGGCCGCGGCCGCGTCGGCTGCCGCACTGCCATCGTCGAATTCGAGGTTGAGATCATCGTCGACCAGATTCTTCAGCGAGGTTTCCGGTTTTTCGGCCAGGCGCGCGAGAATGGGTGTTAGCTTGTCCGCTTCGACAACGACCGGGTCGACCGCCATACCGGTCTGGAAGCGGATTTCGTCGAGGGCGCGCAGGTTGGTCGGGTCCGCTACCGCGACGGCCAGTCGGTTGCCGCGACGCAGGAGCGCAATGACCTGGTGATTCTGCATCACCCGGCGGTCGATGGCGTCACTGGCGAGGTGCTCAGCCGAATAGGCGTTCAGATCGAGCAGCGGGTAGCCGAAGGTTCGCGAAGCGAACACGGCGATGTCGCGCGCCGACATGCGGCCAGCGGAAATCAACTGGCCAACGAAACCGCCGGTTTCCGGCTTGGCCTCGGCAGCGATCCGCTCTGCTTCGGCTTCCCGGAGTAGATCCTGCTGGACGAGCGCACGGGCCAGCCCACTCAGGGTGGCTGGAATCGCTACCGCCATCGAGGCTGACCGCCCGTCGGGGCACCAGATTTACCGGACATATCAGACTGATAATGCCCGCCTGACGGGTGTTTGTAAAGATGGCGTACCGCCACGGCTGACTTTTTTACTCCGCCGTCGGCGGGCGGAACAGCTTGACGATCTTGATGCGTCTGTCCTGAGCCTGGAGGATTTCCATTGGAACTCCGGCAATTCGCAGACAGACGCCAGCTTCGGGGATTTCCCGAAGCCATTCCACGATCAGTCCGCTCAGGGTCTTCGGACCATCCAGTGGCAGGTCGATTTCGAACAGGCGATTGAGTTCGCGCAGGCTATGACTGCCATCGACCAGCGCTTCGCCGTCCTCGTTCCAGGCGAACTCGATGCTCGCTCCCGGAATGCTGGTGGTGAACTTGCCGACAATTTCCTCGATGATGTCTTCCAGCGCCACCAGCCCAAGGAGTTCGCCATACTCATCGACCACCAACCCCTGGCGCTGCCGGTTGTCGCGGAAAAACTGGAGTTGTGCATATACCGGGGTCGCCGCCGGAATGAAGTAGGGTTCGCTAAGGGCTTCGCGCAGGGTTTCCACATCGAGTGGTGCCCTGATCGCACTGGCAAGCAGGCGGCGTTGGTGCAGCACGCCGATGACGTTGTTCGGGTCTCCCTCCACGACCGGCAGCCGCGTGTGGTAGCTCGTCGCCAACTGCGTCTGGATTTCCTCGATGGGTGTCTCGATGTCGATGTACTCGATGTCGCCGCGTGGCACCATGATGTCCTCGACCGTGACTTGCTCCAGTTCGAACAGGTTGACCAGGATGTCGCGGTGCTGCCCCGGGATTCCCCGCGACTCGAGGACCAGCGCGCGCAGCTCCTGCGGAGAGAGTTGTGCGGACTCGTGGCCGGGCTTGGGCTGCAGGTGCAGGAGTTTGAGCAGGGCGGAGGCGAACAGGTTGATGAACCAGATGATCGGATAGAAGGCGCGCAGCAACGGCCAAAGCAGGTAGCCGAGGAACAGCGCCAACTGATCGGCATGAGTGGCGCCGATGATCTTGGGAGTGATTTCGGAAAACACCAGGATCAGGAACGTGATGGTCACGGTGCCAGCCCCGAGCGCCCATTTCTCGTCGCCGAACAAGTGGATGGCGATGACGCTCACCAGCGTGGCCGCGGCCGCGTTGACCAGGTTGTTGCCGAGCAGGATCACGCCGAGCAGCTTGTCGGTGCGCCCGAGCAGGTCAAGGGCCAGTTGGGCGCCGCGGTGTCCATTGCCGGCCATGTGACGCAGCCGGTAGCGATTGGCCGCCATCATGCTGGTCTCGGTCATTGAGAAAAAACCGGAGAGGACCAGCAAGACGGCCAAAGCGCCGCCGAGTACGGAAAACGGGATTTCGTCCATCTGGTGCGGGTCAGCCTCGGCCGAGCAGCACTTCCAGCACGAACCGGCTGCCTACGTAGGCGAGCAGCAGCGCCGCGAAGCCGGCCAGCGTCCAGCGCAGCGCCTTGCGGCCGCGCCAGCCGCGGAAATGTCGTCCCGCCAGCAGGTGGGCGAAGATGATCCACGAAATGATCGCAAAGACGGTCTTGTGGTTGAACGTCAGTGCCTTGCCGAACAGGGATTCCGAGAACAGGATGCCCGAGGCGAGGGTGAGCGTCAGCAGCAGAAAGGCGATGTGGATCAGCCGGAACAGCAGCGCTTCCATCGTCAATAGCGGTGGCAGACTGGCCAGCAGCGGCGTCAGCCTGCCCCGGTGCAGCCCTTTTTCGGCGACGGCCATCAGGATCGCATGCAGCGCCGCGAGCGTGAACAGGCTGTAGGCCAGCATGGCGATCAGGAAGTGGATCCGGAACTGCATCGAGTTGGCATTGGCCAGCAGGTGTTCGGCAGGGAAAACCGTCGGCAGCAGCACGCCAACCGCCGCGACCGGCAAGACCAGCATCTGCAGCCCTTCCATGCGGGCGTAGAAACTTTCGATCCAATAGAAGCCGATTGCCAGCCAGACAATCAGCGAGAGGGCGATGGAAAAACTGAAATACATGGCGTCGCCCGGAAACAGTGCGCCAGCCAGCGAGACTCCATGCGCAAGAAGCGCTGCCAGAAGCCAGATCCGCTCCCACCCCGCTAGCGGGACGGGCGGGCGGTCGAGCGTCGAACCGCGCCAGCGGCGGCGCCAGGAGAGCGCGGCGAGTCCGAGGTAAAGAGCGGCAGCGACAGCATGCAGTAGAATCGAGGGCATCCCGGAAGTCTACCTCATTCTCTTGTCCCGATTCCCATGCTGGATAACCTGACCCAACGGCTGGCCAAGGTCGTCAAGACCCTGCGCGGCCAGGCCCGCCTCACCGACGACAACATCCAGGACATGCTGCGCGAGGTGCGTGTGGCCCTGCTAGAGGCCGACGTGGCCTTGCCTGTGGTCAAGGAATTCGTTGCGCGCGTCAAGGAAAAAGCGGTCGGCCAGGAAGTCATCGGCTCGCTGACGCCCGGCCAGGCGCTGGTCGGCGTCGTGCATCGCGAGCTCACCGAACTGATGGGCGGCGCCAAAAGCGAGCTCAACTTCGCCACCACGCCTCCGGCCGTGATCCTCATGGCGGGCCTGCAAGGCGCCGGCAAGACGACGACCACGGCCAAGCTCGGCAAGTGGCTCAGGGAGCGGCAGAAGAAGAAGGTGCTGGCGGTAAGCTGCGACGTCTATCGCCCTGCCGCCATCGAACAGTTGAAGACCGTCGCCGCGCAGGCCGGCATCGATTTCTTTCCGTCCGAAGTGGGACAGAAGCCGCTCGATATCGCGCGGGCGGCGCTCGATTACGCGAAGAGGCACTACCACGACGTGTTGTTCGTCGATACCGCCGGCCGGCTGGCCATCGACGAGGCGATGATGGCCGAAGTGCGCGAATTGCATGCCGCGCTGAAGCCGATCGAATCCCTGTTCGTCGTTGACGCGATGCTTGGCCAGGATGCGGTGAATACCGCGAAAGCCTTTGCCGAGGCGCTGCCGCTCACCGGCATCGTTCTGACCAAGCTCG
>JBNKCS010000029.1:0-19110 GCA_050287865.1 Rhodocyclaceae bacterium | reverse complement strand
CGTGTCGTTGACGTGCGGCAGCACGCGCAGCCAGCGGCGCTGCAGCAGCGGAGAGCCGAGCATCGCCAAAACGCCGCGCGCGACGAAGCCCGCGATGCTGATGACGGCGAACGTGATGTGCAGGTGCTTGAGCATCAAGAACATGCGCTGGATGAATGGCAGGGACAACCCGGCCGATTATAGATAGGGGACCGGCGAACCCCGCTGCAAAAGTCAGCCGTGGCGGTACGCCAAGCCGTAACGTGTCCTGTCCTCAGACCGGGACGCGGGCGACGAGCATGACGTTGGCGAAGGGTTTGCCTTCGCTCATGGGCACGGTCTCGACTTCGAAGCCGAGCTTGCGCAGCAGTTCGACCCACTCCGCGAGGCTGCGGTAGTAGAGCGTGGGCAGGCGATGGCCGCGGACGAAGGTGACGGCGCGGTCGACCCAGTCGCAGACACGGAAGTAGAGGCCGCCGTCGGCGTCGCCGACGCGGGTGAGGAACAGGCCGCCGGGCGGCAGCGCGGCGCGGACGCGGCGCAGGATGTCTTCCTGGTTCGGGTAGTCGATGTAGTGCAGCACGTCGAGGATGGTGACGATATCGGCCTGGCCGAAGTCGGTCTTGCAGATGTCGCCCTGACGGATGACGACCTGCGGTTCGCGCTCGGCGAGCGCAGCGCGGGCGCGGGCGACGTCCTTTTCCATCAGCTCGAAGCCGCGCAGTTCGACCACCCTGGGCGGCTCGGGCCAGCCGGCCGGCCAGTCGTTGCGCTCGTACAGGGCGCGCGCGGCCAGCAGCCAGGAGGCCAGCCCGGCCTGACCGCAGCCGAGGTCGAGAAAGCGTCCGCCAGCGGCGGGAAAGACGCCGCGCCGCAACAGTTCGCGGAAGATGCAGTCGCTGGAAAGCTTGCCGCGCGAGAATCCGTAGGCGAAGTGGCCGGCGGCGCGATAGGGGCGGCTGGCTTCGTCGAGCAGGCGGGCGAGAAACTTTTCGGTCATTTCGGTGCGGGGTCGAGGGCGTGATCGAGGGTGACGGATTGCATTTTGGCGGCCTGCAGCGCGCGGAGCAGGCGCGGCAGGGCTTCGAGGATGACGGGGGTGCCGGCGGCGGTCGGCGCGGCGTTGCCTTCGTGCATGAGCAGGATGTCGCCGGTGGCAAGGTCGCGCGTGAGGCGGGCCACGATGCGGTCGACGTTGCCGCAGCGGGTGTCGAAGGGCCGCCGCGTCCAGCTCACCAGCCGCAGGTCGAGCTTGGCGAGGATCGGATCGAGCAAGGGATTGCGCAGGCCGGCCGTGGGACGGAAGAAGCGCGGCGCGCGGCCGACGGCGGCGGCGATGCTTTCCTGCGCGGCGACGATTTCGCGGCGCATGCGCCAGGGGCCGAGCGCGGCGAACAGCTTGAGGTGGTGCTGGCTGTGGTTTTCGATGGCATGGCCGCGGGCGACCATCTCGCGCGCCAGCGCGGCGTGGCGCGTCACTTCCTCGCCGATGCAGAAGAAAGTGGCTTTGGCGCCGGTGGCGTCGAGCAGGTCGAGCACGCGCGGCGTGACTTCGGGATCGGGACCGTCGTCGATGGTCAGGGCGACTTCGCGGCGTGCCCGGGCAGCAGCCGGCAGCCGCGTGAGGTTGGGGCCGAGCAGCGTGGAGCGCGGCCAAAGGCCGGCGGCGGTAAGCACGACCTGATTGGCGGCGATGGCGCCGACCGCCAGCGGCCAGTGCCCGGGCGCGACGGTCAGCGAGGCAACCGCGGCGCCGTGCACCGCGACGCTGACGTTGATGAGCGGGGTTGGTTGCCAGTCCGCCATATCAGGCCGCTTCCTTGCGGTCGGCCAGCATGGCCGAGAGTATGAGCGCCAGCACTGCGCCGGGGCCGACGGTGATGCCGATGGCGTGCAGCACCGGCACGGTGGAAGTGGCGAGGGCGCCGAAGCCGATCACCGTCGTCGCGTTGGCGACCAGCAGCGAGGCGAGGGTGCGCGGATCGCCAGCGGCGTTGTCGTCGTCGAAGAACAACGCGTAGTTGGAGCCGACGGCGACGGCCAGCAACAGGCCGACCAGATGCAGCAGCGTCAGGCGTTCGCCGACCAGGGCCAGCGCCGCCATCACCAGCAGCACCGCCAGCACGAGTGGCGTCAGCACGCGTAGCAGACGCCGGCCGGAGCGCAGCGCACCGGCGAGCAGCAGGGTGATGGCAGCGAAGCCGGCCAGCGACAGCCAGATCGCTTCGTCGAGGTAGTCCGCGTACAGGCGCGTCGATTCCTCGCCGAGGTCGAGGAACAGGGCGCCGGGTTCGCTGGCGAGGACGGCACGGACCGCCGCCGCGTCGACGCTGCCGGCGGCGTTGCCGTGCAGGGGCATCAGCGCCACCCAGCCCGTGGATCGTGGCTGCAGCATGGCGTCCACAACCACACCGAGGTTGCTGCCCTTCAGCGCTCCGGCGTCCAGCGACGGCTGACTTTTCGCGGCTTCGACATCGTCGAGGAAACCTTGCAGCTTGTCGGCACGCAGCGGCAACCCGACGAGCGCCGCCTGCAGGCGCTTTGCCAGTTCCGCGCGTTCCGGCAACGCGGCGCGGCGCGCCTGCTGCGTCGCCTGACTCGGCAGGAAGCGGCTCGGCGATTCGAAGCCGCCGATGGCGCCGGCGTCGACCAGCGGTTGCAGGCGGCTGGCGACACGCTCCGCCGCGACCAGCGCGTCTTCGCGAGTCGGTGCGCCGACCACCGCCAGGTAGCCCTGGTCGGAGTTGCCGAGGTCGCCGCGCAACGAGGCGTCGAGCGCCAAAAGGTCCGGCGACATGGGGCTGAGCTCTGACAGGCGCGTGTTCCAGAGCCGGTCGTGGTGCGCAAAGAGCACCCCCAGCGCCGCCACCGCCAGCACGGCGATCACCCAGCGACGGTGGCCGAGCTTGCCGATCGCGGGCGCGACGGCGCGGCCGAGGGCCGTGGTGTCGCGGATGACGAAGCCGGCGGGCCGCAGTTGCGGCAGCACGAAGCGCGTTATCAACGCGGCGGCGACCAGCCCCGACATGGAGAACAGGCCGAGTTGCGCCAGACCGGGAAAGCCGGAGAAGAGCAGCGAGGCGAAGCCGAACAGCGAGGTCAGCACGCCCAGCCGGATGGTGGGCCAGAAGCGCGCCCGCCATTCGCCGTCGTGCCCCTGCCGCGACTGGACGAAATAGTAGATGCTGTAGTCGACGGACTCGCCGATCAGCGTGGCGCCGAAGCCGATGGTGATGCCGTGGATGCTGCCGAAGCCGAGGATGACGGCGGCAACGCCGGCCAGCGCGCCCGAGAGCACCGGCAGCAGGCCGAGCGTCAGCGCCGTGAAGGAACGGTAGGCAAGCAGCAGGACGGAGATGATGCCGATGGCGCTGATGATGGCGAGGCGCTCGACTTCGCTCCTGATGGTCGCGCGCGCGGTGAGCGAGAAAACCGGCGCGCCGGAAACCAGCAGGCGCGCGCCGCTGTCGCCGGCCACGGCCGCGAAGTCGGCGCGCGCCCGGGCAACGGCTTCGCCCTGGCCGTCGGTGTCGGAACCGCGGGCGGCGGTTTGCGCCATCAACAGCGCGCGCTCCCCGTCGCGCGAGGCCCAGACGCCATCGCGGCTGGCCGGCCCCTGCTGCCCCGCGAAGGCGCCGAGCAATTGCAGCATTTCACCGGTTGGATCGCGCGGCAGCAGACTCTTGATCATCATGCCCGCCGGCGAAGCGAGCATGTCGATGCTCTCGCCGATGGCTTCGCGCAGGCCGGCTTCGGTAAAGCGCCGGGAGTTCACCGCCGGGCTGAGCAGGTAGCGGTGCTCGAAGAGGAGATTGCGGTCGCGCGCCAGCGCGGCGGCATCGCCGTTCTGCACGCCGGCGAACAGGCCGCTGGCCTCCAGCCGCGCCGCCAGTTCCTTCGACAGGCGCGCCCGCGTCGGCGCATCCGCCCCCTCGATGCCGATCAGTACGAGCCGCGACAGGCTGCCCTCGCGGAGCTGCTCGACCAGCAGGCGCTGCGTCGCCGACGGGCGCTGCGGCAGGAAGGCCGACATGTCGGTGGTGAACTGGCCGCGCCAGGCGACCAGCACGCAGGCGGCCAGCCCGAGCAGCCACAAGACGACGGCAAACCGGCCGGAACGCGTCATCGGTCGTTGAGCGGCTCGATGGTCATGACGGCGCTGTCGCCGTCGGCCTGCAGGTAGCGTATCCATTCGACGCGGTTATGGCTGCCGCCGAAGGTGATCCGCAAAACGTAGGCGGCGATGCGCTGGTCGTCGGGGAGCAGGTCGAGCATCCAGCGTTCGGGCGTGCCGGACAGGGTCAGCTTGTAGGTTTTTTCCAGCGCCGCCTTGTCGCCGGCCAGCGTACCGCGCAGGCTGTCGACGAAGGCCAGCGCTTCCGGCTGGTCCGACAATCGAATGCTGAAGACCTGTTTGCCGCGTTCGAGGCGCAACTGGTCGCCGTCGAGCACCATGAGTTCCTGGCGCGGCTTGAGGGTGCGCTTTTCGAGGCGGTCCGGCGGCGCGTAGGTCAGCTCGCCCGACGAGACAACGGGCTTGTCGAGCAGGGCAATGGTCTTGGTTTCGACGAAGCGGGCGCGACCGCCTTCGTGCTTCGCCAGGCCCTGCATCAGCGCGTCGATGTTCCAGTCGCCCGCCCAGGCCGGCAGCGCCAGAAAAGTCAGCCATGGCAACACGCCGAGCCATTGCCTCGGTTTCATGATTCCCTGCCCTTCCAGAAGTCGAAAAAGTTGAACCAGTTGTACGGCGCCTCGCGACAGCATTGTTCCAGCCGCTCGACGTAGCGCGACTGCGCGGCGGCGATCGCTTCGTCGCGATCGGCGCGGGCCACGTCGCTGAAATCCGCGAGCGGTTCGAAGTGGATGCGGTAGCGGTTGCCGCCGAGGTAGAGGCCGGCCATGAACAGCACCGGCCGCCGCAGCATGGCGGCGACGCGGAAGGGCCCGAGCGGAAACAGCGCCGGCGCACCGAGGAAGTCGACGGCGCGCGCGGGATCGTCGCCGAGGCCACGGTCGGCGAGCATGCCGACCAGATGACCGGCGGCGAGTTTCTCCTGCGCCTGCAGCATGGAATCCACGCGGCCGAGCGCGATGACATCCTGCGCCGCGGCCGGATTGATCGCCGCCAGAGTGGCGTTGACCATGCGCGCGTTCTCCTCGTACATCAGCATGGTGATGACTTGTCCGGCATGCTTGCGGCCGAGCGAGCGCATGACTTCGAAACTGCCGATGTGCGCACCCATCAGCAGGGTGCCGTTGCAGTCGGCGGTGGCCTTATCGATCAGGTCGCGACCGACGATCTCGATGTCGAACAGGTCGAAGCGCTCGTTGAGCAGGTAGACGCGGTCGTGGATGGTGCTGGCGAAGGCGAGCACGTGGCGGAACCCGTCTGCCACGGTCGGCGCGCGACCCAGGGCGCGCGCGAGATAGGCGCGGCTGGCGCGCCGCGCGGCCGGGGCAAAGGCGACGAAGTAGGCGGCGATGCCGTAGAGGACGATGCGGCCGACGGGCCGGCCAAGGCGCAGGGAGATCCACACCATCAGCCGCAGGATCGGCATGTTGCTGCGCTCGGGGCGCTGCGTCCAGTTGGTTTCGCTTGGGTCCCCGGCGACGGCCATGGTCAGCCTGCCAAGGTCAGGGTGCCGGTGGCGACCGCAAGGCCGGCGCTGGCGATGTCGAAGCGCAACGACCGCCCTGCGCCAGGTTGCCAGGAAAACTCGAGCGTCGCGCCCGGACCGACAGGACTCAGGAATTTGGCGCTGCCGATGCCGGCGACGGTTTCGCCCGCCGAGGCCACCGCTTGCAGCAGGCGGTCGAGCAGCACGACGCCGGGGACAATGGGGCGACCCGGGAAATGGCCGGCAAAGGCCGGCAGATCATCCGGGACCGTCCAGTGTACGGCGCTCATTCGGGACTCCGGCCATGGCGGTCGAGCAGGGCCATGAGGTCGTTGCGCGGTAGCTTGCCGGTGGCGTTGCGCGGCAGGCGGTCGAGAAAGATTGTCGGCCGCGGCAGAAAGATCGGATCGATGCGCTGGCGCAGCGCCTCGCGCAACTGCCCGGGCGAGAGGGTCGGTGCGACGACGAAGGCGCACAGCCGGGTGACGCTGCTGCCGTTTACCTCGTCGGGCATCAGGAAGCAACCATCCGCGACGCCGGGAATGTCGGTCAGCTGGTGATTCAGGTAGGCAAGCGAGGTGCGCTTGCCGGCGATGTTCACCATGTCGGCGTTGCGGCCGTGCAGCGAGAAGCTGCCGTCTTCGTGGAGTTCGATGACGTCTGCCAGCGCATGCCGGACACCGCAGTTGCCGCCCAGCGCGAAGGTTACGCCCTCCTCCTGCTCGAGCCGGATGCCGGGCAGCGCCGACCAGCGCGGACCTTCGATCGTGCGTCGGCTGGCCAGCTGGCCGGTCTCGGTGCAGCCGTAGATTTCATGGAGCGGCGCGTGCAACCGCTCTTCCGTTTCGCGCGCCTGGCGGTCGGGAAACGGCGCCGTTGCCGAGAGCAACTTGTCGACGGCGGGCACCTCGACGCCGGCGTCGAGCAGCGTCCGCAGATGAACCGGTGTCGTCACGAGGAGCCGCGGGCGGGGAACGGCCGCCAGCGTGGCGACGATGTCGGCCGGATAGAAGGGCCAGCCGCTCCAGACGGCGCAGCGGCTTTGCAAGGTCAGCATGATGATCGACTCGAGGCCGTAGCTGTGCTGCACGGGAACCGTGCCGACCAGCGAATAGCCGGCGCGTGCTGCTTCCAGGCGCTCGGCCTCCTCGCGGGAACTGGCCGCCAGCAAGCCCCACTTCTTGATGTGCGCGGTCGGCGTGCCGGTCGACCCGGAAGTAAACAGCACCGCGGCGACACGGTCGGCGTCGATTTCGGGGGCGGCTTCGACGGCACCGTCGGGTAGTTCGGGGAACGGCAGCTTCGGCAAATCGAGAGACTCGCCGCCGCCGTCGTGAAGGCAGAAGACGTCTTCGGCGTACTCCCTGAGCCGGCGGATCGCCTCGGGCGTCTGCGACGGCGGCAGCAGGCTGACCTTGCCGGCGAACAGGGCGGCGGCGAAGCCGACCATGAACCGATAGCGGTCATGGCAAACGTTGAGGACGTTGCCGCTAGCGGGCAGCAACTCGGCCAGATGCTCGACGTCGGACAGGAAGCGATGCGCAGTGACCGGGCCGGTCGGCCGCCAGGCGACGATGCGCTCCGGACCGTCGTGCGCCAACAGGGGGTAACGGTCGGCGCTCACGACTTGAAGGCGGCGCGGACGGCGCGAACCGTCGCCATGAGGCCCAGTTGGTCGCGCTTGGGCAGCACGCGCTTGCGCACTTCGTTTTCGACGAGGAACATCGCGCCGATCAGGGGAAACGCCAGGACGTTGGCAAACAGCGACCAGGTCTCCACGTCCGCGAAGAAGAACAACACAACCGAAAGCGCCGCGCAGGCGACGAAAAATGCCGTCCAGGCGACGGTGACCTGGCGTGTGTAACGGACCAGTGCTGGTGTCATTTCTTCGTGCACGATACTGGCTAGCGCCGTAACCAGCGGACGACGGCCACCGACAAGCGTGCGGCCGAAGAAAAGGGCGAGCGTGAGGTTGATGCCGACATGCTGGAAGAAGTACAACCAGCCGGCCGGATTGTGCAGTTTCGGCCATAGCCATGCCAATGCGCCAAAGGCGGCCAGGGCCGCAACGCAGGCAACGATCGTCCAGCGAATGTTCCGCGTAAAGCTGACGACGACGAGCAACAGCGGCAGACCGACAAACAGGATCGGCCACTCGCCGATTTCCGCCCGACCGCTCATGTAATGGGCGAGCGCGGCATAAACGACGGCGGCCAGGGCAGCGATGATCCAGGCGTTCATGGCGTCAGTCGCTTCCGGCTCTCTGTCCGTCAACCCTGCGTTCATTTGGTCCGGTTGGCGGCGATGTGCTCGACCAGCGTGCGCAACGACGTGAAGATCTTGGTGTTCTGCTCGTCGTCGGCGCGCAACTGGAAACCGTAGTGCTTCGACACTGCCAGCGCGACTTCGAGAATGTCGATCGAGTCGAGGCCAAGGCCGTCGCCAAAGAGTTGCGTGTCCGGCGTGATCTCGGCGGGGCTCATCTCAAGGTTGAGGGAGGTGACAATCATTGCCGCTACCTCGTGCATCAGGGCGTTCAGGTCGCCGGGCGTGGTCTGGGTCATGGTCGACTCGTTGCTAAAGGTTGGAAACTCGGGTCAGGCGGGAAGCCTGTCGTTGCGGATTGCCAGCACGGCATTACTGCCGCCGAAGGCAAAGGAATTCGAAAGGGCGACGCGCGCGCCGGTACCGCGCAATGCGCCGCCGAGAATATGGCGAACCCCGGCACAAGCCGGATCGATGGTATCGACGTTGGCGGTCGGCGGCAGGGCATCCCGATTCAGCGCCATCACCGTCACCACCGCCTCGACTGCGCCGGATGCGCCCATCATGTGTCCGTGCATCGACTTGGTGGCGCTGACCGGCAGTTCCGCGGCGTATCGACCGAAGACGCTTCGCAGGGCGTCGATCTCGGTGGGATCGCCTTCGGAGGTCGCAGTCCCGTGGGCATTGACGTAGTCGATATCCTGCGGCGTCAAACCGGCGTCGGCCAGCGCCATCTCGATGGCGCGCACCTGGCCGCGCACGTCCGGCTTCACCAGATGACTGTGATCCGAGGTGGCGCCGTAACCGGCCAGCTCGGCGAGGATGTTGGCGCCGCGATCGACGGCGTGCTGCCATTCTTCGAGCACCAGCGCGGCCGCGCCTTCACCCAATACGAGGCCTGCGCGGTCGGCCGAGAACGGCCGGCAGGCACGGCTCGCGTTCTCAGGATTGCCTGGCGCCACCACGCGCAGCGCCTCCCACGCCCTCACGACGCCATAACAGAGCGGGTCGTCGGAGCCACCGGTCAGCATTACGTTGGCGTCGCCGACGGCAATGCGCCGGTAGGCTTCGCCGATGGCGGCAGAGGCCGACGAGCAGGCAACGGTGTAGCTGAGACAGGAGTTGCCGAGCCCGAACTGGATGGCCATGTGCGCCGAGGCGGCATTGTTCATGCCGAGCACAACGGAGAGCGGAGAGACGCGTTCGCGGCCGTTCTGCCAGAGGTCGCGGTAACCGCGCTCGTAGGCGAATGTGCCGCCCAGCGCGGTACCCCAGGAAACGCCGCAGTCGTTCTTCTCGCTGCGGTCGGTGGCATCGAAACCGGCATCGCGCCAGGCTTCGCGAGCGGCTGCAAAGCCAAGCTGGGCATAACGATCCATGGTGGACGAGAGCGCCTTGCCGAGTACGGCATCGGCATCGAAGCGGTCGCAACGGACAGCCGGCATGGATAGCGGTCTGGGCTTGTCGTCGGTCGTGTAGTGGCGGACACAGGACTCGCCGGCCAGCATATGGGCAAAAAAGTCCTCACGGTCGCCGCCGAATGGGCTGACCAGACCAATTCCCGTGATGGCTACGCGTCGCTTCACTCTCGCTCATCCAGCGCGCGGCGCGTTTTTCAGTCCCCTGACGATCTCGATCATCTGACCAATGGTCTTGGGCGTCGGTAGGTCCTGGGAGAGGTTGACGTCAAGCTTTTCTTCAAGCTCGAAGAACAACTCGAGCAACATCAACGAATCGATGTCGAGTTCTTCCAGGGTCGCCTCGGGAACAATCCTCGCTGAATCGATACTGAGGCGTTCCTTCAGGAATTCCCGAACTATCTCCAGTTCATCATTCATCGCAATGACTCTTCCTGCGCTCGCCTATACATCGATATTGCGGGCGTAAAGGGCATTCGTTTCGATGAACGCGCGTCTCGGCTCGACGTTGTCGCCCATGAGGGTAGTAAAGATTTCGTCTGCGGCGATTGCATCCTCGATCTGTACCCTGAGCAGACGCCGGACGGCGGGATCCATGGTGGTCTCCCACAATTGTTCCGGATTCATTTCGCCAAGGCCCTTGTAGCGCTGTTTCGACAAGCCGCGCTCTACTTCGCCCAGCAGCCATCGCATGGCTTCGGCAAAGCTGCCGGCCGCTTGCGTCTTTTCCCCGCGGCGTATCACCGCGCCTGACTCTCCGAGGCCGGCGATCAATTCCGCGGTCGTTCGGATCTGTGTGTAGTCCCCGGAGTGCAGGAATTCGCTGTCGATGTGCCCGACGCGCAGGTTGCCATGACGCATGCGCTCGACGCGCAGACGCCACGCCTCCGACTTCTCGTGGAATTCGGCAGTAATGCGCACATCCTTGGGCGCGTGAGCGGCCAGCGCTGTCGCGCTCGCCTGGGCTGCTCGTTCGCCAGCAAGGTCGATGGCGATGTTTCGCGCCAACATGGCATGCAGCACAGCGGACTCGATGAAGTCGGACAGCCGCTTGATGACGGCTTCGGAAAGCAGGTAGGCGCGCGCCAGCTCACCCAGCGCCTCGCCTTCGATGGCCACTGCTCCGGGCGCGGGAATCAATGCGGCATCGGTGAGCGCGAGTGTCAGCAGATGCTGGTTGAGCGCCTGGTCGTCCTTGATATAAAGCTCGCTGCGGCCGTGCTTGATCTTGTAGAGCGGCGGCTGGGCGATGTACACATGGCCGCCTTCGACCAGTTGCGGCATCTGGCGATAGAAGAAGGTGAGCAGCAGGGTGCGGATGTGCGCGCCATCCACGTCCGCGTCGGTCATGATTATGATGCGGTGGTAGCGGAGTTTTTCCTGCTTGTAATCGTCGCCGATTCCACAGCCCAAGGCCGTCAGCAAAGTAACGATCTGCTCCGAGGAGATCACTTTATCCAGGCGCGCCTTCTCGACGTTGAGTACCTTTCCCCGTAGCGGCAGAATGGCCTGGAACTTGCGATCGCGACCCTGCTTGGCGGAACCTCCCGCCGAATCGCCCTCCACGATATAAAGCTCGCACAGGGCGGGATCTTTTTCCTGGCAGTCGGCAAGCTTGCCGGGCAAGCCGATATTGTCGAGCACACCCTTGCGGCGGGTCATCTCGCGCGCCTTGCGGGCGGCCTCGCGCGCGCGCGCCGCTTCAACGATCTTGCCGGTAATGATCTTCGCATCGACCGGCTTTTCGAGGAGGAACTCGGCCAACTTGGCGGCGACCACCTCCTCCACCGCCGGTCGTGCCTCGGACGAGACGAGCTTCATTTTCGTCTGTGAGGCGAACTTAGGATCCGGCATTTTGACCGACAGCACGCAAGCGAGACCTTCCCGCATATCGTCGCCCGATATATCCACTTTCGCTTTTCTGGCGATCTCGTTTTCGTCGATATATTTATTGATGACGCGCGTCATCGCCGCCCGCAAGCCGGTCAGATGCGTACCGCCGTCGCTCTGGGGGATATTGTTGGTGAAACACAGCACCTGCTCGGCGTAGGAATCGTTCCATTGCATCGCCACCTCGACGGCGATGACAACACCGGTATCTCCTACCTTCGATTCACCGGCGGAAAAGAAGACATTCGGATGCAACACCGTCTTGGCGCGATTGATGTAATCGACAAAACCCTTGACGCCGCCGGAGAACGCAAAATCTTCTTCCTTGCCGGTCCGCTGGTCGACCAGCTTGATCTTGACGCCGTTGTTGAGGAACGAGAGTTCACGCAATCGCTTGGCGAGGATGTCGTAGTGAAACTCTATGGTGCCGAATATCTCCTCGTCGGCAAGAAAGTGCACTTCGGTGCCGGTACTTTGAGCATCACCGACAATCTTGAGCGGACTGACCTCGACGTTGTTTACTACTTCGATCGCGCGGTCCACGGCGTGGCCGCGGTGGAATTCCATGACGTGCTTTTTTCCGTCACGGCGAATAGTGAGCTGAAGCCACTTCGACAGGGCGTTGACGCAGGACACGCCGACACCGTGCAGACCACCAGAAACCTTGTAGGAATTCTGGTTGAACTTGCCACCCGCATGGAGGACGCACATGACGATCTCGGCTGCAGAACGCTTCGGTTCATGCTTGTCGTCGAACTTGATGCCCGTCGGGATGCCGCGACCGTTATCGGTAACCGAAATCGAATTGTCGGTATGGATGGTGATAACGATGTCGTCGCAATGGCCGGCCAGTGCCTCGTCGATCGCATTGTCGACCACCTCGAACACCATGTGGTGCAGGCCGGTGCCATCGGAGGTGTCACCGATGTACATGCCGGGACGCTTGCGAACAGCTTCCAGTCCTTCCAGTTGCTGAATCGAGTCTTCATCGTAGCCACCGTTGTCGGTGGTCACTTTTTTATCTTGCGTCATTAACTTTTCCGGTTAGATACGCATCGGCATGACGACGTACTTGAAGTGCTCATTGTCCGGAAGCGTGAACAAGGCGCTGGAACTGGCGTCTGCGAGATGACATTGAATGGTTTCAGCAGTGATGTTGTTGAGCACGTCGAGAAGGTAGGTGACGTTGAAACCGACATCAAGGCCTTCACCATGGTAGTCGACCTCGATTTCTTCTTGTGCTTCCTCCTGCTCCGCGTTGGTCGACATGATCTTCAGGCTTCCATCATCAAGCACCAGGCGAACGCCGCGGAACTTTTCGTTGGTAAGAATCGCCGCGCGCTGCAGCGATTGCAGCAACTGATCCCGTTTCAGCGTCAGCAGTTTGGTGTGTTGCCGAGGTATGACCCGCTCGTAGTCTGGAAACTTGCCGTCGATAAGTTTGGTGACCAGCTCGATATCGCCAAACCGGAATTGTGCCTGCGTCGGCGTGAGGATGATCTCCAGTGGTTCGTCGTTATCCGCCAGTTGCCGGGACAGTTCCAGCACGGTCTTGCGCGGCACGATGACTTCACAGCTTTGCTGGCCTTCGCTCAACACCTCGCTTGCGTAGGCCAATCGATGACCGTCGGTCGCAACAACGCGCATTTCCGAACCACTGACTACCAACAGCAATCCGTTGAGGTAGTAGCGAATATCCTGTTGCGCCATCGAATACTGGACGAGCGCAAGCAGGTGCCGGAACTGCTTTTGAGTCATTGCAATTCTGGTCGTCTGACCATCGGCCATCGACATTCGCGGGAAGTCCTCAGCCGGCAGGGTCTGCAGGTTGAAACGACTCTTGCTGGCTTTGACCTGTAGCCGTTTATCGTCGAGGGTCAGGGTAACTTCACTGGATTCCGGCAACGAACGGAGAATGTCCTGCAGTTTCCTTGCAGCAACGGTCAAGGCAGTGCTTTCCTTGCCGACAGCCTCGGTTCGAGTCGTAATCTGGATTTCGATGTCCGTGGCCAGCAACGTTAGCCGTTCGGCGTCCTTTTCCAACAAGACATTGGACAGGATGGGTAACGTATGGCGTTTTTCGACGATTCCGCAAACCGATTGCAGAGGAGCCAGAATTTGATCGCGTGAACCCTTGTACAGGAGCATTCTTTATATCTCCCTTTGATAATGATGATTAGTAATGGTTGTTAGTGTGGATAAGAGCGAAATACGATTAATAATTATAAGGATGCAAGTGATGCAACCCCAGCTGAATTGCTGTTGAGTGGTTGTGGATGAGTGTGGATCGATTTTGCGGCGACCGCTTAATCGCGACTTATTCACAATTATTGATATCACTTGTCAGACGTTATCCTTTGATCGATTGGAGGAGGACATGCAGGTCGTTATTCAGTTGTGCATCTTTGCCGCGCAAGTCATTGATGGTCCGGCAGGCGTGCAGGACGGTGGTGTGGTCGCGGCCACCGAAGGCATCGCCGATTTCCGGCAGGCTGTGCGGCGTCAATTCGCGTGACAGCCACATGGCGATCTGGCGGGGCCTGGCAATGGCCCGGGTCCTTTTTTGCGAGTACATGTCGGCGACTTTTATTTTGTAGTAGTCCGATACGAATTTCTGGATCAATTCCAAGGTGACCTGACGGTTGTGGGCGCCAATAACGTCTTTCAGCGCTTCCTTGGCGACCTCGATGTTGAGTTCCTTGTTATGGAAGCGGGCGAAGGCAATGACGCGGTTGAGAGCGCCTTCGAGTTCGCGAACATTGGAACGAAGGTTCTTGGCTATCAGAAAGGCGACGTCGTCACCCAGGGTGGCTTCCATCGCCTCAGCCTTCTTCTTCAGTATCGCGACGCGCATTTCCAGTTCCGGTGGTTCGACCTGTACTGTTAGACCACAGTCGAAACGGGAGATGAGTCTGTTCTCGAGACCATGAATGTCTTTCGGATAGGTGTCGCAGGTAATGACAATCTGCTTCTTCGCTTCAATGAGCGCGTTGAAAGCGAAGAAGAATTCTTCTTGCGTGCGGTCCTTGCCACTCAGAAACTGGATGTCGTCGATGATCAACAGGTCGAGGGAACAGTAGTAACGCTTGAAGGTTTCAAAGGCTTTTTGCTGGTAAGCGCGTACGACGTCGGCAATGTAGTCGTGAGCGTGGACGTAGCGGATGACTTTACCGGGATGATGCGCCCAGACTTCATTTCCGAGCGCATGGACCAAGTGTGTTTTACCTAACCCGACGCCGCCATAGACAAAAAGCGGGTTGTAGGAAATCCCCGGGTTCATGCCAACCTGCTGCGCCGCAGCGCGAGCGAGGTCGTTGGAGCGGCCGGTTACCAGTGTATCGAAAGTGAAATCGACGTTCAGCCGTGTCTTTTCATACACAGGATCGTCGGCTTTGGCTATTGGCGTACTTATTGAGGCAGGTTGGCAAGAATCAGGGGATCGCTCTTCAGGACTTGGTTCGTATAGATGGACATTCTCATCGAGCGAGAGGGTAATGCCTTCACCTAGAGGATGGTATTCCTTGAAGAGGTTTTCGATACGATGCAGATAGCGTTCCCTGACCCACTGGAGTACGAATCGGTTGGGCGCAAGCAAGCGAACCTGCCCGGGACCGGCCAATTCAACCCGGAGGGACCGAATCCAGGAATTGAACTGCTGTGATGGCAGCTCTTCCTGCAAGTCGGTCAGGCAGCGCGACCAGAAGTCGTTCATTGTCGTAACGTCGCCGGATGAAACCACGTATTTTATGTGTATGTTATTAATTTATATATAAAATATTACTTCTCGCCACGAAGTCCCACCGCAACGTTCCACTTGGCGGGAGAAATCTTCGTGGGGAATTCTAGCGGGTTCGATAGGAGTTATCCACAAGGATAGCGGAAAATTGGCCTTGACAAAGATGGGTCGCGACGATGTAATCGCGCGTTTCTCTTGAGAGAACAAGATCATGAAACGGACTTATCAACCTTCAGTGGTGCGGCGCAAGCGAACGCACGGGTTTCTGGTGCGGATGCGCACTCGCGGTGGTCGTGCCGTCATTCGTGCCCGCCGGGCCAAGGGCCGTCAACGTCTCGGCGTCTAAGTGCTTCTAACCTAAATAGGGTGGCGCAGCGATGGCGTGCCGGCGTGAGCAGGGGTTTGGCGCCCTTGATCGCCTACACCGGCCCGATGAATTCGCTGCCGTCATGGCAGGCCGCGGGAAAGCTCGCGGAAGCTGTTTTGAAATACGCTGGCGGGCTCGCCAGTCGGTTGTTCCGGGGGGCCGGACCATTGGGGCGCGTTTGGGTTTGATTGTTCCAAAACGCTTTGCCAAACGGGCCGTATTGCGGAATTTGCTGAAACGTTTGGCGCGTGAATCGTTTCGCAACGCAAACCGGAATCTCCCCCAGGTCGATATCGTATTGAGGCTCGTTGCAGTTCCGTTGCGCCCGGGGCAACGGGTGGACGCGGCCCGGCGTCGTTCCTGGCGGCAGGATGTCGACGGGTTGTTGCGGAGTGTGGGCCGGTGAACGGTGGGTGGAGGGTAAAGCCGTTGGTTTGGCTTATCAGGGCCTATCAGTATGGCATCAGCCCGTTTCTGGGCCGTAGTTGCCGTTTCCAGCCAAGTTGTTCGGAGTATGCGGTCGAATCCCTGGAGCGTCACGGGATCGTCAGGGGTCTCTGGTTGGCCGTTCGTAGAGTGGGGCGCTGTCATCCTTGGCATCCCGGCGGTTATGATCCTGTTCCTTGAAAGATTTATTGAGCCACGATGGATAACCAACGCCTGATCCTGTTTCTCGTCTTTTCGTTTTCGCTCTTCATGCTGTGGCAGGCATGGCAGAAGCAGGACGCGCCTGTCCCGGCGGGTACTCCCGTCGCCACCGTTGCCGCGCCCGCTGCCGGCAGTGCGTCGGCGCCCGTGCCGGTGCCCTCGGTCGATACGATTCCCGCAGCGGCTGCCGCTGCGCCGGTTCAGGCAGGGGCCACGCTGTCGGTGACCACAGACCTTTTTCAAGCTGAGGTGTCTGCTCAGGGTGGCGACCTGATTCGCCTTGAGTTGTTGGCCCACAATTCATCGGAAGATCACACCAAAGATTTTGTGCTGTTCGAGGCGAAACACTCGTATGCCGCACAAAGCGGCCTGATTGGTGCGGGGCTGCCGACTCACAAGTCGATGTGGAAGCTGCCGGCGACCGCGCTGGAAATGAAGGACGGGGAAAAGGAGCTGCGCGTCCGCCTGACTGCGACAACTGAGGGTGGCGTCGATGTGGCGAAAACCTATGTGTTCACGCGGGGCAGCTACGTCATCGACGTTGAATACGAGATCGCCAACCACGGCGCATCGGCGATTCAGCCGCATGCCTACTTTCAGCTGACTCGCGACGACAAGGCGCCCGAGGGCTCGAAGGCCATGATGTCGACCTTCACCGGGCCGGCGTTTTATACCGAAGCGGATAAATTTCACAAAGTTACCTTCGAGGACATCGCAAAGGGCAAGGCGAAGGTGCCGGAGAAGGCTGACAATGGCTGGGTTGCGATGATCCAGCATTATTTCGTGTCGGCCTGGCTGCCGGGGCCTGGTGAGCACGAGTTCTTCGCGCGGGAAATTGGCAAGGATCTCTTTGCGGCCGGCGTGATCGTGCCGGTGGCGAACATAGCGCCAGGGGCTACGGGCAAGCTGACCGTACCGCTCTACGCCGGCCCACAGGAGCAGGACAAGCTCGCGAAGATCGCGCCGGGTTTCGACTTGGTGGTCGATTATGGTTGGCTGACGGTGATTGCCGCGCCGATATTCTGGGTGCTGGAATGGATCCATTCGTTCATCGGTAACTGGGGCTGGTCCATCATCCTGCTTACCGTGCTTATCAAGGCAGCATTCTTCCCGCTGTCGGCGGCGTCTTATAAGTCGATGGCGAAGATGCGCCTGCTGACGCCGAAATTGCAGAAACTGAAGGAAGCGTACGGCGACGACAAGCAGCGGCTGAACCAGGAAATGATGGAGATGTACAAGAAGGAGAAGGTGAATCCGCTAGGCGGTTGTCTGCCGATCCTGGTGCAGATTCCGGTGTTCATTGCACTCTATTGGGTTCTGATGGGCACTGTCGAAATGCGCGGAGCTCCGTGGATAGGCTGGATCACCGATCTTTCGACCAAGGATCCCTACTTCGTCATGCCGCTGATCATGGGCGTGACCATGCTGATCCAGACCAAGCTGAATCCTGCACCCCCCGATCCTATGCAGGCGAAGATCATGATGATGATGCCCATCGTTTTCACCGCGATGTTCCTGTTCTTCCCGGCGGGCCTGGTGCTTTATTGGACGGTCAACAACCTGTTGTCCATCGCCCAGCAGTGGCAGGTCAACCGGATGATCGAGGCCAGTGGCCTCAAGCCAAAATAGGCCGGCGGATACCATCGCCGCCGTCGCCACGGCGCCCGGCCGTGGCGGCATCGGCATTGTCAGGGTTTCCGGCGCCAATCTCGGCGATTTTGCAGAGCGCCTGACGGGAAAACTACCCCCGGCGCGGCGTGCCGCCATGGCTGACTTTTGTGCGGCCGATGGCAGTGCGATCGACCGGGGCATCCAGTTGTATTTTCCGGCGCCGCACTCCTTTACCGGCGAGGACGTGCTGGAACTGCATGGCCATGGCGGACCGGTGGTGTTGCAAGCGCTGCTGGACCGCTGCCGCGAACTGGGTGCGCGGCTCGCGGAACCTGGCGAGTTCACTCGCCGGGCTTTCCTGAACGACAAGCTGGATTTGGCGCAGGCAGAAGCAGTCGCCGACCTGATCGATGCCAGTACCGCACAGGCCGCGCGTTCGGCGTTGCGTTCGCTGTCGGGTGAATTTTCAAGACAGGTGCACGCGCTCGTCGATCAGTTGATCGAGTTGCGCATGCTGGTCGAGGCGACGCTGGATTTTCCCGAGGAGGAAATCGATCCGTTCCGCGACACGGACATGGTTCCGCGCCTGGACCGGCTGCGCACCGACCTCAGCACGTTGCGCGGGCGGGCGCGCCAGGGCAGTTTGCTTCGCACCGGTCTGACGGTGGTCCTGGCCGGCCTGCCCAATGTCGGCAAGTCGTCGCTGTTGAACAGGCTTGCCGGCGAGGAGCGCGCCATCGTTACGGATGTCGCCGGAACGACGCGCGATGCTCTGCGGGAAACGATACAGGTAGAGGGCATTCCGCTTCACATCATCGACACGGCTGGCTTGCGCGATGCCGTGGAAGAAGTCGAACGCATCGGTATCGAGCGGAGTTGGAAAGAGATCGCCAGGGCCGATATCGTGCTGCAGATCGTCGATGCCCGCGCCGGTGTCACCCCCGCCGACCATGGCGTCGCGGCGCAGTTGCCGGCGGGTATCGAGCGCATCGTCGTCGAGAACAAGTGCGATCTGGCGGGTCGGCCGGCGGGTCGCCGCGAGGCGCAGGGGCAGGTTCATCTGCGACTTTCGGCGAAGACCGGCGAGGGACTTTCGTTGCTCCACGACGAACTGTTGCGCGTCGCCGGCTGGGTGGGGCAAGGAGAGGATGTTGTGCTTGCCCGGGAACGACATCTGGCCGCGCTCGCTGAGGCGGCGGTACGGCTGGATGTTGCGGCCGGCAGCACGCCGCAACTGGAGTTTGTTGCGGAAGAGCTGCGGCTGGCGCAAGAGGCATTGGCTGCGATTACCGGCGAGTTCTCGGCAGACGATCTGCTGGGCTCGATCTTTAGCCGCTTCTGCATCGGCAAATGACCGAGTTACCCCTTCTGGCGTTGTTTGCGCTTTTGGCGGGCTTCATCGATGCGGTCGCGGGCGGCGGCGGTCTGATTCAGGTTCCGGCTTTGTTCAACGCACTACCGGCGGAGTCGGCAGCGACCGTTTTCGGCACCAACAAGGGCGCCAGTATTTTCGGTACCGGCAACGCGGCGTGGCGTTTTGCGCGACGCATTCGGATCCCGTGGGATATCGCGTTGCCA
>JBNKCS010000028.1:0-19650 GCA_050287865.1 Rhodocyclaceae bacterium | reverse complement strand
GACGAGCAGCGCGACAAGATCTTCGACATCATGTACGCCCAGGCGCCCGCCCTACGGGCCCGCGAGAAGGAACTGCACCAATCCATGGACGCGCTGCGCAAGCTCCCGCTGACCGCGGAATTCGACGATACCAAGGCCAAAGCGCTCGCCAATACTGCAGCTAGGGCGATGTCGGAAATCGAGTTGATGCGCGCCCGCACCGACCACAAGATCATGAGTCTCCTGACGACGGAGCAACGCAGGCATATGGATGACGCCGATCGCCCGAGCGACGTCTCTTGCGACAAACCGCCGCGCCGCCGCTAATGGACAGGGCGATGAAGACTGTCTGGAACCTGCTGGCGTTGGCGATCATCGCCGTACTGGTTGGTTTTGCCGACAAGGGCCTGGCCCAGATCGGCGGTCCCATGGGGGGCATGGGCGGGAGACCGCCCCTTGACCGGCCGGACGAGCGGTCGCGCGAGCCGGTGATGGCCAGCGGCGCCCATCTGATCGCCAACATGGAACAGCAGTTGGACGACGTCCGCATTCAACTGAAGTTGCGGCCAGATCAGGAAGCGGTCTGGGTCGCCTACCAGGAGAAGGTCGGCGCTCTGGTGGCCGACCAGTTGCGGCCGGCAACATCGACGGCCAGCGGGACCGGCGACGCGCTGCACCAGATAGATCGGAAGATCGACGTTGTGCGCAACCGGCTCGCAGCCATGGAGGACATCGGCGATGCGGCGCGTCGTTTCTATGCGAAGCTGGACGACCGGCAGCGAGACATAGCGGATCGCGTGCTGGCGACAACGGTTCCGGCACTCTATACGGGTGTCGATGCAGAGAGACCGGTAGGCCCTGGCAAGCGCCCGGGAAGGCCAGGGCCAGGGAGCATGGGCATGCCTCCCGACTGACGCCTGGCGGGGAACTCGATGTTGCTGCGCTGCAATTCGGAGAGGTACGTCGCGATACAATTACGATCCTTTATCGTAGCGTCTCCCGGCCCACCGCATGCAACAAACCGAAAATCTCAACATCGAAGCCTTCGAGGCGATGCCGACCCCGGAGGAAATCCACCGCCGCCTGCCGATGACGGCCGCGGCGGAAAAGTCAGTCGTGGCGGGACGCCGCGCCTTGCAGGGAATTCTCGACCGGACCGACCCGCGCCTGTTCATCGTCGTCGGACCGTGCTCGATCCACGATCCGCTCGCCGGCATCGACTACGCGAAGCGCCTGAAGGCGCTCGCCGACGAGGTCGCCGATACGTTGCTGATCGTCATGCGCGTCTACTTCGAGAAGCCGCGCACGTCGACTGGCTGGAAAGGCTATATCAACGATCCGCGCCTCGACGATTCCTTCCACATCGAGGAAGGCATGCAGAAGGCGCGCGAGTTTCTGCTAGCCGTCAATGAACTCGGGCTGCCGGCCGGGACCGAAGCGCTCGACCCGATCTCGCCGCAGTACCTTGGCGATCTGGTGACCTGGACGGCCATCGGCGCGCGTACCGCGGAATCGCAGACGCACCGCGAGATGGCCTCGGGCCTGTCGACACCGGTCGGTTTCAAGAACGGCACCGACGGTTCGGTCGATACGGCGATCAACGCGATTCTTTCCGCCTCGCGGCCGCACAGTTTCCTCGGCATCAACATGCAGGGCCGCTCGTCCGTCGTGCGTACGCGCGGCAACCGCTACGGCCACCTAGTGCTGCGCGGCGGCGGCGACCGGCCGAACTACGACACGGTAAGCGTAGCGATGGCCGAGCAGGCGCTGACCAAAGCGAAGCTGCGCGGCAACGTCGTCGTCGATTGCTCGCACGCCAACAGCTACAAGAAGCCGGAACTGCAACCACTGGTGATGCACGACTGCGTGAACCAGATCCGCCTCGGCAACGCTTCCATCGTCGGACTGATGATCGAGAGTTTCATCGAGGCCGGCAACCAGTCGATTCCCGACGATCTTTCCAGGCTGAAGTACGGCTGCTCGGTTACCGACGCCTGCGTCGACTGGCCAACCACCGAGAAGATGATCCGCGAAGCCCATGCGGCGCTGCGCGATCTGCTCCCCTCCCGCGTTTCAAGGTAATCGTTCCATGTCGCTGATCAAGCCCTTCCGCGGCCTCCGCCCTGCCCCGCATCACGCCGCCGACGTTGCCGCCCCGCCCTACGACGTGCTGTCCACCGACGAGGCGCGCATCCGCGCCAATGGCAAACCCTGGTCCTTCCTGCACATCTCGAAGCCGGAGATCGACTTGTCGGTCGACACGGATCCCTATGCGCCGGCCGTCTATGCCAAGGCCGTGGAAAATCTCGCCAAGATGATGCAGGCGGGCATCCTGCACCGCGATAGTCAGCCGTCCTACTACGCCTATCGCATCGAGATGGGCAGCCACACCCAGACCGGCTTCGTCGCCACCGCTTCGGTCGAGGCCTACGACGCCGGCCGCATCAAGAAGCACGAATTCACGCGCCCCGACAAGGAGGACGACCGCGTGCGCCAGATCGATGCGCTCAATGCGCAGACCGGTCCCGTGCTGCTCGCCTATCCCGATTCGCGGCAGGCCGACGCGCTGTTGTCGCAGGCCTGCGCCGGTGCACCCGTAGCGGAGGTGGTGGCCGACGACGGCATCCGTCATTCAATCTGGATCGTTAGCGACAACACTCTGATCGCCGACATCACGGCCGCCTTCGAGGCGATGCCCGCACTCTACATCGCCGACGGCCATCATCGTTCGGCGGCCGCCTCGCGCGTTGCCACCTCGCGCCGCAAGACGGATAGCGAACAATCGAGCGATTATTTTCTGTCTGTCATCTTCCCGCAGCACCAGATGAAGATCATGGACTACAACCGCGTGGTGAAGGATCTGAACGGCCTCACCGCCGACGAGTTCCTGAAGCGCATCGAGAAATGCTACGCCGTCGCGCCGGCCTGCGACGCGGTCAAGCCTTCGTGTCCGGGCGAAGTCGGCCTCTACCTGCCTGGCCGCTGGTTCCGGCTCAACATCGATCCGAAACTGTTCGTCGCCGACCCGGTAGCGCGCCTGGATGTCAGCCTGCTTTCCGAGTATTTGCTCGGCCCCGTGCTGGGCATCACCGATTTGCGGCGCGACAAGCGTATCGATTTCGTCGGCGGCATCCGCGGCCTGTCGGAACTGGAAAAACGCGTCGACAGCGGCGAAATGGCCGCCGCCTTTGCGATGTATCCGACGCGCATGGCCGACTTGATGGCGGTCGCCGACGCTGGCCAGGTGATGCCGCCCAAGTCGACCTGGTTCGAGCCGAAGCTCGCCGACGGCCTCGTTTCGCACGTGCTCGACTAGAGCCAGCAGCGGGCTCTAGGCCTTTACCTCCGCGATGTCCAGCAGCGCGACGATGCGCTGGGAAAGCCTGTCGACATTGGTGTAGAGCTTCTCGGCCGTCGCGGTGTCGCCCGCGTGGCGCGCCTTGATGATCTCCCTGATCGTCCGGTGCAGTTCGGCATGCGGTTCTTCGATGTCCTTCAGCTCCTTCAGGTGGCTGAACTTCTCAAGGCCTTCGCTGTAGTACCACTTGCCGAACGCGCAGTCGGTGTGCGACACCGCTTCGGCCTCGGTAAGTGTCGCCTGGCCATCGAGGAACGAGCGCAGGCGTGTCTTCCAGTTGAGGTGGGCGGTCTTCGCCGCTGACAGATCCAGTTTCCTGCTGCCCAGCTTGAACTGTCCGACCAGACCCTGCAGCTCGACCAGTAGCTTGGCTAGATCGGCGACGGCGGCATCGGTGTCCCGCACCCCTTCTCCCGTCTCTTTGGCCATGTGGCTGATGGTATCGACGCTCTGGTTGATTCCTTCGGCCGCCCGCGCCTCGGCGGCAGCGGTCGCGGCGATTTCGCTGTTCATACCGCGAATGCTCGTGACCGCCTGCGTGATCTTCTCCAGCGACTCGCCGGCGCGTCCGGCCTGGCCGACGCTGGCGTCGACACGTGAACTGCCTTCCTTCATTACGCCGACTGCCGCGACCGCTTTCGTCTGCAAGCGCGAGATCATGTCCTGAATGCGCGACGTGGCCTCCTGCGTGCTCTGTGCCAGTTTGCGCACCTCGTCGGCGACGACGGCGAAACCGCGCCCCTGCTCACCGGCCCGCGCCGCCTCGATCGCCGCGTTGAGCGCCAGCAGGTTGGTCTGGTCGGCGATGCCCTTGATTGTGTCGAGAATGGTGCCGATGTTGTGGCTGTCGTCCTCCAGTTCGCCAATGACCTCTGCCGCCTTGGAAAATTCCTGTGCCACCGAATGGATGGAATCGATGGTGGACCTGACCACGTTGAGACCGAGCTTCGCTTCCTCGTCGGCCTGCTCGGCGGCCGCCACTGCGCTGCCCGCACTGGACGCCACCTGCTGGACGTTGGCGAGCATGCCCCTGACGGTCTCCGTCATCGCAATGGTCTCCCGATCCTGACTGAGTACGCTAACGCGTGTCTGCTCGGCGACCGACGAAAGACGCGACGAAGCCGAACTCAGGTGATGGGTGGATTCAAGCACCTTCACCATCGCCTGCTGGATCTTGGCCACGAAGTGATTGAACGCCGCGGCCAGGCTGGCGATCTCGTGCCCACCCCGTTCAGGAAGGCGGCTGGTCAGGTCGCCATTCTTGTCGGCGATATCGCCGAGCGCCTTGGCCGCGCCGTCGAGCGACCGCGAAATGCTGCCCGCCAGCAGCGCCGCGAAGACAAGCAGGGCGACGGTCACCGCCACCACCAGCCCCAGGGAATGGAACGTCCTGTCCCGTACCGCAGCGTCGATGTCGTCGATATAGATGCCGGAGCCGATCAACCAGCCCCATGGCTCGAACTTCTTGATGTAGGAAAGCTTGGGGAACAGTTCTTCGGTTACGCCGCCACCTTCCTTGGGCTTTGGCCAGTTGTAGGTGACGAAGCCCTCGCCGCTCCTGTCTGCCACATCGACAAAGGCAACGAACAGGTTCTTCTTGCCGTCGGTGGCCACCGCTTCTCCGGAATTGCCGAACGTCATGCTGGTCGCACAATTGAACTTGTCGGCGTTCAGCACCTGGCCGTCCAGGGACGGCACCGTCGGATGCATGACCATCTTCGGGAACGGCCGGCCAAGATCGTTGATCCAGAAGTACTCCTTGCCTTCGTAGCGCAGGGCCTTGATCGCCGATGCCGCCTGGCTCTGCGCGGCCGACTCGCTAAGCGCTCCCGATTTCTGCAGATCATGGAAATGCGCCAGCACGCCGTATGCCGTTTCAACGAGATGCCGCGTCTTGAGTTGTTTTTCGTCCTGCAAAGTCTTGCGGACGGTCGAGGCGTCGATCAAGGTGCCAACCAGCAAGGCGCCAATGAACAACAGGATCATCGCCCAGATCTTGTTGCGAATATTCAAGTTATCGAGAAACTTGAGCATATCCCTCCCCTTTCGACATTTGCCTCCCCCTTCGTCGATAATAGACTGCACAGTGAGCTATTTACAATGCCGCAACGAGAAACAGGAACAGGAACCGCCATGAGCCATGACTTTATCATTACCGAGACCCGGAATCGGGTCGGCCTGATCACTCTGAACCGTCCCCAGCAACTCAATGCACTATGCGATGCGCTGGTCGACGAACTCGGCCAGGCACTCGACGCCTTCGAGGCCGACGATGCCATCGGCTGCATCGTCATCACCGGTTCCGAAAAGGCTTTCGCGGCGGGCGCAGACATCGCGGCGATGAAGGACTTCGACTACATCAAGACCTATCGGGACGACTACATCACACGCAACTGGGAACGGGTAAAGGCGTGCCGCAAACCGGTCATCGCCGCGGTTGCCGGCTATGCGCTCGGCGGCGGCTGCGAACTGGCGATGAGCTGTGACATGATCTTCGCCGCCGACAGTGCGAAGTTCGGCCAGCCGGAAATCAAGCTCGGCATCCTGCCCGGCGCCGGAGGCACGCAGCGCCTGCCGCGCGCAGTGGGCAAAGCGAAGGCGATGGATATGTGTCTCACCGCGCGCATGATGGATGCCGAGGAGGCGGAACGCGCCGGCCTGGTGGCACGCGTGATTCCCGCCGACAAGCTGCTCGACGAAGCACTTGCCGCCGCCGAGACCATCGCCGGCTATTCGCTGCCGGTGGTGATGATGATCAAGGAATCGGTCAATCGCGCCTTCGAGTCGTCGCTGGCTGAAGGCCTGCTGTTCGAGCGACGCGTCTTCCACGCTGCCTTCGCGCTCGAGGACCAGAAGGAAGGCATGGCAGCCTTCGTCGAGAAACGAAAGCCGACCTTCAAGAACCGCTAGAAGAAAAGTCAGGCGACGCCGTAGCGCGAAGCAGGGGCCCCGCTTGCGGGGATGCGACCGCGGAGGCGGATGCAGCGACCGCGAGTTTGGTGATGGCGTCGCGCATCCCGCTCGCGGCCATTTCGCCCCCACTGCGTGGGGCCCCCTCCATTGCGAGCGGTCGCTGGCGGTACGCCACTGCGCGGCGTATCCGACGCCACTTCGGGGATGGACACCTGGCGGCAACAAGCGAGCGGCGAGGCATACCTCGCCGGGTAGGCGAGGAGCCGATGCCCTAGATACTCTTCCGATTTGGCGCCGGGCTACTTGAAGGGGTGACGCAGGACGATGGTCTCTTCCCGATCCGGACCGGTGGAGATCATGTCGACCGGAACCTCGCAGAGCGCTTCCATGCGCTTGATGTAATTCTGCGCGGCCTTCGGCAGGCCCTCGAAGGTCTTGATGCCGACGGTACTGTCGGTCCAGCCCGGCATCGATTCGTAGACCGGTTCGCAACGTTCGAGGTCGTCGGCGCCCACCGGCAGGATGTCGGTGAACTCCCCGTCGAGCCTGTAGCCGGTGCAGATCTTCATCTCCTCGAGACCGTCGAGAACATCGAGCTTGGTCACGCACAAACCGGAAACGCCGTTGATCTGGATCGAGCGCTTCAGCGCGGCGGCGTCGAACCAGCCGCAACGCCGGGCACGACCGGTGGTGGCGCCGAATTCCTGGCCTTTGGTGGCCATGTGCTTGCCGATCGGGTCCTGCTTTTCGAGCGCATCGTAGAGTTCGGTCGGGAACGGTCCGCTGCCGACGCGAGTGGTGTACGCCTTGGTGATGCCGAGCACGTAGTGCAGCATGCCGGGGCCGATGCCTGCACCCGCTGAGGCACCACCGGCAACGCAGTTCGACGAGGTGACATACGGATAGGTGCCGTGGTCGATGTCGAGCAGCGTGCCCTGGGCGCCTTCGAACAGGATGTTGGCGCCGCCCTTGTGCGCGTCGTAAAGCGAACGCGGCACGTCGGCAATCATCCTGGTCAGGCGCGGCGCCAGCGCCATGGCGCCGTCGAGGACCATCTGGAAATCGACTGCTTCGGCGCCGAGATAATTCTTCAGCACGAAGTTGTGATAGTCGAGCACCTCGGCCAGTTTTTCGGCGAAACGCTTGGGCCGCAGCAGATCCTGTACGCGCAGGCCGCGCCGGGCTACCTTGTCCTCGTAGGCTGGACCGATGCCGCGCCCGGTAGTACCGATTTTCTTGGCGCCCTTGGCGACTTCGCGTGCCATATCCAGCGCCTGGTGGTAGGCCAGGATCAGCGGACAGGCTTCGGAAATCTTCAGGCGCGCGTCGGCGCTCACACCGGCCGCTTCGAGCTCGTCGAGTTCCTTGACCAGCGCGTCAGGCGACAACACCACGCCGTTGCCGATGTAGCAGGTGACACCATCGCGGAGGATTCCCGACGGCACCAGATGCAGCACCGTCTTGTGGCCGCCGATCACCAGCGTGTGGCCCGCGTTGTGGCCACCCTGATAACGAACGACCGCCTGGGCGTGATCGGTCAGCCAGTCGACGACCTTGCCCTTCCCCTCGTCGCCCCACTGGGTGCCGATCACCACGACATTCTTGGCCATGTTCATTCTTCCTTCAAAGGTTCTATGATCCATTCGGGTCCGCGCCGGATCAGTCGCCGGTCGCAGCCCGCCTCCCGCCAATGGCCTTCGTGGCCAGGCAACGCCAGCACAACCGTTTCCCCTCGGCCGCGCAGGCGTTCGATTTCTGCGTGCAACTCGGCGTCTTCCGGCCACGGCGCGAGTATCGCGCCTGCCGCTTCCGGTTGCGGCGCGATCCGCGCCAGATCGCGCAAATCGATCGAGAAACCCGTTGCCGGCCGGCCGCGGCCGAACGCCTCGCCGACGCCGTCGTAGCGCCCGCCGAGCGCTATCGCACCAGGCGAGCCTTGGCAGTATGCCGCGAATACGACGCCATTGTGATAATGGTAGCCCCGCAAGTCCGAAAGGTCGAAACCGATCGGCAGATCGTCCAGATCGCGAGCCAGGCAGCGGAGGGTTTCCAGTGCGGCGGCGATTTCCGGGGTCGCCGGCAAGCAGCGCGCCGCCTCGTCCAGCACCTCCGGCCCGCCGTACAGTTCCGTGAGGGCGGAAAGGCCGGCGCGGATCGGTTTGGCCAGCTTTGCGGTCAATTCATTCAGTGCCGGAACATCCTTCGCCTGCAAGACAGCAAAGAGTTCCTCCTCGGCATCGCCGGAAAGTCCGCAGTCGCTCAACAGGGCGCGGAAGATGCCAACGTGTCCAAGGTCAATCCGGGTCGTGGCGATCCGGGCCAGTTGCAGCGCGCGCGCCAGCAGGCGCACGATCTCGCTGTCGGCCTCGGAGCCCGCATGGCCATACAGTTCGGCCCCGAATTGTAGCGGTTCCCGCGAACTTACCAGGCCCGCCGGACGCGTATGCAGTACGCTGCCGCAGTAACACAGGCGCGTAACACCACGGTGGTCGAGCAGATGTGCGTCGATGCGCGCCACTTGCGGCGTCATGTCGGCACGCACGCCCATGGTCCGGCCGGACAACTGATCGACCAGTTTGAAGGTGCGTAAATCGAGGTCGCGACCGCTGCCGGTAAGCAGTGATTCGACATATTCGAGCAATGGCGGCGCGACCAGTTGGTAGCCATGCCGCGCAAACTCGTCGAGCAGGCACCGGCGCAAGCCCTCGACGTGACGGGCCTCGTCCGGCAGCAGATCCTCGATGCCTTCGGGAAGGAGCCAGCGACGCATCAATAAAGCACCGCGACAAGGCCCAGACCAATCAGCATCGATGTCAGACCGATGAAGCGAATCTGGCCGTCGTTCAGTTCCGTTACGCGACGAAAAGTCTCGCGCCATGTACGCGGCGCAGCGAAAGGCAATAGCCCTTCTAGCACCAGCATGAGGGCGAATGCCAGCAGCAACGTCGACACCATGCTCGAACTGCCTCCTTTACTTGCCGCCGTTACCGGCGCTGTTCAAGTACTTGAAGAAGTCCGAATTCGGTTCGAGAACCAGCACGTCGCTCTTGCTGCGAAACGCGCCGCGGTAGGCTTCGAGGCTGCGATAGAAAGCGTAGAACTCAGGATTCTGGCTGAATGCGCGGCCGTAGATGGCAGCCGCCTTGGCATCGCCTTCGCCCTTGATCTTCTGTGCCTCGCGATAGGCCTCGGCGACGATGACCTCGCGCTGACGATCGGCGTTGGCCTTGATCTTCTCCGCCTCGGCGGCGCCGGTCGAACGCAGCTCGTTCGCCACGCGCTTGCGCTCCGTTTCCATGCGGCGATAGACGGCCTCCGAAACCTCGGCCGGCAAGTCCACCCGCTTCAGGCGCACGTCGATAATCTCGACGCCAATGGCCCGCATGTCGGCATCGGCCTTCTTCTGAACATCCGCCATGATCTTGTCGCGCGCGCCGGATACCACGTCGTGCACCGTTCTCCGACCAAACTCCTCGCGCAACCCCGAGTTCACGGTCTGGGACATGCGAGTCTTGGCGATGATCTCGTCGCCGCCCACGGAGATGTAGTACTTGCTTACGTCGTCGATACGCCATTTGACGAAGGAGTCGACCAGAACGGGTTTTTTCTCGGCCGTCAGGAAGCGCTCCGGATCGACGGGCTCCAGCGTCAAAATGCGGCGATCGAAGAAACGGACGTTCTGGATCAGCGGCCACTTGAAATTGAGGCCGGGCTCCCGGATGACTTCCTTGATCTCGCCCAACTGGAAGACGAGTGCGTACTGGCGCTGATCGACGGTAAACAGGCTCATGCTGGCAACAACCAGCAGGCCGAAAATCAGCGCGCCGACAAAAGGCAGATTTTTGGCCATGTCAGCGATCTCCCCGGTCGCGCGAATTAAGCGAAGAACGTGACCGATAATCGCCGCTGCTATTGACTGCAGGCACCCTCTCGGTCTGTGCTGGCACGTCGTTGGAAGTCGGAATCGGAGATTGTGCGGTACTGTCTGTCGTCGATACCATGGGTACAGCCGCGGCCTGCATCAGTTTGTCGAGCGGTAGATAGAGCAGGTTGCCGCTGCTCTTGGCATCGACCATTATCTTGCTGGTATTAGCATAGACGTTCTGGATGGTCTCGAGGTAGAGACGCCGGCGGGTCACTTCGGGAGCCTTGTTGTACTCGGCGAGAATCTGCTTGAAGCGCGATGCGTCACCTTCGGCGGTGGCGATCATGCGCGCACGGTAGCCTTCCGATTCCTGCTGCAAGCGCGATGCGGTGCCCTGGGCGCGCGGAATCACGTCGTTGGCATAGGCCTGGCCTTCGTTCTTCTGGCGCTCCTTGTCCTGCCCAGCCTTGACCGCATCATCGAATGCCGCCTGCACCTGCTCGGGCGGTTGCGTGCTCTGCATGGTCACCGAACGAATTTGAATGCCGGTTTCGTAGCGATCGAGAATTTCCTGGATCAGTTTCTGCGTGCTGGCGGCGATCACGTCGCGGCCCTCGTAGAGAACGAAGTCCATCTTGCTCTTGCCAACGATCTCGCGAATCGCCGTTTCGGCCGCCTGAGTCACGGCATCGTCCGGATAACGATTCTTGAACAGGTAGTCCTGGACGTCCTTGAGCAGATACTGGACAGCGAACTGGACGCTGACGATGTTCTCGTCGTCGGTCAGCATCAGCGCCTCTTTCGGCACCTTGTTCTTTTCCGAACCGCGGTAACCAACTTCAACCGTGCGTACGCCGGTGAGATTGACTACCTCGTTACTCTGTATCGGCCACGGCAAACGCCAGCGAAGACCGGGATCGGTAACCTCCTTGAATTTGCCGAACTGCAGCACGACGCCGCGTTCGCTGGCATCGACGATATAGAAGCCGCTGCCGAGCCATACGGCCACGATCACTGCGATCAGCATGCCGACGCCGCCGCCGAACTGGCCGGGACTCAGCGCCGGCATCCTGTCGCCGCCACCATTGTCGTCACCGCCGCTGCCTCCTCGCCGCTTGCGGCCGATCATCCCGGATAGCCGGCGATTAAAGTCGCGCCACAACTCCTCCAGATCAGGAGGGCCTTGATTGCCGCCCTTGTTGCCACCGTTGGAGTTGTTACCCCAGCCGTTGTCGTTCAGGGACATCAGAATGCCTGCGAACATATCGTTTATCGGGTCGGGAAATTATTGAATAGTCGAATATGCGTTTCGGGTGTCTTCCGGCTCCGCCTGGCGGGCGTGGCTACGGGCAACGTCGGCCAGCAGTTCACGCAGCAAGGCCAAGCCGGCACCCGTTCGGGCGCTTACCCGAACGCGCTCGATATTACCACACTCGTCTTGCTCGACACCCGGGGCCACCCCGGTCGCGTCTATCTTGTTCCATACCACCACCTGCCGTACCGGACTCGCGCCAATTTCCTCCAAAACCGCATCGACGGCCGCCATTTGCTGGTCGCGATCCGGACTGGCCGAATCGACGACATGCAGCAGCAGATCCGCCTCGGCGGTTTCCTCCAGCGTAGCGTGGAACGAGGCCACCAAGGCATGCGGCAGGTTGCGAATGAAGCCGACCGTATCCGAAATGACGATCTGTCCCACGCCCTCGACGAATACCCGCCGCGAGGTGGTATCGAGCGTCGCAAAGAGCTGGTCCGCTGTATACGCGCCGCCTTTGGTCAACGCGTTGAACAGCGTGCTCTTGCCCGCGTTGGTGTACCCGACCAGAGAGACGGCCAGTACGTCGCGCCGCGTACGCGCGCGGCGCCTTACCTGGCGCTGTCGTTCGAGCCGCTTCAGACGGTCCTTGAGAAAAGCGACCCGCTTTCCCAGCAGCCGGCGGTCGGTTTCAAGTTGCTTCTCGCCGGGTCCGCGCAGGCCGATGCCACCCTTCTGCCGTTCGAGGTGAGTCCAACCACGCACCAGTCGGGTCGCGAGGTGCTGCAGTTGCGCCAGTTCGACCTGGAGCTTGCCTTCGTGGCTTTTCGCGCGCAGGGCGAAAATGTCGAGAATCAGGCTGCTCCGATCGACCACGCGCACACCGAGTTCGCGCTCGAGGTTTCGTTGCTGGCCAGGAGCAAGCTCGTGATTGAAGAGAATCAGGTCGGCTTCATGCAAACGGGCCGCCTCGCTGATTTCCGCCACTTTGCCCTTGCCGGCAAAGGTCGCGGGATCGGGACGCTGGCGACGACCGGAGACGATGGACAATGGCCGCGCGCCCGCGCTGGTCACCAGTAGACGGAATTCCTCCAGACGCTCGGCGTAGTCGCCTTCGCCGAGATCCAACTGCACCAGAATGGCATTTTCGCCGGTGGCGGGCCGCTCAAACACGGCCACGCTCCGGAAGCAGGGGCGTCACTCGCCGTCGTTGTCCTGCGCGAAATTGACGGGGCGAGCCGGAACGACCGTGGAGATGGCGTGTTTGTACACCATTTGGGTAACCGTGTTCTTCAGCAGCACCACGTACTGATCGAAGGACTCCACCTGCCCCTGAAGCTTTATGCCGTTGACGAGATAGATCGACACCGGAACATGCTCGCGGCGCAGCGTGTTCAGAAACGGGTCTTGTAGCATCTGCCCTTTATTGCTCATGGTGGCCCCTCGGCTCAAGTTATTTCGGACGGCTAATGTAATCGATTTTTGACCAGCATGCCAACCGTTCAATCGGGCTTGGCGAACGGATTATGCGTGGTCTTGTACCGGATGCGCAACGGAGTCCCCTGCAAGCGAAACGCTTCCATGAAGGTTTTCTCCAGATAGCGTGTATAGGCATCCGGCACCGCTTCAAGCGCATTGCCGTGAATAACGATGATCGGTGGATTGGAGCCGCCCTGATGGGCGTAGCGCAGCTTCGGGCGAAAGTTGCCCCGCCGGGGAGGCGCCTGCTTTTCGACCGCCGCCAGTAGCACGCGCGTGAGTTTCGGCGTCGGCAGCTTGATCATCGCAGCAGCATAGGCCTTATCCACCGAAGCAAGCAGGCTGCCAATGCCCTGCCCGGATAGCGCCGAGATGTGATGCACTTTGGCGAAACCGAGAAAGTTGAGTTTGCGGGCGATATCGTCCTTGATGCGTTCGCGCCGATAGCTGTCGACGGCATCCCATTTATTGACCGCCAGCACCAGGGCTCTTCCGGCCTCGGCACAGAAGCCGGCGATATGCGCGTCCTGGTCGGAGATATCCTGGCTGGCGTCGACCATCAAGACGACGACGTTCGCTTCCTCGATCGCCTGCAGGGTCTTGATGACCGAGAACTTCTCGACAGCCTCGAATACGCGGCCCTTGCGGCGAAGGCCGGCCGTATCGATCAGCGTATAGCGACGACCGTCGCGCTCGAAGGGCACCTCGATGGCGTCGCGCGTGGTGCCTGGCATGTCGAAGGCGATCACGCGCTCCTCGCCGAGCAGGGCATTGATCAAGGTACTCTTGCCGACGTTGGGCCGACCGGCGATCGCCACTCGCGGACCCTGCGGCGGCTCCTCCTCCCGATCGTCGGGAAAAGGCGCCAGCGCAAATTCGAGAAGCTCGCGCACACCCTCGCCGTGGGCACCGGAGATGACGCGCGGCTCACCCAGGCCGAGTTCGTGGAACTCGGCAGCAACGACCGCGCGATCCATGCCCTCGGCCTTGTTGACGGCGAGATGAAGCGGCCGATCGCTGCGCCGGAGCAGTTCGGCAATCACCCGGTCCTGTGGCACCAGGCCGGTACGTCCATCGACCAGAAACAGAACGACGTCCGCTTCGGCGATGGCGGCTTTCGCCTGCTCGGCCATTTCATGAACGATGCCGGTCTTCGCCTGGGGTTCGAAGCCGCCGGTGTCGATCACCACGAACGGCTTGTCGCCAAGACGGCCATGGCCATAGTGGCGATCGCGCGTCAAACCCGGCATGTCCGCCACCAGCGCATCGCGCGTCCTGGTCAGGCGGTTGAACAGGGTGCTTTTGCCGACGTTGGGTCGGCCCACCAGCACGAGCGTCGGCTTCACGACTCAGCGCGGCTGCAGCGCGAAGATGCCGCCATCCCGGGTCTGCACCACAAATCCGTCAGCGAACCGCTGCGGGTCGGCACGGATGGCACTGCCGTCGGTGGTGGCACGCGCGACAAAGGCGCCGGTTTCCGCGTCGAGCAGATGGACGACGCCCTGAAAGTCAGCCACGGCGACACGCCGCTCCAGCGCGATCGGCCGGGTCGGAGCGCGCATGAACAGCTTGTCCTGCTTCCAGACGCTGGCGCCCGTTTCCCGGGCAAACGCATGCACGGTTCCTGTATCGTCGGTGACGTACACCCGCTGATCGTCCATGTCGATGCCCGCGCTACTGGAGATGTCGCGGTCCCATAGCTGGTTGCCGGTGCCAATGTCGAAACAGGCGAGGCGCCCCTGGAAGGCCGCGGCGCAGATTACGCGATCGCGCACCACCGGCAAGCTGGTCAGATCGACAACCCGCTCCAGTTCCGTCGCCCCCTTCGGCAAGGCTACGGCAACCTCCCAAATCACAGCACCGTTCTGGTTGTTGATTGCGATCAGTTTGCCGTCAGGCAATCCCGCGACAACTACCGTCTGGCCGAGCAGCACACCGACGTTGGAACGCAGGGTAAGGGTCGGCGTCGACCGCTGGAAAACCCAGCGACGCTTCCCATCCTTCGCGTCCAGTCCGGCGATTTGCGAATCGCCAGAACGAACCACCACCAGCCCCTCGCCAACGGACGGCGCAGCCAGAACCTCGGAACTGACGCGTGATCGCCACAAGGGCTTGCCGGTATCGGCGTCGAAAGCCAGCACCTCCCCCTTTGGCGTACCAACGGCAACCAGCAGGCCATCCGTGCCGACGCCACCCGACAGCTTTTCGTCCACAGAAACACGCCAGACTTCGCGTCCGTTGTCGTATCGGACAATCGTGCCGTTGTGACCGGCGGCGAAAACGCTGTCGGCGACCACCGCGGGCGTGAACACGAAATCGTCCGCCTTTCCCACCGATCCCTGCCATAGCCGGGATAGTTCCGCTGTTGCCGCAAAGGGTTCCAGTTCCGCCGGCTTGACCTTCGAGTCACCGCCGCAAGCGGAAAGCAGCGCCACCGTTCCGAACAGCACGATTCCGAACCAAGTCGTCCTCACTTGCCCGCCCCGAGCGTATCCAGCTTGACCTGCAGGAGCTGACGATAAGCGGCATGGGCACGGGCCTCTCCGCCCCCCTGCTTCAACAGAACGTCCAGCTTGGCCATCGCGGACTCGTATGCCGCCTTGGCCTCGGCGTCCTTCTGCTGCGCGGCTAACACGTCGCCGCGCACCTCGTCGAAACGCGGCGCCAACGATGCTGCCGGCTCGGTCGACAGTTGCTTGAGCGCATCATCGTAGGCCTTCTCGTCCAACAGCAAGCCCGCCAACCGCAAACGTGCCAGATCGCGTACGCCTTCGTCCTTGGCATTGTCCGCGGCCCACGCCAATTGCGCCTGCGCCGATTTGACGTCGCCGCCATCCGCTAGTGACTTGGCGGACAACAGGGCCGCCAGCCCGGCATACGCGGTATCGGAGTACTTCTTTATCAATTCGCCCGTCAGTTCCCGCGTGCGTTTGGCGTCCTGCTTCACGGTCGCCACCTGGACGCCGCCATAAAGCGCGGATGCCTGGGCTGCCTGGTTGCGCTGCCACCAGTTCCAGCCCTGCCAGCCGACAACGCCGATGGCTGCCGCCACGACGACCGCAGTAACCGAGTTGCCATGCATCTTCCACCAGGTCTTCAGCTCGTCGAGCTGTTCCTGTTCTTCAAGGTCGTAGGTTGCCATCGTTCGATTTCCTGTTCAGCTATTCACATTCCGGTCCAAGAATCCACTCGCCTATCGTTTCGGCGAGGCTATCCATCCCGACGCGACGCTGCTCGCCGGCCTCGCGCAACGGTTTCACCGTCACCTCGTTCGCCTGCGCCTCGTCGTCGCCGATGATCACCGCCATCGGCGCGCCGGATGCGTCGGCCCGCTTCATCTGCGACTTGAAACTGCCGCCGCCGCAGTGCAACTGCACGGCGAAGCCGACATCGCGCAAATGCTCGGCGGCCCTGAAAGCATGCCGCGCCGCCGCCTCGCCTTGATGGACGACATACACATCCGGCGCCGGGCGCTCGACGCTATTGCCCTGTTCCGCCCACAACGCCAGCAGTCGCTCCACACCCATCGCAAAACCGCAGGCGGGCGCGGGCTTGCCCCCGAGCTGCTCGATCAGGCCGTCATAGCGCCCGCCGGCACAAACGGTACCTTGGGCGCCGAGCTGTTCGGTCACCCATTCGAACACGGTCAGATTGTAATAGTCCAGGCCGCGTACCAGCCGCGGATTGATGCGATAAGGCTGTCCGGCATCTCTGAGCAAGACCTGAACGCCCTCGAAGTGCTTGAGCGAGGCTTCGCCGAGGTAGTCGATCAGCTTGGGCGCGGCCTCGACCAGCGCCTGCATGGCCGGGTTCTTCGTGTCGAGAATGCGCAGCGGATTGGTATGCAGGCGGCGCTGTCCTTCGGCATCGAGCTGGTCGCGGTGCTTTTCAAGATAGGCAATCAGGTCGGTACGATGCCGGGCGCGCTCATCGGCCTGGCCGAGCGTATTGATCTCCAGTTCGATGCCGGTCAGACCGAGGTCATCCCACAGCCGCGCGCCCATCACGATCTGCTCGGCGTCGACGTCCGGCCCCGCGAAGCCCATCGCCTCCACGCCAACCTGGTGGAATTGCCGGTAGCGGCCCTTCTGCGGCCGCTCGTGGCGAAACATCGGTCCCATGTACCAAAGCTTGCGCGGCCTGTCGTAAAGCAGATTATGCTGTAACACGGCGCGCACGCAGGACGCGGTTCCTTCCGGCCGCAGCGTCAGTTGCTCGCCGTTCAGGCTGTCGGTGAAGGAATACATCTCCTTCTCGACGATGTCGGTCACCTCGCCGATGGCGCGCGCAAAAAGCGGCGTCGGCTCGACCAGCGGCATGCGCATCGGCCGGTAGCCGTAACCGCGCAGCCAGTCTCGCACCAGTTCCTCGAACTGCTCCCAAAGCTCTGCTTCGTCGGGCAGGATGTCGTTCATCCCGCGGATCGCTTGCAATGTCTGACTCATTTTCTAGCCCCGCAACGCGTACTTGCGCGCCACGTAATCCTCGATGATTTGCTTGAATTCGGTAGCGATGGCGTTACCGCGCAGTGTCGTCACCCGCTCGCCATCGACATAAACCGGTGCCACAGGCTCTTCGCCGGTGCCCGGCAGCGAAATGCCGATGCTGGCGTGCTTGCTCTCGCCGGGGCCGTTGACCACGCAACCCATTACCGCCAGCGTCATTTCCTCGACACCAAGGCGCGCCAACCGCCACTCCGGCATGCGTTCGCGGACGTAGGCCTGTACGTCCTGCGCAAGTTCCTGGAATACGGTGCTGGTCGTGCGACCGCAACCGGGGCAAGCCGCCACCATTGGCACAAACGCGCGCAGGCCCATGGTCTGAAGGATCTCCTGCGCGACGACGACTTCGCGCGTCCGGTCGCCCCCGGGTTCCGGCGTCAGCGACACGCGAATGGTGTCACCAATACCCTCCTGCAACAGTACTGCCAGCGCCGCCGTCGAAGCAACGATGCCTTTGCTACCCATGCCAGCCTCGGTAAGCCCGAGATGCAACGGGTAATCGCAACGCAGCGCCAGCTCACGATAGATGGCGATCAGATCCTGGACACCGGACACCTTGCAGGAGAGAACGATCATGTCGCCGGGCAGACCCAGTTCCTCTGCCCGGGCGGCGGATTCGAGTGCTGAAGCAACCATTGCTTCGCGCATGATGCCGGTCGCGTCCATCGGCTCGGCGCGACGGGCGTTTTCGTCCATGACACGTGCCAGGAGTTGCTGGTCGAGACTGCCCCAGTTGACTCCGATGCGTACAGGCTTTTCGTGGCGGGCGGCGATTTCGATCAACTGTGCGAACTGTTCGTCGCGTCGCGCGCCCTTGCCTACGTTGCCGGGGTTGATGCGCAGCTTGGCGAGCGCTTCGGCACAAGCCGGCACGTCGGCGAGCAACTTGTGGCCATTGAAGTGGAAGTCGCCGATCAGCGGCACGTCGAGCCCCATCGCCAGCAGGCGGTTGCGTACTTCCGGCACAGCCGCAGCTGCTTCACGAGTATTGACGGTGACGCGGACGAGCTCGGAGCCGGCGCGAGCCAGTTCAGCCACCTGCATGGCGGTGGCAAAAGCGTCGGCGGTATCCGTGTTCGTCATCGACTGCACGACGACCGGCGCATTGCCACCGATGGCGATACCGCCCACGGTCACGCAACGCGTATGCCGTTGCGGCGCCGGGCCCGCGCGAACCTGCTGTGGAGATAACATCACTCGAGCGTCAGGCGGGCGACTTCCGAGCGGGTGTACGGTTTCATGTCGACCGAACGACCATCGTCGCGCAAGGTGACGACCCCCGCGTTTCCGACAACCACTTCGAAAGGCGGCCGCCCTGCAACCGACTGCGTACCAGAATGGTAGATCCCCGTGAGGATCACCAAACCGCTGGCATCCTTGACTTCGATCCACGACTCGCCCTCGAAATCGAACGACAGGCGTCGTGTATTAGTCGGCGTCGCTGGCTGAACATCGTCCGCCGACGCTGCCACCGGCGGTTCTACTGCCGGCGATGGTTGCGCTGCAACCGCAACGTCGGCACCAGAAGACGACGACTCCTGCCTGACTTCAGGTGTAACAACTTCATGCGGCTTGAAATCCTCCAGCGTCGTCCGCGCAGTCTGGACCGCTGTCTGCATCGTCGGCATGCCGGCGCCCAGATAGTGCCATCCGATCATCACGGCGGCGGCAACAAGCAGCAAAATCGACAACGCGACCAACGGTGGAATATCGCCAAGGCCGCTTCTCGGCGCCGCATTGCCCATATTCTCCGGAGGACGAATTTCCGGCTCCTCAAGCGGCATGCTCGATTCGACCAAGCCAAGCAACGACTCGGGATCGAGCTTCAGCAGGCGGGCATAACTGCGTACCAGCCCACGCAGGAATACGGCGCCAGGCAGGACGTCCATGCGATCGGCCTCGATCGCCTCGATCTGTCGCGCACTGAATTTCAATGCGTGGACAACGTCGTCGATGCTCAACCCACGCGCTTCGCGAGCCTTGCGCAGCAGCAGGCCAAGCGTCGGCGCATCGGCGACCGCCCCGCTCGGCGGCGAGGACTCCGGCGTCAGTCTGTCCATCTCGCTCACTGATAGATACCTTGTTTCAGGAGTTGATACTCGCGACTGTCGCGGAAATCGCGTCGGAGCTGCAAGCCATAGCGCCTTTCCGCTGCACGATCTCCTAACGCACGCTCGATACGCAACCCCAACCAGACCGACTGGGCGGTCGGTGCGACCAATTCGTGCAGATTGGCAAGCTGCACACGAGCGTCGGCCACACGACCGGTACGGTAATAGAGCTCCGTCAGCAGAAAGAT
>JBNKCS010000027.1:0-19685 GCA_050287865.1 Rhodocyclaceae bacterium | reverse complement strand
GGATTCGCCGCCGATGAAGACCTGCACGCCATCGGCGCGGCTGGAGAGCTCCAGGAGTTGCGCGAGGCCGGTGCGTTGTTCGAACAAGTCGAACAGTTTGCGCAAACGCCCCATGTTGGACGATAGATCCTCGACGCCCAGCAGGTTCTTTTCGCCACTGATCACATACTGGGCTGCGTCGTCGGTGACAGCCTCGGAGCCGGCCTCCACCGTGGCGGTCATCAGTTCCACCATGTCGGCACGGATCTGCCGCAACTCGTCCTGAAGGCGGTGGCGGATCTGCTGGAAGTCGAGTCCGGCGAAGTGCTCGTTGAGAACGACCGCCGCCTGTGCCAGTTCGGACTGGCTGTAGGCGCGCTGGGTGAACAGGATGCGGTTCTGCACGTCGCCTTCGGTGGTGACGATGATGAGCAGGATGCGCGTATCGGAGAGGCTGAGAAACTCGATCTGGCGGATGCGCGGCGATTGCCGGCGCGGGGCGACGACGACACCGGCGAAGTGCGTCAGCCCGGACAGCAGCTGCGAGGCATGACCGAGCACGCGCTGCGGCTGATCCGGCTGGATGGCGTCGCGGATCTCTGAAATCTGCTCACGGCCGAGCGGTTGCACCGTCAGCAGGCTGTCGACGAACAGGCGGTAGCCTTTGGGAGTCGGAACCCGGCCGGCCGAGGTGTGCGGGCTGGCGATGAAGCCCATTTCCTCGAGGTCGGACATGACGTTGCGGATGGTGGCCGGTGACAGTTCCAGTCCTGAATGGCGGGACAGCGTGCGCGAACCGACCGGCTGACCTTCGACGATGTATCGTTCGATCAGGGTCTTTAGCAGGGTCTGGGCGCGACGATCGAGCATCGCTCAATTCTAGCGGGAAACAAGGTATGGTTTAATTCCACAACCTCTGACCAATTAGTCCATGGGCACTCCTTTCCGGAAAACGATCCGCTGCGCGGGCCTGATCGGCAAATATCACAGTCCCGATGTGGCGGCTTCGCTGCCGCTGCTGGCCGGGTTCTTGCGCGAACGCGGCGTGCGCGTGCTGATCGAGGAGAGTCTTGCCGGCTCGGTAAGTACAGACTGCGGCGAGATGGCGAGCTACGAGAGGATGGGCGGCGAAGCCGATGTTGCCATCGTGCTCGGCGGCGACGGCACCATGCTGTACGCGGCGCGCCAATTGGCAGGCTTCGGCGTGCCGCTGGCCGGCGTCAATCAGGGGCGGCTGGGCTTCATGACGGACATCTCCCGCCGCGACATGCTGACCGGTATGGCCGATCTCCTCGCCGGCCGTTTCGCCGTCGAGCGCCGAATCCAGTTGGAGGGCGAGATCTGGCGCGACGGCGCGCGCCTGTGCGGCAGCCAGGCGTTCAATGAGGTGGTGGTGAACAAGGGCGATCTCGGTCGAATGATCGAGATGAAGGTCGAGGTCGATGGCGAGTTCCTGTACCACTTGCGCGCCGACGGCTTGATCGTCTCCACGCCGACCGGGTCCACGGCCTACTCTCTCTCCGCCAACGGGCCGATCCTGCATCCGATGGTGGCTGGTATCGCCCTGGTCCCCCTGTGTCCGCACGCGCTGTCGAACCGGCCGATCACGATCGGCGACGATTGCACGGTCGAAGTGACCCTGATTTCGACGGATGATGCCCGTGCCCACTTCGATGCCGTCGACCGTTTCGATATCCGCGCGGGCGACCGTCTGCGCATCATCCGCTCGCCCGTGGCGGTGACCTTGCTGCATCCGCCCGGTTACAGCTACTACGCCATGCTGCGTGGCAAGCTGCACTGGAGCGAATCTCCAAAGGAATAGCGCGATGCTGCGTCGCCTGTTCATCCGGGACTTTGTCATTGTCGACCGGCTCGAACTCGAGTTCGCAGCCGGTTTCGGCGCGCTGACCGGCGAAACCGGCGCCGGCAAGTCCATTCTCGTCGACGCCCTGTCGCTGGCGCTCGGCGAACGTGCCGATGCTTCGGTGCTGCGCACGGGCGCGGAGCGCGCCGAAATCGCGGCCGAGTTCGACGTCGAGGCGGGTAGCCCGCTGGCGGACTGGCTGGTCGCCAACGACTTCAACGAGGGTTCCGATGCCGAGGGCGTTTGCCTGCTGAGGCGGGTCGTCGATGCCGGCGGGCGTTCGCGGGCGACCATCAACGGTTCACCGGCGACCCTGACCCAGTTGCGCCAGGCCGGCGAGTTCCTCGCCGACATCCACGGCCAGCACGCCTATCACGCACTGTTGCGCGCCGATGCGCAACGCGCGCTGCTGGATGGCCAGGTCGGCGCGACGGCGCTGGCGGCCGATACCGCGGAAAAATTTCGCGCCTGGCGGCATCTGCGCGAGGCGCGCGAGCGCGCCGAGCAGGATGTTTCGGCAATGGCGCGCGAAAAGGAAATGCTCGACTGGCAGGTCAGAGAACTGCAAACGTTGGCGTTCGAGCCGGCGCGCTGGCTCGAGGACAACCAGGAGCAGCGCCGGCTCGCCCATGCAGCCAGTCTGCTCGAAGGCGCGACGGCGGCTCTGGCCATTCTCGACGAGAACGAATTGGCGGTGTCGAGTCAGGTTGATGAGGCGGCTGCCCGGCTGCGGTCGCTGACCGACTACGACGAAGCGCTGAAGGAACCGGCGGAATTGCTCGAAGCGGCGCGCATTCAGCTCGGCGAGGCCACCCATGCGTTGTCGCGCTACCGCGACCGGCTGGAACTGGAGCCCGAGCGGCTGGCGGAACTGGAAGCGCGTATCGAAGCGGTGACCGCTGCGGCGCGCAAGCATCGCGTTGCAGCGGAAGCGTTGCCCGAAGTGCTGGCCGGCCTCGAGGCGCGGCTGGAAGAGTTGGCGCTTGCCGCCGATCCGGCGGCGCTGGCCGAAAAGGAACAGGCGGCCAGGGGAGCCTACGACAAGGTCGCCCAGAAGCTTTCCGCCCTGCGCAAGAAGGGCGCGGCGGACCTGTCGGCGGCTGTGACCGAAGGCATGCAGCAGTTGGCGATGGTCGGCGGTCGCTTCGAAATCGCGCTCGAAGCCCTGCCGGAAGGCGCCGCGCACGGGCTGGAAAACATCGGCTTTCTGGTCGCGGCCAATCCTGGCCAGCCGCCGCGGCCGCTGGCGAAAGTCGCTTCCGGCGGCGAGCTGTCGCGTATCGGCCTGGCCATCCATGTGATCGCCAGCACCGCCGGCGTGGCGCCGACGCTGATTTTCGACGAGGTGGATGTCGGCATCGGTGGCCGGGTGGCGGAGATAGTCGGCCAGATGCTGGCCAAGCTCGGGCGCCAGCGCCAAGTGCTGTGCGTCACCCACTTGCCGCAAGTCGCGGCGCAGGCCGACTGGCAGTGGTCGATCGCCAAGGAGACCACGGACGGCGAAACGTTCAGCCGCGTGCGGGTGCTGGACGCAGCCGCTCGGGTGGAAGAGGTCGCCCGCATGCTGGGCGGCGTCAAGATCACCGACACGACGCGCCGTCACGCGCGGGAGATGCTGGGGTAGCCCTTTGGCGGCGTGTCGCCAGCGACCGCTTGCAGCGGAGGGGGCCCCACGTAGTGGGGGCGCAGCGTCCGCAAGCGGGATGCGCGACGCCGGACTTCAAAGCGCGGACGTAGCATCCGCCTCCATGGTCGCATCCCCGCTAGCGGGGCCCCTGCTCCACGTTCCGGCGGCGCCTGACTTTTGGCTCCGGTCGCGCTGACGCGCTTAACCGGCATACGCCGGTTAGCCTGCACCAAAAGTCCGCTCGAATCGACCGACGCATGGCGTATTGCCACGGCTGACTTTTGTCCGGCCCGGCGGCCGTCGCAGGCGGCTATGCTATAGTTTTCGCAGCCGATCCTCCCTAGCCTGGATGCCATGAACCGTCTGATTTCCCTCTGTTTTCCCCTGCTGCTGGCCGCTTGCTCGACCGCCCCGGATAGTCGTCCCTGGTTGACTTACCGGATCGACATCCGGCAGGGCAACATGGTGACGCAGAAAATGGTCGCGCAGTTGAAACCCGGACTGACCCGGGACCAGGTGCGCTTCCTGCTGGGCACGCCGCTGGTGGCCGATGTGTTTCACGCCGATCGATGGGACTACGTCTATCGCTTCCAGCCCGGTCGCCTGGGCGCCGAAACCGAACAGCGCCATCTGGTCGTCTTTTTCAAGGATGGCAAACTGGACCGGGTCGGCGGCGACGTGCTCGCCAGCAACGCGAGTGCGGATACGTCGAGCCAGTCTGTGCCGCGGGTGATCGATATCGCGCCCGCCGGCCAATCCGCCAACTAGAACCCGCATACGCCATGGACACGATACGTTTTGCCGTCGCCGGCGCCAGCGGCCGCATGGGCCGTTCCCTGATCGAAACCATCCTCAATTCGCCCGATGCCAGACTGGCCGGTGCGCTCGATGTGCCCGGCTGTCCCTTGCTCGGCAAGGATGCAGGCGAAATGTTCGGCATGCCTTGCGGCGTCGCCATCAGCGACGACATCGAGACGGCCCTGTCGACGGTCGACTGCCTGATCGACTTCACCCGGCCCGAAGGCACCATGCGGCACCTCGAGGTCTGCCGCAAACGCGGCGTGCAGATGATCATCGGCACCACGGGATTGAGTACGGAACAGAAGCTGACCATCCAGGACGCCTCGCGCGACATTCCGATCGTTTGTGCCCCGAACATGGCGGTCGGCGTCAATCTTGTTTTCAAACTGCTCGACACCGCTGCCCGCATCCTGAACGAAGGCTACGACGTCGAAATCGTCGAAGCCCATCACCGCCACAAGGTCGATGCCCCCTCGGGAACGGCACTGCGCATGGGCGAGATCGTGGCGGCGGCACTTGGCCGCGACTTGGCCGAATGCGCGGTTTATGGGCGGGAAGGGATTACCGGTGAGCGGCCGGCGACGCAGATCGGCTTCTCCACGATGCGTGGCGGGGATATCGTCGGCGATCACACCGTGTTTTTCATCGGCACGGGCGAGCGGGTCGAGATTACCCACAAGGCGGCCAGTCGTATGCATTTCGTACAAGGGGCGCTACGCGCGGCCCGCTTCTTGCGCGGCAAGTCGCGCGGGCTTTATGACATGCAGGACGTTCTCGGCCTGCGCTGACGGCTTGTCGCGTTGCTTGCTGCGACGCGGCACGGTATAATCAAAAAGTTTGTCAGGGCGGATATTTGCAGCACCGCATCCGTCCTGTTTTCCGATGCCTTGCCGACCCCAGGAGCCGATCTTGCCCAAGTTTCCGCCTGCCATCCTTGCACTCGCAGACGGAACCATTTTCAAAGGGCAGGGAATCGGAGCTGTCGGCGATAGTGTCGGCGAGGTGGTGTTCAACACCGCCATGACGGGTTACCAAGAAATCCTGACCGATCCGTCCTATACCCGCCAGATCGTTACCCTGACCTATCCGCATATCGGCAACGTCGGCGTCAATCGCGAGGATTGCGAAGCGCCGCGCGTCTATGCCGCCGGCCTGGTGATCCGCGATCTGCCGCTGCTGGTTTCGAACTTCCGTTCCGAACAGAGCCTGGATGCCTATCTGAAGGCGGAGAACGTCGTCGCAGTCGCCGGTATCGATACCCGCAAGCTGACCCGCATCCTGCGCGAGAAGGGCGCCCAGGCCGGCTGTCTGGTCACCGGCGACAACCCGGATGCCGATGCCGCAGTTGCCAAGGCGCGCGCTTTTCCCGGTCTGGCCGGCATGGATTTGGCCAAGGTCGTGACGGTCGACAAGCCGTACGCCTGGACCGAGGGCGAGTGGAAGCTCGGCAAGGGCTATGTCGCCCAGGAAAACTCGAAGTTCCATGTTGTCGCCTACGATTTCGGCGTCAAGCGCAACATTCTGCGCATGCTGGCGCAGCGCGGTTGCAAGCTTACCGTGGTGCCGGCGCAGACGCCGGCCAAGGATGTGCTGGCGCTGAAGCCGGACGGCGTCTTCCTGTCCAACGGCCCCGGCGATCCGGAGCCCTGCGACTACGCGATTGCTGCGATCCGCGAATTGCTCGACAAGAAACTGCCGACCTTCGGCATTTGTCTTGGTCACCAGCTGATGGGGCTGGCCGCTGGCGGCAAGACGCTCAAGATGAAATTCGGCCACCATGGCGCCAACCACCCGGTCAAGGATATTGAATCCGGCCAGGTGATGATCACCAGCCAGAACCACGGCTTCGCGGTCGATCCCAAAACTTTGCCGGACAATGTCCGAGTCACGCACGTTTCGCTGTTCGACGGCAGCCTGCAGGGTCTGGCCTGGAACGACCGACCGGCACTCTGCTTCCAGGGTCACCCCGAGGCGAGCCCCGGGCCGCACGACGTGTCCTACCTGTTCGATCGCTTCATCAAGTTGATGGAGCAAAACCAGAATGCCTAAGCGTAACGACATCCACAGCATCCTCATCATCGGCGCCGGTCCGATCATCATCGGCCAGGCGTGCGAGTTCGACTATTCCGGCGCCCAGGCCTGCAAGGCACTGCGCGACGAAGGCTACAAGGTCATCCTGGTCAACTCCAATCCGGCGACCATCATGACCGACCCCGGCATGGCCGACGTCACCTACATCGAGCCGATTACCTGGCAGGTGATCGAGAACATCATCGAGAAGGAACGCCCGGACGCCATCCTGCCGACCATGGGCGGTCAGACTGCGCTGAACTGCGCGCTCGATCTCGCCAAGCACGGCGTGCTCGAAAAGTACGGCGTCGAGATGATCGGCGCGACCAAGGAAGCCATCGACAAGGCGGAAGACCGCGAGAAGTTCAAGCAGGCCATGACCAAGATCGGTCTCGGTTCGGCGCGTTCGGCCATCGCCCACAGCATGGAAGAGGCGCAGCAGGTGCAGGCGGCGTTGGGCTTCCCGGTCATCATCCGCCCGTCCTTCACCATGGGCGGCAGTGGCGGCGGCATTGCCTACAACCAGGAAGAATTCATCGAGATCTGCAAGCGCGGCCTCGAAGCCAGCCCGACCAAGGAACTGCTGATCGAGGAGTCGCTGCTCGGCTGGAAGGAATTCGAGATGGAGGTCGTGCGCGACAAGCACGACAACTGCATCATCGTCTGCTCGATCGAGAACTTCGATCCGATGGGCGTGCACACGGGCGATTCCATCACCGTGGCGCCGGCGCAGACGCTGACCGACAAGGAATACCAAATCCTGCGCGACGCCAGCATCGCAGTGCTGCGCGAGATCGGTGTCGACACTGGTGGTTCGAACGTCCAGTTCGCGATCAATCCCGACGACGGTCGCATGATTGTGATCGAGATGAATCCGCGCGTATCGCGTTCTTCGGCGCTGGCGTCGAAGGCGACCGGCTTCCCGATCGCCAAGATCGCGGCCAAGCTGGCCGTCGGTTTTACGCTCGACGAATTGAAGAACGACATTACCGGCGGTGCGACGCCGGCATCGTTCGAGCCGTCGATCGACTACGTGGTCACCAAGGTGCCGCGCTTTGCCTTCGAGAAGTTCCCCGCGGCCAATGATCGCCTGACCACGCAGATGAAGTCGGTCGGCGAAGTCATGGCCATGGGCCGCACCTTCCAGGAGTCGCTGCAAAAGGCGTTGCGCGGGCTGGAGGTCAGTGTTTATGGCCTCGACGAGCTCGAGGCGACGCGTGAGGAAATCGCCCACGAACTGTCCAGTCCGGGCGCGCAGCGCATCTGGTACGTGGCGCAGGCTTTCCGCACCGGCTTTACCTTCGACGAAATTTTCCAGCTGACCAAGATCGATCCCTGGTTCCTGGTGCAGGTTCAGGAACTGGTGGCGATCGAGGCCGCGATTGCCGGCCGCAAGCTCACTACCTTCGCCGAAGATGAACTGCGCGCGCTGAAGCGCAAGGGCTTCTCGGATCGACGCATCGCCAACCTGATCGGTGTTGCCGAGTCGGCCGTGCGGGAACGCCGGCAGGCCATGGGCGTTCGCCCGGTGTTCAAGCGCGTCGATACCTGCGCTGCGGAATTCGCAACGTCCACCGCCTACATGTACTCGACCTACGAGGAAGAGTGCGAGGCGCGGCCGACCGACAAGAAGAAGATCATGGTGCTCGGTGGCGGTCCTAATCGCATCGGCCAGGGCATCGAGTTCGACTACTGCTGCGTGCATGCGGCGCTGGCGATGCGCGAGGACGGTTACGAGACCATCATGGTCAACTGCAATCCGGAGACCGTGTCGACCGACTACGACACTTCGGATCGTCTCTATTTCGAGCCGCTGACGCTGGAAGACATCCTCGAGATCGTTCATGTCGAGAAGCCGGTCGGCGTGATCGTGCAGTTTGGCGGCCAGACGCCGCTGAAGCGGGCGCGCGACCTCGAAGCCAACGGCGTGCCCATCATCGGCACGACGCCGGACATGATCGATGCCGCCGAGGATCGCGAGCGCTTCCAGCAACTCCTGAATGGCCTCGGCCTCAAGCAGCCGCCCAACCGCACGGCGCGCACGGAGGAAGATGCCCTCCGTCTCGCCGCCGAAATCGGCTATCCGCTGGTGGTTCGGCCGAGCTACGTGCTTGGCGGCCGGGCGATGGAAATCGTGCACGAAGAAAAGGATCTCGAGCGCTACATGCGCGACGCGGTGAAGGTGTCGAACGACTCGCCGGTGCTGCTGGATCGCTTCCTCAACGACGCCACCGAAGTCGACGTCGATGCGCTGTCCGACGGCGAGCAGGTCATCATCGGCGGCATCATGGAACACATCGAACAGGCGGGTGTGCATTCTGGCGATTCGGCGTGCTCGCTGCCGCCTTATACCCTGCCGCAGTCGATTCAGGACGAGTTGCGTCGGCAAACCGCGCAGATGGCCAAGGGCCTCAATGTCTGCGGCCTGATGAATGTGCAGTTTGCCATCCAGGGTCAAGGCAAGGATGCGATCGTCTACGTGCTGGAAGTGAATCCGCGCGCTTCGCGCACCGTGCCTTTCGTTTCGAAAGCTACCGGTCTGCCGCTGGCGAAGATCGCCGCGCGCTGCATGGCCGGCCGTTCGCTGGCCGACCAGGGCGTGACGCGGGAAGTGGTGCCGCCGTACTTCTCGGTGAAGGAAGCGGTGTTTCCGTTCGTCAAGTTCCCGGGCGTCGATGCCATTCTCGGGCCGGAGATGAAGTCGACCGGCGAGGTGATGGGTGTCGGCCGTACGTTCGGCGAGGCCTTCGTCAAGTCGCAAGTCGCCTCCGGCAGTCGCCTGCCGATGTCGGGCAAGGCTTTCATCAGCGTCAGGCCGGCCGACAAGGCAAAGTCAGTCGTGGTGGCACGCCAGCTGCACGAACTCGGCTTCGCCCTGCTGGCGACGCGCGGCACGGCGAGTTCGATCGCCGAAGCTGGCATTCCGGTGACCGCGGTGAACAAGGTCAACGAAGGTCGGCCGCACGTGGTCGACATGATCAAGAACAACGAAATATCGTTTATCGTGAACACGGTCGATGAAAAGCGGTCGGCGATCGTCGATTCGCGTTCGATCCGCACTTCGGCACTGGCACAGAAGGTCACGCTGTTTACGACCATCGAAGGCGGTCTGGCGGCTTGCCAGGGCATGCGCCATGCCGGTCTGGAAACCTACGCACTGCAAGCGCTTCACAAAGAACTGTCGGTATGAGCAAATTTCCCATCACTTTGCGCGGCGCCGAGCTGCTGCGCGAGGAATTGAAGCGTCTGAAAACGGTCGATCGGCCGTCCGTCGTTGCGGCCATCGCCGAGGCGCGGTCGCATGGCGATCTTTCAGAGAACGCCGAGTACGACGCTGCCAAGGAACGTCAGGGCTTCATCGAGGGCCGCATTGCCGAGGTCGAAGGCAAGCTTGGCCACGCCCAGATCATTGATCCCGCGGCGCTGGATGCCGATGGCCGCGTGGTGTTCGGCGCCACCGTGGACCTCGAGGACATGGACAATGCCCAGCAGGTGACCTACCAGATCGTCGGCGACGACGAGGCGGACCTCAAGCAGAACAAGATTTCGCTCAATTCGCCCGTGGCGCGGGCTTTGATCGGCAAGTTCGCCGGCGACGTGGCCGAGGTGCAGACGCCCGGCGGGCGGCGGGAATACGAGATTCTCGACGTCAGGTACGTGTAATCCGCCGGGGGCGTTCGGCTACCGCTGCCGCTTGTTTCTTGGTCAGCGGCTTGCCGCGGCGTGTCGCCACGGCTGACTTTTCCGCAACGGCCGGCTTCTCGCGCCAGAGGATCAGCGTGTTGCCGATGTGCTGGACCGGCGCACAATCGAGCTTTTCGCAGATTTCCCCGAGCAGCGCTTCGCGGTCCTCGCGCTCGATGCCCTGGAGTTTGACCTTGATGAGTTCGTGGGCTTTCAGCGAACGGTCGATTTCCTTAATCACCGTTTCGGCCAGACCGTTGCCGGCAATGGTGACGAGGGGGTGGAGGTGATGGGCCGCTGCACGCAAGGCACGGCGCCGTTCGGGCGTCAATTCGATCATGGCATGATTCTACTCCGATGACCCAGAAAACCCGGCGACAGAAGAAGAGCAACGCGTGGATGAACGAACATGTCCACGACCCTTACGTCCTCCGCGCGCAGAAGGAAGGCTGGCGCTCGCGCGCGGTGTTCAAGCTGAGCGAGATTGACGAAAAAGACCATCTGATCAAGCCGGGCATGACCGTGGTCGACCTCGGCGCCACGCCGGGAAGCTGGTGCCAGTACGTGGCGCGGCGCATCCAGCCGGGCGGCAAGCTGATCGCGCTCGATTTGCTCGAAATGACGCCGATGGCCGGCGTCGAGTTCATCCAGGGCGACTTCCGCGAAGAGGAAACGCTTGAACGGCTAAAGTCAGCCCTGGCGGGACGCCAGGTCGACCTTGTTTTGTCGGATATGGCCCCCAATATGTCAGGTATCGCGGTCTCCGATGATGCCCGCGTGATGTATCTGGCAGAACTGACGTTGGACTTTTCCCGGCAGTACCTGAAACCGGGGGGAGATATGCTGGTCAAAGTGTTTCAGGGGGCCGGTTTCATGGAGTTGCGCAAGGAAATTACTGATGCTTTCGAAAGCCTTCAGGTTCGCAAGCCGGCCGCTTCCAGGGATCGAAGCGCGGAGACGTACTTGTTGGCGCGTCGCAAGCTTGGTTGACGGATCGACTACGGTTTGCAGGCGTTCAGAATCGGCTCTACAATGGCCGAACCCACAGCAGAGCTAGAGAAAAGAGAGGCAGGGCCTTGAATAATCTATTCAAAAACCTCGCGGTCTGGATGGTGATCGGCGTCGTCCTGATGACTATATTCAACCAGTTCAACTCGCGGCAAGCGGCGTTGTCCTCGATGGAGTATTCCCAGTTCCTCAACGAAGTGAAGCAGGGACATATCTCGAAGGTCGTTATCCAGGGCCGCACGCTCGAAGCGACCACCACCGAAGGGCGCAAGATCACCTCCTATGCACCGCCCGATCTCTGGATGGTCAGCGATCTGTTGAAGAACGACGTCCAGATCGTCGCCAAGCCCGAGGAAGAACAATCCTTCCTGATGAACGTCTTCGTCTCCTGGTTCCCGATGCTGTTGCTGATCGGCGTCTGGGTCTTCTTCATGCGCCAGATGCAGGGTGGCGGCCGGGGCGGCGCTTTCTCGTTCGGCAAGAGCAAGGCGCGCATGCTCGACGAGAACAACAACACCGTAACCTTCGCCGACGTTGCCGGCTGCGAGGAAGCCAAAGAAGAGGTTTCGGAACTGGTCGACTTCCTGCGTGATCCCTCCAAGTTCCAGAAACTCGGCGGCCGCATTCCGCGCGGCGTGCTGATGGTCGGCTCGCCCGGTACCGGCAAGACGCTGCTGGCGCGTGCCATCGCCGGCGAAGCCAAAGTACCGTTCTTCTCGATCTCCGGTTCCGACTTCGTCGAAATGTTCGTCGGCGTCGGCGCTGCACGTGTGCGCGACATGTTCGAGCAGGCCAAGAAGGCCGCGCCCTGCATCATCTTCATCGACGAAATCGACGCCGTCGGTCGCCAGCGCGGTGCCGGCCTTGGCGGCGGCAACGACGAGCGCGAACAGACGCTCAACCAGTTGCTGGTTGAAATGGATGGTTTCGAGGCTTCGGTTGGCGTGATCGTCATCGCCGCCACCAACCGGCCGGACGTGCTCGACCCGGCGTTGCTGCGTCCGGGCCGTTTCGACCGCCAGGTCGTGGTGCCGCTGCCCGATATCCGTGGCCGCGAGCAGATTCTCAAGGTGCACATGCGCAAGGTGCCCGCCGATAGCGATGTGAATGCCTCGGTGATTGCCCGTGGTACCCCCGGTTTCTCCGGTGCCGACCTGGCCAATCTGGTCAATGAGGCGGCCCTGTTCGCCGCTCGTGGTAACCAGACCCTGGTGACCATGGCCGACTTTGAGCGCGCCAAGGACAAGATCATGATGGGCGCCGAGCGCCGCTCCATGGTCATGCCCGAGGAGGAACGCAAGAACACGGCCTATCACGAGTCCGGCCATGCGGTGGTCGCCAAGCTGCTGCCGAAGACCGATCCGGTGCACAAGGTGACCATCATCCCGCGCGGCCGCGCGCTGGGCGTCACCATGCAGTTGCCGACCGAGGATCGCTATAGCCAGGATCGTGTGCGGTTGCTGAACACTATCACCGTATTGTTTGGCGGCCGGATTGCCGAAGAGCTGTTCATGAATCAAATGACGACGGGTGCCTCGAACGACTTCCAGCGCGCGACCGACCTGGCGCGGCGCATGGTTACGCAGTGGGGTATGTCGGACATATTGGGGCCGATGGTCTATGGCGAAGAGGAAGGCGAGATTTTCCTCGGTCGCTCGGTTACGACGCACAAGAACATGTCGGAGGCGTCGTTGCAGACCGTCGACGCCGAGATTCGCCGCATCATCGACGAGCAGTACGGTCTGGCACGTCGTCTCCTCGAAGAGAATCGGGACAAGGTCGAAGCCATGACCGCCGCCTTGCTCGAGTGGGAGACCATTGACGCCGACCAGATCAACGACATCATGGAAGGCAAACAGCCGCGCCCGCCGAAACCGACCACGGCGCCGTCCAAACCCTCGTCGCCGGACAAGCCTTCGGACGCCGAACCGAATGCCGCCGCACCGGCCTGATATCGCCCTGACGCCACGGGCCGCGCTTTGCGCGGCCCTTTTTCTTTCATGACCAGAATCCTGCATTGTGGCCGTTACCACCTGGACCTGAGCCAGCCGCGGGTGATGGGCATCGTCAACCTGACCGACGACTCGTTTTCGGGCGACGGTTTGCACGGTGTGGCCGCCAATGCCGTCGCGCAGGGCCGGCGCATGATCGAGGCGGGCGCTGACCTGCTCGATCTCGGTGCCGAGTCTTCGCGGCCCGGAGCCGAGCCGGTTTCCGTGCAACAGGAACTGGACCGTTTGTTGCCTGTGCTCGAAGGTTTGCGCGGCAGCGGCGTGCCGCTATCGGTCGACACCGTCAAGCCGGAGGTAATGCGCGCGGCAATCGCGGCCGGTGCAGATTTGATCAACGACATCGCGGCCTTGCGATCGCCCGGAGCGATCGAGGCCGTGGCGGACACCGGGGTGGGTATCTGCCTGATGCACATGCAGGGCGATCCGCGCACCATGCAGGGTGACCCGCGTTACGACGATGTGGTAACCGAGGTGGCGGAATTTCTTCAGCAGCGGGTGCTTGCCTGTGCCGAGGCCGGCGTCGTGCGCGAGCGCATTGTCATCGATCCGGGGTTCGGTTTCGGCAAGACTCTAGGGCATAATCTCGCCCTGCTGCGGGAGCTTGGCCGGCTGGTCGACTCGGGCGTTCCGGTGCTGGTCGGCCTGTCGCGCAAGTCGATGTTCGGTGCGATCACCGGCAAACCCGTCGGCGATCGGGTTCATGCGAGCGTAGCGGCGGCCATGCTGGCCGTGCAGCGCGGGGCGAGCATAGTGAGAGTCCATGATGTGGCGGCGACGCGCGATGCGCTGGCCGTTCTGCAGGTAATCGAGGGAGCGTAGATGACACGCAAGTATTTCGGCACCGACGGGGTGCGCGGCAAGGTGGGTGAAACACCGATCACGCCGGAATTCGCACTGCGGCTTGGTTTTGCCGCCGGGACGGTCCTGGTCGGTCAGGACGCCCTGCCGAGCGGCGAGCGGCCGACGGTCCTGATCGGCAAGGACACCCGGGTTTCCGGCTACATGCTGGAGGCAGCGCTGGAATGCGGTTTTTCGTCGGCCGGCGTGGATGTCATGCTGTGCGGCCCGATGCCGACGCCGGCGATCGCCTACCTGACGCGGGCGTTACGTTTGCAGGCCGGCGTGGTGATTTCCGCCTCGCACAACCCGTACGACGACAACGGAATCAAGTTTTTTTCCGCACAGGGCACCAAGCTGCCCGACGAGGTGGAAATGACGATCGAAGCCAGGATGGAACAGCCGATCGTCTGTCGCGACTCCGCCGGCCTGGGACGGGCGAAGCGTATCGACGACGCCCGCGGCCGCTACATCGAATTCTGCAAGAGCACCTTTCCCACCGAACTGGATCTTCGCGGACTGAAGATCGCCATCGATTGCGCGCACGGAGCGGACTATCTGGTTGCGCCCAACGTCTTTCACGAACTTGGCGCGGACGTCGTTACGGTAGGCACTAGTCCCAACGGCCTCAACATCAACGATGGCGTTGGCGCCACTTCGCCGGAGTCGCTGCGCCGTGCGGTCCTGGAGAATCGCGCCGATATCGGCATTGCGCTCGACGGGGACGGCGACCGGGTGGTCATGGCCGACGCTCAGGGCACACTCTACGATGGCGACCAATTGCTCTACGTGATTGCCCGCCAGCGGCATGCGCGCGAGAAGGTGGCGGGCGTGGTCGGCACCCTGATGAGCAACCTGGGTTTCGAGCACGCGCTCGACCGGCTGGGCATTCCGTTTGCGCGCGCCAAGGTTGGCGACCGCTATGTGCTGGAAATGATGCAGGAGCGGAACTGGCCGCTGGGTGGCGAGAATTCCGGCCACATTATCTGCCTCGACAAGCACACGACGGGCGACGGCATCATCGCGGCATTGCAGGTGCTGGCGGCGCTGCAGGCGACCGGCGACACACTTGCGCGCGCCTGTGCCGATCTGACCATGTATCCGCAGAAGCTGATCAACGTGCGTATCGCCGCCGGGTTCGACTGGAAGGGCGATCCCGGCATCCTGGCGGCGGCGGCCGCCGCGGAGAAGGCGCTCGACGGCAACGGTCGCGTGCTGTTGCGGCCATCCGGAACCGAACCGCTGCTGCGCGTAATGGTCGAGGGACGCGATGGCGAGTTGGTGATGGCTCAGGCGGAGGCGATTGCAACAGCGGTGCGCGCCGCTGTAGTCGCTTGAGTCTGACGGGGGAAGGTCGCACTCTCAATTTGCCCTGTCGCTGAACCTATGGCGGTAACATCGGGCTGCTTTCTGCTGCTACTGTCAGGATGACCGGAAACCTGTTGCTCACGATCACGCTGCTCACTGTCACAGGAGCGGCGTGCCAGTATCTCGCCTGGCGGGCTCGTCTTCCGGCAATTCTCCTTCTATTGGTCATTGGCATCGTCGTCGGGCCGGTTGCCGGTTGGGTGTCGCCGGACGAACTGCTTGGGCCGTTGCTGTTTCCGTTCGTCTCGCTGTCGGTCGCGATCATCCTGTTCGAAGGCAGCCTGACGCTCCGCTTTGCGGAAATCCGCGGCATGGAGCATGTCGTTCGTCGTTTCGTCACCAGCGGATTGCTTGTTACCTGGCTGGTTACCGCATTGGCGACGCGCTGGCTGGCTGACTTTTCCTGGCAGATGGCGACGCTGTTCGGCGCCATCATGGTGGTTACCGGCCCGACTGTGATCGTGCCCATGTTGCGCAGCGTCCGGCCGAATGCGCGCATCAGCAACATCCTTCGCTGGGAGGGCATCATCGTTGACCCGATAGGTGCCTTGTTGGCGGTGCTTGTTTTCGAGTTCATCGTCCGCAGCGAACCTGGAGAAGCGTTTGGCGATACCTTGCGGGCATTCGCCTCTGTCATTGGCAGCGGGGCGCTTTCCGGATTGTTGACCGGCTATGTCCTTGGCGAGGCGCTACGCAGGGACTGGCTGCCGAGCTATCTCTATAACCTCTCGACGCTTTCTGCCGTGTTTGCCGTGTTTACGCTTTCCAATGCGCTGGCAGACGAATCCGGCCTGCTGGCGGTGACGGTGATGGGCATTTATCTTGGCAATCGCAAGGGCGTCCCCATTCAGACCATCCTCGAATTCAAGGAGAGTCTTTCCCTGCTGCTGATCACGGTCTTGTTCATTCTGCTGGCCGCCCGCTTGAGCTTCGATCAACTGGCGGAACTGGGCTGGCCTGTCGTTGGCGTATTCCTGGCGGTGCAGCTTGTCGCCAGACCGGCGAAAGTTGCGTTCTGCACGTGGGGATCCGATTTTACTTTTCGCGAGCGTCTGCTTCTGGCCTGGATCGCGCCACGCGGCATCGTTGCCGCTGCGGTCAGCGCGCTGTTCGCCATCAAACTGACTGAGCGCGGCTTCGATCATGCCGAGCTGTTGGTGCCGCTGACTTTTGTAGTCATCGTCGGCACTGTGGTGTTGCAAAGCCTGACCGCAGGCCGGCTGGCTCGCCTGCTTCATGTCGCGGAACCGGATCCCCATGGTTTCCTGATCATCGGCGCCAATCCGGTGGCGCGTGCGATTGCGTCGGCGCTTGTCCAGCAGAAAGTGGACGTCCTGCTGGCGGATCCGCAATGGGACAGTGTGAGCAGGGCGCGCATGGCCGGCTTGCGGACGTATTTCGGCAATCCCTTGTCGGAACACGCCGAGACCTATCTGGATTTGACGGGATTAGGCCGATTGCTGGCGCTGTCGCCGGACGATCATCTCAACGGTTTGGCGTCCGACCGGTTCGCCGAGGATTTCGATGTCCGGAACGTGTTCGTCCTGTCGACTGGCCGCAACGGCGATGATCGTTCCGGACTCGCAATGCGGGGACGGCCGGCATTCGGCGGCGAGGTGGGGTACGCGGAACTCGCGCGGCGCGTCTATCTGGGCGCTGAGGTGCGCCGGACGAGCCTTTCGGACAGCTTTACTTACTCACATTTTCGCGACATGCATGGTGAGCACGTGATACCGCTCTTTACGATCGATCCGAAAGGCAGACTGGATGTGCTGACCGAGGGATCACCGTCCCCCGAGCCAGGCTGGGCCGTCCTGGCGCTCGTCGATCCCGATTCGCCTTCGTCGGCGACGCGGACTTCCGAAATTTCGCCACAGCAAGCGTCAAAGTAGCCCGCCAGAGCCCTTCTCAGTCCTTAAGGAAATGCCGTGCGTAGCGCGGATTGAGACGCTCCATCGGCAGCAGCAGCGGCAGGTCGGCCGTGTTGAAATCCGGGTCCCAGGCCGGTTCGCCGCAGATCCACGCGCCGGCGCGCAGATAGCCTTTCAGCAGTGGCGGTACTTCGGCAATTTGTCCGTTGACCAGGCGCTCGAAAGGAAGCGGGTGGCGCGGAAATACCCGGTATTCGAGTGGTGCCAGATGGGTGTCGAGTTGCTGCACAAAGAGATTGGCTGCGTTGTGGCCACCATCGGCCATGCCGATCGAGGCGCAGCCGATCAGGTGGCGATAGCCGCCGCGCAGCATGAACTCCGCAAGCTTGCCCCAAAGCAACGCGATGACCGCACCGCTGCGATAGTCCGGGTGGATGCAGGAGCGGCCGATTTCGACCGTGCTCGAGCGCAGGTGATCGAGACGGGTCAGGTCGAATTCGTTGTCGGAATAGTAGCTACCGACTTTTTTGGCGGCGTCCGGCGTCAGGATGCGATAGGTACCGACGACTTTGCCGGCTTCCTCGTCACACACCACGAGGTGCTCACAGTAGGCGTCGTAGAAGTCGGCGTCGACGCCGGGCGTGCGCGTTTGCAGTTTGGCGCCCAGTTCCTCGGCAAATACCTTATAGCGGAGGCGTTGCGCGGACTCGATTTCTTCGGCGGTCTGCGCCAGGCCGACCGAGTAGTGTTGATGGTGATGACGGGCGCTCCGCCATTCCTGAGCATGTAGCATGCTTTGCTCCTTTTTCGTCGATGGGTTCAGGAACATTTTTCGATATGCCGGTTACGCGGACGTTGCGGCGACATGAAGGCGCGATGAAACCTGGCGAACCAGTTCGATCCGTCCGTCCAGGTGCTCCACGGCAGCCGAGCAGCTATCGACCCAGTCTCCGCAGTTGACGTAGGTAATGCGGCCAGCTTCGCGAATCGAGGCGCTGTGGATGTGGCCGCAGACGACGCCATCGAGGCCGCGTTCGCGCACGGCATGGATGACGGAGTCCTCGAAATCGAAGATGAAGCTCACTGCCGTCTTGACGCGACGCTTGGCATAGCCGGCAAGCGACCAGTAGCCGGGAATCTTCAGGCGCCGCCGGAACCAGGATAGCCAGGCGTTGATGCGCACCAGCGTGTCGTAGGCGACGTCGCCCAGCAGCGCGACCCAGCGGTGATGTCGCGTGACCTGGTCGAATTCGTCGCCGTGGATCAGCAGAAAGCGGCGGCCGTCGGCAGTGGTGTGGACATGTTCCCTGGCAATGCTGATGCCACCGAAGGCGATGCCGTCGTGTTCGCGCAGCGCCTCGTCGTGATTGCCGGGAATCAGGATGACCTTTTCGCCATGTCGGGCGCGGCGCAGGACTTTCTGGATGACCGTGTTCTGCATCGGCGACCAGTGGATGCCACGCCGCATGCCCCAGAAGTCGATGATGTCGCCGAGCAGGTACAGGTACTCCGCTTCGTGGGTCTTGAGGAATTCCAGTAGCCTTTCAGCCTGACAGCCGCGGGTGCCGAGATGGATGTCGGAAATGAAGATGGCGCGAACCTTGAAAGGAACTTCGCTCATCCGGCACCGCAATGGTTTTCGTTCATGTCGCCATCTTGACAAGGCTTCATGAAGCCGCGGTTACCGTCCCGTTGCGGGCGCGTTACAATAATCCGGGGGCCGCTTTCGGCGTACCGCCACGGCTGACTTTTCAGTCAGTTCCTGATTCGGTCGTCTTCCACCATGCCGCGATGTGGGTGGCGACCCACTGGCCGTCGTCGAGCGGCAGGTCATGGCCCGCTGTCGGGTGCTCGGCGTATTCCGCCTGCCAGGCTGATGCCATGCGTCGGGAGCAGTTGCAGTCGACCAGAGTGTCGCCCCTCGAAGCCAGGACCAGAAGGCGCGTGCCTGCGGGAGGCGAATCCTGTTGGAAACGAGTGGCCGCCAGCAGCTGGCGCAAGGCGCTTGTCAGGGCGACAGGATGCCGTTTTTCCAGTGCGACCCATTCATCGATGATCGACTCGTCGTCGATCCGCTCATGGCTAGTCAATCGAAGGATGATCGATTCCCGGTTGCGCGCCGTCGCCGGAAACAGGAGGCGCAGCAGGCTCGGGTAGTTCCGCGGGCGCAGGCGCCGCCATGGCCGACAGTAGGGGCGAATGCTGGTATTGATCAGTACCGCGGCCGCGACTTCGGCGGGATTCGCTTGCGCCCAGGCGACGGCCACCATTGCGCCGAGGGACAGGGCCACAAGGTTGAACGGCGGTTGCAGTTGAAGTGCGGCGGCCTGCTGGCGACAATGATCGGCAATTTCCCCGATGCGCGTCGGACTCGATTGCTCGTGAAATTCGCCGGCGCCCGGCAAATCGATTGCGATCACGGACGCGTCGCCCAGTGCGGACCGAAGTTCGGCCGGGAAAGCACTCCAGTGGCCGACTTCCCGCGTCAGACCGCGCAGCAGAATCCAGGTTGTCATCGTCTGTCGTCGCGATACCATTGCTTCATCGCTGCCAAGTGGTGCAGT
>JBNKCS010000026.1:0-19780 GCA_050287865.1 Rhodocyclaceae bacterium | reverse complement strand
CGTTCAGCCGATGCTCACTGATGAAGGTGAAAATCGGCATGCCGAATTCCTTCGTGAATTCATCGTTCAGCCAGCGCACCGACATCCCGAATTGCCTGGCAAGGACGTCCAAGGTCGGCAGCTTGCCTTCCAGGCGTATCAGGTATGCGTGGAGGTCTCGCACGCGTTCGCGATGGCGGTTGGGGCGTACTTCAGTCTGGGACTGGGTGCCGACGTAGTTGGCCAGGCTACAGAGATATTCCAGCGCCTTGGATTGACCAAAGAGCATCTTCAGTCTTCCGTCCAGCGTCCGCGACACACTGGTACGCAACGGTGCGCTAATTCGCTGCGGGATCGCCAGCACCTTGACGGACGGCAGTGTCGCGAGCCCGAGGTAGTCGATGATGGCGTGCGCTGGCTCCTCGCCGATCAGTTCCACCAACTTGCAGTCGGCAATCGTCAGAGTCGTCATTACGCTGTCGGACGAGGTATCGGCGCTCGGCCGCGTGTGGAAGCGCTCGGCATGCCGGAACAGATCCATTCCTGCACCGAAGATCAGCTTCGCGGGCGGGTCGAATTCCTCATGAAAGAAGCGCCCGCCCTCGGCGCACTGCGTGAAGAAGGTCGGTTCCCCCAGTTCAAGGCTGAATTCGCCCAGCGGCTGGAGGTGCCCCGCATGCTCTGGCCTGAAGCAATGCACGCCATGGAAAAGCGACATCTTGTCGCCGATCGGCATGCGCTCGAACCAGCCATGGCCGACCTCCGGCGGGAAGGGGAACTCCTGCCGCACGATTGCTTCTTGCACAGAAGTATCCGGGGCGTTCGCCTGTTCATCGACGAGCCAGTGGATGGTGAATGGCTGATCCGGAGATGTTTGCATGACGTGATTCTACGCAGGAAGACACGGCCACCGACGTCAGTGCCGTACGGCGTAGACATCCGCGCAAAAGACGTAGACATCTTGCCTGCAGAACCGCTGATCGCGACCGACAATGAAATTGTCGAGTCCTCGGCTAATTTGGAAACGTCAATGGCATACCTTTCGATCTCGTGGCAACGGCGATGTCTTTTCCGGGTCATTCCCTTGTTTATTGCGGTTGGCCAATCCAGTTTCGCCCAGACGGTCCCCGACGCAGGGGCTATCCTGCGCGAAAACGAGCGCCAGCCGCTCCAACTGCCAAAGCCCGGACTGCAAGCCGTTCCGCAGGCACCGGTGGCCCCTGCTACCAGCGACGTTCGCGTCACGGTCAGGGGCTTCAAGCTCACGGGCAATACGCTGATCGCCGAGTCCGAACTGCAGGCGGTCCTCGCCCCGTGGATCGGCAGGGAAGTCGGTTTTACCGAACTTCAACAGGCCGTCGACGCCATCGCCAAAGCGTATCGTCAGCGAGGCTGGTTTGCCCGACCCCAGCTGCCCGCGCAGGACGTGAGCAGCGGCATCATCACCATCAACATTCTCGAGGGCAAACTCGGCGAAGTCCGTATCGAGGACGGCGGCAAGAAGCTGCGCATCGATAAATCGCTCGTCGCCAATACCATGACGGCCCGCCAGCATCCGGGCGATCCGCTCAACCTCGACAATCTCGAGCGCAGCAGCAACATCCTCAACGACACGCCCGGTGTCGCCGTCGCCACCATCCTGGCCGCCGGCAAGCAGCCCGCCGAAACCGATGCCGTGGTCAAGGTGCAGGACAAGCCCCTGCTGTCCGGTACCGCCCAGCTCGACAATACCGGCAGCCGTTCCACCGGAGAGGACAAGCTCTCCGTCAGCGCAACGCTCGACAATCCGTCCGGCCTCGGCGACCAGGTCAGCGCCAGCGGCAACGGCAGCGAGGGCAGCCTCTATCTCAAGCTGGGCTACTCGCGCCCTTTTGGCAATGACGGCCTGCGTGCCGGCGTCAGCGCTTCGATGCTGAAGTACAAGCTGATCGGCGCCGATTTCGCGGCACTCGAATCGAAGGGCGATGCGCAAACCTATGGCCTCAACGCCAGCTACCCGTTGCTGCGCTCCGGCAAGCGCAACATCGCCATCGCCGCCTCGTTCGACCGCAAGGAATATCACAACGAAGCCAACGGGGTCGCCACTTCCGACAAGACGATTGACGTCGGGTTGATCTCGCTCACTGGCGACAGCCTCGACGGATTCGGCGCCGGCGGCATGACCCTGTGGGGCGCCAACGTTTCCGTAGGTCATGTCGATCTTTCGGCCAATCCTGCCAACCAGATGGTTGACGCCGACGGCCCGCAGACTACAGGCGACTACACCCGGCTCGGCCTCAACCTGGCCCGCCTGCAACGCCTCTCCGACAAGACCACGCTGTGGGCTTCGGTCAGCGGGCAGCTTGCCGACCAGAACCTGGATTCCTCCGAAAAGATGTCGCTCGGCGGTCCCTCCGGCGTGCGAGCCTATCCGGTGCTCGAGGGCACGGGCGACGAAGGCTGGCTGGCGACACTGGAGGTGCGCTACAACGTTACCGCCCAATTCCAGCTCAGCGCTTTCTACGACCAGGGTCGCATCCGTCGCGACCATAACGGCGACTACACCGGCGCCTTGCAACCCCAAGGCGCCACCTTGAAGGGTTACGGCCTCGGCGCAAGCTGGAGCCAGGCCGGCAAATACACCTTGCGCGCGGCATTGGCGACCCGTATCGGCGACAACCCGTTGCGCACACTCGCCACCGGCAAGGACCAGGACGGTAGCTACGACCGGAATCGGCTGTGGCTCAACGGCGTCGTCTACTTCTGATGTGCGCGCTGCTCCGGATCACTCTCGCCTTCCTCGCCATCGCCGCCCAGTCGGCACTGACCTTCGCATCCGACCTCATGAACACACCCCGCCCGCTCCTCTTCAACGACCTCGTCGCGTTCGATACTACCCGGCACCAATCGCTTGCCCTGCCGGCTGAGCGCCACAACTTCGCCTTCGCTGCCCAGGTCAACCTGCTGCCGCTGACATTTGCCGAAGTCGGGCCGGCATTGCGTTCCTATCCGGTGGTATTCGTCGCCGAGGGCGAGACTCTGGCGCTGGTGGCGCTGGTCGGATTGCCGGGCGATCGCAACCGCTTCATCGATGCCCTCGGCGAATGGCGGCCCGGCGCCTACATACCCGCCTACGTGCGCGGCTATCCCTTCATCTCGCTGCGCCCCTCGGAGAGCATGGAACCCGTTCTGGCCTTCGATCCGACAGCGCCCGACTTCAAGACACCGGGCGGCCATCCGCTGCTCGATACCCAAGGGAACCCGGGCGAACAACTCAAAGGCATCATGGCCTTTCAGGGCGAATACCGGGCGCTGGCAGAGCGCACCGTGGCCATGGGCCGGGCGTTGAAAGACGCCGGCGTGCTGGAGGAAGGCAGCCTGCAAATCCGGCCCGAAGGCGGCGAGACCAAATCGATCGGCGGCTTCCTGGTCGTCTCAGAAGCCAGGCTCAAGGCACTTTCTGCCGATGTACTCAAGCAGCTGATGGAAGCCGACGCTCTCGGCCTGGCCTACGCGCAAATCCTCTCGATGGGCAGTCTGGGCAACCTGTTTGCCGTGCCCGACCAGCCATCCGCCCAGCCAACGAAATCGGCCAAAGCAAATTCATCCGGCAACACTCGAAGCAGACAAGAGGCAACTAAACCATGAACAAAATCCATCGCATCGTCTGGAGCGCCGCGCGCGGCGCGTTCATCGTCGCCCACGAGCTGGCCAGCCGCCACGGCAAGGCCTCGTCGGTTCGCAACGCCTCGTCCGGCCGCACGACCGGCGTACCGCCACGGCTGACTTTTGCTCTGGCCCCGCTCGCCGTCGCGGTCTGCTTCGCCGCGTTACCCAGTCTGTCCATCGCCGCGCCGGCCGCCGACACTCTGCCCACCAACGGCCAGATCGTCGGTGGGGCCGCCGCCGGCAGCATCGCCACCAGTGGCAACGCCATGACCGTGACGCAGAACCAGGGGCGCATGATCGCCAACTGGGAGAGTTTCTCCATCGGTAGCGCCGCCAGCGTGCATTTCCAGCAGCCCACCGGCGGGGTGGCGCTCAACCGAGTCACCGGCGGTGCGCCATCCGAAATCTTCGGCCGGCTCAGCGCCACCGGCAGCGTCTTCCTGCTTAACCCCAACGGGGTGCTGTTCGGCCAAGGCGCACAGGTCGATGTCGGCTCCCTGGTCGCCACTACCATGAAGATGGAAGACGGCGACTTCATGGCCGGCAACTACAAATTCACCGGCGGCAACGGCAGTGTCGTCAGCCAGGGCAGCCTGACGGCCGAGCAGGGTGGCTATGTCGCATTGCTGGCGCCCGAAGTCCGCAACGAAGGTGTGATTACCGCCAGCCTTGGGCAAGTCATCCTCGGCGCGGCCGAAGCCGTCACGCTCAGCCACGACAGTACCGGCATCCAGTACGCCGTGGATAAAGGTGCGGTGCAAGCGTTGGTTGACAACAAGGGGCTGGTCCAGGCCGATGGCGGTCAGGTGCTGCTCTCCGCCCGCGCCGCCAACGAACTCGCCAGCGCTGTCATCAACAACAGCGGTACCGTTGAAGCCAGGGGGCTGGTCGCGCAGGGCGGCAGGATCATGCTCGAAGCCAACACCATCACTCTGGCCAGCGGCAGCCGGCTGGATGCGTCGGGCGTGACCGGTGGTGGCGATGTCCTGGTCGGTGGCGGCTGGCAGGGAAGCGGTGACCTGCATCAGGCCACTACGGTAACGATGGAACAGGGCGCATCGATTGACGCAAGCGCAACACAGAAAGGCAATGGCGGGACGGCGGTGCTGTGGTCGGACGTGCACAATGCCGACAGCCGGACCACGGTAGCGGGCAACATAAAGGCGGAGGGAGCCGGTAGCGGCAATGGCGGCCAGATCGAAACATCCGGACATACGCTTCTCGTACAACGAAGCGCACGTGTCAGCACCTTGTCCCCATCGGGCCAGAACGGCGACTGGCTGATCGACCCGACAGACTTCACCATTTCGTCCGGTGGCGCTGCCCAGACCATCAGCGGCATGGGGGCGGACACGCTGGCAACAGCGCTCGCCACAGGAAATGTTTCCATTACCACTTCTGCTTCCGGCAGTGAAAACGGCGATATCACCATTGCAGCCGATGTCACCAAGAGTGCGGGCGCCGACGCTACGCTCACCCTCAGGGCTCACAACAGCATTATCCAGAACGCCGGCACGAACATCGCCTCCAGCAGCAACAAACTCAACCTCGTCCTGTGGGCAGATAGCGATGCCACCGGTGGCGGCTACATCCAGCTCGGCGGCGCGTCAGCCACCACGATCAACACCAACGGCGGTCATTTGTGGATGGGCGGTGGCAGTGTCTCGACGACCTGGAACGGCCTGACCGTTGGCAACGCCTATGCCATCGGTAACAGCACGGCCAACTCCAACGGAATCTACCTGGACAACGTCACGATGACGACCGGTGGCGGCAATATCGCCATGTACGGCCAAAGCACGTCGGGGGCCGCCGTTCAGGTTGGCGACGCCAGCGGCGATACCACGGCGGACGGTATCCATTTCTCGTCCCTGAATGGTTCCAGCATCAATTCCGGTGCGGGTACCATCCTCTTGTCCGGTAAGGGGATGAGCACAACGGCTGGAACCAAGAGCGTTGGTGTCGACTTTGCCAACAGCGCCACGCCGGTCACCCATACCCTCACCTCGGCAGCCACCTCGGGCGCGGCGATTACCATCACGGGCGACTCCAGCACGGCCACGGCGGCGCAGGTTTCCGGAATCTGGCTGGATGGTGTGAACATCTCCGCCACGGGCACCGACAACGTGGCACACACCAGCGGCAACGTTGTCATCACAGGTATCTCTGGCACCGGCACCGACACTGCCAACTCAAAAGCAATCCAACAAGGCGTCAATGCGGACACCACACTGGCCTCGGGTGGCGGCGACCTCACCCTGATTGGCAACAGCTTGGCGCTGTCCGACTCCGGGTCTGGCAATAACACCATTCTCTCCGGTACCGGCACGCTCACCTTGCAGCCTTATACCAGTAACAGAGCGGTAGGGATCGGGGATGACAGCAATGCATTCAATGTACCAGTGGACTTGTTTTCCACCAACATGACACCCGGTTTCCTGGGGGTCACGATCGGCAGCACAACGTCTAGCTCGCTGACTGTGGGTAGTGCGTTTACCGGGGGCAACTACCAGCTCAACCTGATTTCCGGCCGCAGCGACATTATTCTCAACGCTCCATTTAACTGGAGCGCCAACACGCTTACGCTGTCCGCCTATCGGCATGTCAGTGTCAATAGCGTGCTCAACGTCAGCGGCACGGCAAGCCTGACCGTAACGACCAACTCCTACACAACGGACGATTCCAGTGGTCCAGCATATGTAGGCTACCTGAAAACCCAGCAGGGCAACGGGAATTTCACCGGCAAGATCGACTGGACCTCTTCCGGTACGCTGACCATGAATGGCAGCACTTATGCTGCGATCACCGACCAGGCTGGGCTGGCTTCAATGAGTGGCAGCGGAAGGTATTTTCTCGCCAACGATATCGCGCTCACGGGCACGTGGACGCCGATCACCAACTTTAGCGGCGTCTTCGACGGCTTTGGGCATACTCTGAGCAACCTGAACAACGGTGCTTCGAGCAGCAACGACCAGGGACTGTTTGGCACCATCGCGGGTGCCACCCTTCAGAATGTCGGCATCACCAGCGGCACGATCACTGGCGCCAACAACGTCGGCGCTTTCGTCGGCCGGGTGAGTAACGGCACGAACTATGTGCGCAACGTCTTCACTGCCCCGGACAGCGCCGGAACCGCCAGCGTCGTTGTCGAGCCCGATGGCAGCGCCCAGCGCAACTACATCGGCGGCATTATCGGCATGCTCGACGCTGCCACGCTGGATGTTGTGGACGTCCGCAATGGCGCCTACGTACACAGTCCCGCTGGTGCAGCCAACAACATCACCAAGGTTGGCGGGATTCTCGGTGGCGCAGGTGGAACCGGAACGATCGGTATCACCATTTACAACTCGTCCAACTCAGGCGAAATCATCGGCGGGACGGTAGCCAACAAGGACAACACCAATACGACTCTCGGTTCAGCCGTTGGCGGCATCGTCGGAGAAATCGGCGTCGCCAGCACCAGCGCCAGCAAACTTCTCATTAGTGGCCCAACGACTGGTGGCTACACCAGCAACAGTGGCAACATTTATGGATATCAGTATGTGGGGGGCATCGGCGGCCATGTTCGATCCTACGTTAGCCCTACCCCTTCGTTCGCGTACCTGAAAAACACCGGCAATATCAAGGCGGGCGATGGTGGCTATGCTGGCGGGTTGTTTGGCAGACTGACTGTGTGGGGCAGCAATTCCTATCTGGAGAAAAGCGCCAACAAGGGCAACGTGACGGGGGGCTGGATTGTTGGGGGATTGGTCGGAGAGCTCAGTTCGACCTATATGTCGGGTACCCAGGGAACGATTCGCGTCCAAACCTCATACAACGAGGGAAGCATTAACGGCTACGGTGCAGGTGGCACCGGAACTGGAGGACTGATCGGGGTTTTTTCTAACCACCAGGGCAACATCTACTTTCTCCAGTCTTACAACGTTGGCACGATTACATCACCGGCAAATACTACTGGTATTGGCGGTCTGGTCGGAATCGCGCAAATCTATACCACGTATGCCGGTGGGGCCACTATCACTTTCAATCAAACCTACAATGCAGGCAGCATTATAGGAAGTGGTACGGCCTTTGGACATTTGGTGCCTACGTCATCCAACAATTATGGCGGGGACTACCAATTCTATGGTTCCTACTACCTCTCTGGAGTAAACCCTTACACGATTGGCCCTTGGCAAACCATCGATCAAACCGGCCTCAATCCTACCCAACTGAGTTCGGCACAACTCAAGGATATGGCGACGAATGCCAGCGTGCTAAATAGTTCTTACTGGATGCAAAACGCCGACATCAACAATGGCTACCCATATCTTGCACAGAACATTCCGACAACGTTAGTTACCATCAACGTCAATGACCTTTCCAAGACTTACGGGGAAGGCAATCCCTCTCTTTCCGGGGAATACTCGCTGACTGGCTGCTCAGGCTGTATCACGCTCGACTGGGGAAGTTTCCTCACTACCGACACAGCAGCCGGCAGCTATGCCTACAGTGCCAGTAACGTTCTCTCGCTGACCTACGTTTCGGGCAGCGCCGCCAGCTATGCCATTTCCTGGGGGGGCACCAGTTTCACTGTCGACCCACGCCCGATCAACATTACCGCCGACGCCCAGACCAAGACCTACGGAGCGGCCGATCCGACGCTGACTTATGTAGTGGAGGCCAATAGCAGCGGTCGCGGCATCGTGGGAAGCGATACTTTCACCGGTGCCCTGGCTCGCGCGGCGGGTGAATCAGTATCCGGCGGCCCGTATGCCATCAATCAGGGCTCGCTGGCCAACAGCAACTACGCCATCACCCTCATTCCTGCCAATCTGACCATTACTCCGGCCTCTCTCACCGTTACCGCAAGCGCCCAATCGAAGACCTATGGCGATACGCTCGCGCTCGGCACCACGGCCTTCACTTCCAGCGGCTTGCAGAACGGCGAAACCATCGGCGGGGTCACGCTGGCTGCCGCGGGTGGCACGGCGGCCACCGCCAACGCGGGTAGCTACACCATCACCCCCAGCGCAGCGACGGGCGGCACATTTAGCGCCAGCAACTACAGCATTACCTACGACACCGGGACGCTGACGGTCAACCCGGCACTGATTACGCTTACCGCCAGCAACCAGAGCAAAACCTACGGCAGTACGCTGAATCTCGGTACGACTGCGTACAGCATCACCTCCGGTTCGCTGAGGAACAGCGACACCATCACCGGGGTAACGCTGACCAGCGCCGGCGCGGTGGATACCGCCAATGTCAACACTTACGGCATCGTTCCCAGCGCCGCGGTTGGTACCGGCGGCTTCAACGCCACCAACTACACCATCAGCTACGGCAACGGTACGCTAACGGTAAATAGAGCGCCGCTCACTGTCACCGCCAACAACGACAGCAAGACCTACAACGCGGTGGCCTATTCGGGCGGCAATGGCGTGACGTACAGCGGCTTCGTGCTCGGACAGGATCAATCCGTACTGGGCGGTACGCTGTCCTACGCCGGCACGGCTCAGGGCGCGGTCAGCGCCAATACCTACACGCTCGTTCCGCAGGGCTACACCTCCGGCAACTACAGCTTCACCTATACCAACGGCACCCTCACCATCAACAGGGCGCCGCTTACCGTTACCGGTGCGGCTATCAACGACAAAGCCTACTCCGGCACCAATACGGCCACCTTCAGCAATTACGGCACGTTGAGCGGCAGCATCTATGGTTCCGATGCGCCGGCTATCATTACCGGCTCGACGACCGCCACCTTCGACAGCATCAACGCCGCCAACGGCATCGGTGTCACGGCCAGCTATGTGGTCAGCGGCACGGGCGCCAGCAACTATCAGGTGACCACGCCGACGGGACTGACCGCCAATATCACCCCGAAGACCCTGACGGTGAGCGGTCTGGTCGCCAACGATAAGACCTACGACGGCACTACCGACGTTACCATCGGCAACTGGGGCAGCGTCACCACCGGCGTGGGCACGGAAACATTGACGTTGAACCACGGCACCGCCAGCTTCGCCGACCAGAACAGGGCCAACGGCATCGTCGTCACCGCCAGCGGCTACGACCTCGCCGACGGCAGCAACGGTGGCCTGGCCAGCAACTACCAACTCAGCAGCACCAGCGCCACCACCACGGCCAATATCGCTGCCCGCACGGTGACGCTCACCGCCGGCAAGACTTACGACGGCACCACCGACCTGACCGGCTACGTCACCCTGGGCAACCTGGTCAGCGGCGAAACGCTCGACTACTCCGGCGCCCTTGCCAGCAGTAGCCATGTTTCGACAGCCAACAAATACGTCAGCGCCATCACTCTGATCGATGGTGCGGGTGGCGGCCTGGCCGGCAACTACCAATTGCCGACGCTGAACAATGCCAATGCCCCGGTCACCATCAACGCTGCCACGCTCACGCCGACGATTTCGAACACCGGTGTGACCCGCGCCTACAACGGCGCTACGGCCTCCGGCATGACGCCGACCTGGAGTTTTGCCGGATTGGTTTCCGACGACACGGCCGCAACGCTGACTTACACCGGCAACGATTACAACAGCAAGGACGTCGCCACGGCCAACACCGTGACCGTCTCCGGCCTGACGATCTCCGCCGTCACTGGCACCAATGGCTCCCAGGCCACCGACTATGTGCTCGATGCGACCAGCAAGACGGTTGCCGGAACCATCACTCCGAAGACCTTGACGGTGTCCGGTCTGGCCGCCAGCGACAAGGTCTACGACGGCACTACCGACGTCACCATCGGCAACTGGGGCAGCGTCACCACCGGCGTGGGCACGGAAACCTTGACGTTGAACCACGGCACCGCCAGCTTCGCCGACCAAAACAGGGCCAACGGCATCGTCGTCACCGCCAGCGGCTATGGCCTCGCCGACGGCAGCAACGGCGGCCTGGCCAGCAACTACCAACTCAGCAGCACCAGTGCCACCACCACGGCCAATATCGCTGCGTTGGGTATTTCGCTGGCCGGCAGCACTGGAGTCTCCAAGACCTACGACGGGCGCACGAACATGCCCATCGGTACCGATGGCTATGGCAGCCTGGTTGGCGTACTCGGTGGCAATACGGTTACCATCACGGGTGCACCGGTATTCGATTCAGCCAATGCGGGAAGTCGCACCGTGCAACAGGGCACGGTCGGTATCGTCGGCTCCGACGCCGGCAACTACACCCTGAACTGGACAAACGGCAGCGGCACCATCGACAAGGCGCCGCTGACCATCACCGCCAATGCGGATGCCAAGTTCGTCACGCAGGCCGACGCCCCGGGGTTCTACGGGGTGAGTTATTCCGGTTTCGTCAATGGCGAAGATGTTGCGGCCCTTGACGTCTCCGGACTCAATATCAGCCGCAACAACAGCGGCCAGAATGGCGCCGGCACTTACGCCGGGGTATTGGTGCCCGCCGGTGCTACTGCCGGCAACTACCAGATCACCTACGCCAACGGCGACTACACCATCGTCCCGGCCAACCAGTTGCTGGTGACCGTGCAGAACACCAACACCACCTACGGCACCGGGCCGACCTACACCGTCACCAGCGCCAGATATCTGGCCAGCGACAACACCACCATCGTCGACCTGACGGGCAACGTAATCGCCACGGGCAGCGGCAATAGCAGCATCGTTGTTACCGATGGCGTTGGCGGCACGGCCAGTTTCGTCCTTGGTCCGGTATCGCCGCAGACCAGCACGGCCGCCTGGCTCAAGGCCGGCAGTTATGCGATCGGTGCGAGCAGTGTTACGGAATCCAGCGCCAATTTCAGCAACACGCTGACGGTTGTGGGCGCGCTGACGGTAGACCAGAAGGCGCTGACAGCGTCGGCCACAGGCGTTTCCAAGACGTACGATGGCTCGACGGCAATCGCCAACGTCAACCTGGGTCTGGCCGGCCTGGTCAGCGGTGACGTGGTGTCGGTTACGGGCAACGGCAGCTTCAGCGACCAGAACGCCGGCACAGGCAAGACCTACACCGTAAGCTCGGTAGCACTAAGTAGCGCCGATGCGGCGAACTACTATCTTGTCGGCGGCGATTCTTTCTCCGGCAACGATGGCGTAATCGACAGGAAGACCGTTGAACTCTCCGCCACCCGGGTATATGACGGCACCAATTCACTCGGCGCAGGCACGGTGACGATCACCACCGGGGTGGGTAGCGAAACGCTGAACTACACGGGTGCGACGGCGCGGAGCAAGAACGTAGGCCCGGGCAACTATATCGACGCGATAGCCCTGCTGGATGGCAGCAACGGCGGACTGGCGAGCAACTACCAGCTACCCGTCATGAACGCCGCCACGAGCGACAACGTGGTGACGATCACCCCCAAACAACTGACAACGACGGTAACGGCGGCGGACAAGACGTTCGACGGACTGACGACGGCGCTTCTGACGCTCGGCAGTCTGGATGGGCTGGTGGCCGGCGAGGATCTCGGTTTGTCGGGAGTGGGCAACTTCAGCGACGCCAACGTCGGTGTCGACAAGACGGTATTGGCGCAACTGACGCTGGCGGATGGCAGCAATGGACTGACCAGCAACTACACCATTTCCGATGCGACGACCACGGCAACGATTCGGCCGATTCCCCAGACCGTTCCCCCGCCACCGCCTTCCGTCCCGACCATTCCGAAGCCACCTGCGGAAGTCCCGACGCCACCTCCTTCGCCTGAACCGCCGACTGAGGTACCGGGCACCCCATCCGATCCGAGTGGAACGCCAGGCACACCGTCCGACCCAAGCGGAACCCCGGGCACACCGTCAGACCCGAGTGGAACCCCGGGCACGCCGTCTGACCCAAGCGGAACTCCGGGCACACCTTCCGATCCAAGCGGAACGCCGGGTACTCCGTCCGATCCGAGCGGAAACCCGGGTACGCCTTCCGATCCGAGTGGAACCCCGGGTACGCCTTCCGATCCAAGCGGAACACCGGGCACGTCGTCAGACCCGAACGGAACATCGGGCGGCACTGATGGAAGTCCGGTAATCGTGACGCTGGTGACAGATTCCGAGAACTCTCTGACAACCACTACAGGCGCTGCGGATTCGGCCGGTTTCATCAGCGTGCGTAGCTTCGGCACGACGACCGTGCCGGCAGAAACGGAATTCAGCTTTACGCTACCCAAGGACACGTTCAAGCACGCCGATCCGAAGGCAACGATAGTTCTCGAGGCGCGGCAGGCAAATGGCAAGCCATTGCCTGCCTGGATTCGTTTCGATCCTGGCGCCGCGCGTTTCACTGGTCGCGCACCGCGCGGAATTCACCAGATCGAAGTGAGTGTCGTCGCTCGTGATACGAGCGGGCATGAGGCCGCAACAAGGCTGGTGCTGCTCTTTAATGCAGCTAGCGAAGTGAAATAGCTACTTGGTACGAAGATGACCGCTCTCATCGGGGAGCGGAAGCAGTGGAGCACGAAGCGGGAAACCCCGTATTCACGGAGGGCATGGTCTCGTAAGCACGGGAAGCAACTGCTTGGAGGCCGAACTTCAACAGGGTCCGCAATACGTCCCGTTGCGGACGCGGCGCTTGGCGTTTTTCAATGTCGACCAAGACCGACGACCAGTCGCTCAACTCAGCGGCGTTGCGGGCCTATTCCGGGTGCTCATCGAACTTCGCAAAAGTCAGCCGTGGCGGTACGCCGAGCGCAGCCTCATGTAAGGTAAATCATCTGCACAACGACTATGCTGTCGGTGCGGCAGTCGAACGGGGGCGGGGATGCCGAATGCGAGGGTAGTGATCAACGGGCGGGAGGTCGAGGTGGAGTGGACGGCCGAAGCGGCGCGCGAGCTGGCGCGACGCACTGCGCCGCTTTATGTGGAACTGGAGTTGTACTTTTCCTGTTTGGTGAAGAAGTTCGTGCATTTCCGCGAGGATGCGCGCGGCAAGCCGACGGTGGATGTCGGCAACGGGCTGACGCTCTACTTCCGGCCGGTGACCTCGACGGCCTGCACCTTCGAGGTGGCGGAGAGGCTGGGCCGCCAGCCGGAAAAGGAGATCGAGAGCGAGGCCTTGCGCCACGTGGCGCCGAAGCGGGTGTTCATCGACCACGTTGGCGGAGCGTGGCGCGGCAGCTTCAACTTCTGATCGGGCGGTCCTGCGACGAGCGGGGTTTCACACCTGCACAAAGAGGGCGTCCGCCACGGTGAAGGATGTCTTCGCGCCTCCGGTGGCGAGCAGTTCGTCGCCCGCCCGCCGGGGGCCGTCGCCGAAGGCCCAGACATAGTCGTCGAGCAGTATCCAGCCTCCGGGCTGGACGAGGGGCCGCCAGGCCTCGACATCCTGACGGACGGATTCGTACATGTGGTTGCCGTCGATATGCAGGAGGCTGATTCGGCCGGTGATCGGGGTGCTGCCGAATTCGTCGGAACGAATGCTTCCCGCGTCCGCCGCCAGCCGATAGCGCTCGACCGCCTGTACGGAAGTGTCGCGAAGGTAGTTGACGTTGTCGAACGCAGAGAGCGAGGCGGCAAAGCCGAGAAACGCCTGCTGCCAGTTGCGGTTAGGCGCGGCGGCGTTGATCAGGCCGGCCTGCTCGCCCTGATTGCTGATCGCCGAAAGCTCCCACGGGTCCACGCACACCACCGTGCCGAGGCGATGGAACTTCGCCAGCCAGGCGAGGGCGAAGGCGGATCTGCCGTACAGCGAACCGATCTCGACGACATCGCCGGGAAGCGCCTGCCGGGCGATCCGGGTCAGGGCGCAAAGCTTGGCGTCGCCGCTCTGTCCGGGAATCTGGTTATAGCCGCGATGGAGGCCGGCGAGGCTGGCTAGCGGCAGGCCGGGCGAAGCCGGCCCTGTGGTGAGGAGTTCGGCATTCGCGCAATCCTCCGCCCAGCGATAGGCCTCGCCATAGCTTCGCCAGTCCATCTCGTACGGCGATTCGTTGCAGACGCGAAACGCAACGGGGAATTCGGCCGACTGGCAGAGCGAACGCAGATGCCACCAGATCGCCGGATGCGGCGTGAAGACCAGGTCGATGCCGTGCGTCCGGAGCAGCGTGGCCAGCGCGGCATCGAAGCCCGGCTCGGTCACGTAGGGCAGACGGGCAGGCAGATAGTCGGGATGGCGGTCCGGCGCGATCGGTTCGGACGAGGCCGCAACCACGTTGAAGCCGAGCTGGTGCGCGGTGCGCGCGAATGCGACCGATTGCGCCATGTCGATGGGGAACACCAGCAGCGCCGACATGTTCAACCACGGATCAGGTCGGCAATGAAGTCGACCTGATCCGGCGCGAGATCCGGGTAGATGGGCAGGCAGATCACCTGTTCCGCCGCCCGCTTCGCCACCGGCAGATTGGCACTATTGGCCGACGGCAGGCCGCGGTACATCGGCAGGTCGCTGATCAGCGGAAAGAAGTAGCGCCGCGCGTAGATGTCGTTGTCCTGCAATTTCTGGTAAAGCGCGTCGCGGCTCAGCGGAAAATCGGAACGAACCATGATCGGGAAGTACGAGCAGTTGGTCTCGTCATCCGGGCCTCCGCCCAGGCAGTCGATGCCGGCAATACCGGCCAGCCGCTGGCGGTAGCGGGCATCGATTTCCCGCCGGGACCGGATCGCTTCGTCGATGCGCTTGAGTTGCAGCATGCCGAAGGCGGCGTTGATTTCGCTCATCTTGCCGTTGATGCCGGAAGCCACGACCGTGACCTCGTCGACGAAACCGAAGTTCTTCAGGTGGTCGATGTGGCGCTTGGTCTTGGCGTCCTGGCTGACGATGGCGCCGCCTTCGAAGGTGTTGAAGACCTTGGTGGCATGGAAGCTCAGCACCGACAGGTCGCCGTGGCGCAGCACGCTCTGCCCGTTCTGGCGCACGCCGAAGGCGTGGGCGGCGTCGTAGATCAGTCTCAGTCCGTAGTTGTCGGCGATCTCCTGGATGCGCGCCATGTCGCACGGCCGGCCGTAGCAATGCACCGGCAGGATCGCTGTGGTGTGCGGGGTGATGGCTGCCTCGATCTTGTCGGGATCGAGATTGAGCGTGTCGGGGACGACATCGACGAACACGGGCTTGATGCCGTTCCAGAGCAGGGCATGCGCCGTCGCCACGAAGGAGTACGGGGTGGTGATGACTTCGCCGGTGATGCGTAGCGACTGCAAGGCGGTGAGCAGCGCCAGCGTGCCGCTGGCGAACAACGAGATATGCTCGACGCCGAGGTATTCGCAAAGCGCCTGTTCGAGCTGGCGATGGAACGGCCCGTTGTTGGTCAGCCGCCTGCTCGCCCAGATCTGCTCCAGATAGGGGATGAACTCTTCGAGCGGCGGCATCAGCGGCCGGGTGACGTAGGTCTTGTCCTGTTCAGGCGTGGTCATGGTCTAACTCCCGGCGCTGTCTTCCATTTCGGCAAGCGGCACTTCGAACGATTCGGGCGGCAGCCCCTCGCACCAGCGCCGCCACATGGTACGCAATGCCAGATGAAAACTGGCCGCCAGCCGCTTCGGATTGCGCAATGGCGCCTGTCCGAGATGCTGGCGCATGCCGCTGCGCAGGCGGGAAAGCTCGTCGAGATGCGTCGCCCAGTAAAGCCCGCGGTCGACGAATGCCTCGGGCTGCTCGACGACGAAATCCTGCATCCCGACACGGGAGAGGATAGCGCTGCCGGTTCTGCCGCGCATGCTGTTGCCCGCGACGGTCAGTGTCGGCACGCCCATCCAGAGCGCGTGCAGGGTGGTCGTGCCGCCGTTGTAGGGAAAGGTGTCCAGGCACAGGTCGACCTGATGATGCAGGCGCAAATAGCCGGCCATGCCTTCGCGCGGATGAAACGTCAGCCGCTCGCGCGCGATACCTTCCTCGACGAACGAGGCCAGCAGGCCGTCGTATTGACCATGCTCGGGCATGCCGCCCAGCAACATGCGCGATGTGGGCAGGGCGCGCAGCAGCGACGCCCAGATGGCGATCACCTCGCGGTTCAACTTGTTCGGTCGGTTGAAGCTGCCGAAAGTCAGATAGCCATTGGCCAGCGCCGGCAGGGCATTGATTTCCGGAGCGTCCAGCCGCGGCAGGAAGGGTGTGTTGGCCGGCAGGCGAACGATTTTTTCGGTGAACTGATGATCGAATCGCCCCGGCGGCAACAGGTAGCGGTCGGCAAAAAAATAGTCCATCGCGCGCAGGCCGGTGGTCCCCGGATAGCCGATCCAGCTCGCCTGTATCGGCGCCGGCTTGCGTGCGAAGGTCAGCAACCGGCCGTGGGCGGTGTGCCCGGTCAGGTCGATCAGGATGTCGATTTCGTCGGCAACGATGCTGGCAGCCAACTCGGCGTCCGGCAGGTTCGCGATGGCGTGCCAGTGGTCGAAATAGCGGCGCAGGCGTCCCGTCACGTCGTCGTCGATGAAGTTGTTGTAGTAGGCGTGGAGTTCCAGCAGCGGATGACCAATCAGGTTTCCGACAATCGGCTCTACAAACATGGCAACGGGATGATCGTGAAAATCCGGCGAAACGAAACCGATCTTCAGGCGGCGTTCGGGGTCGCGGGATTGCGCGTGTTTCGGCCATTGGTCGCGCAGCGGCGTCTCGAAGCGTTCGCCGAAGCGGACGTGCTCCGCGAACAGGGTGCCGGCTTCGCGTTCGGCGGACTCGGTCAGGGTCAGAAAATGAAGATAGTTGCCATGAAGTGCCGCGTTATCCGGAGCCAGTCTCAAAGCCTCGCGAAAGCAGTCCACTGCCTCTTCCCTGCGCCCGGCATTGACCAGCACCAGCCCCAGATTGCTCAATGCCGACGGGCTGTCCGGTCGGCGTTGCAGCATCCGCCGGCAACACGCTTCCGCTTCATCGAGTTGACCGAGATCGCGAAGTGTGTTGCCCAGCCCATTCAGCGCCTCGTCGTCGTCCGGGTCCAGCTCGCAAGCCCGTCGCTGCACGGCTTCCGCTTCGGGGAAGCGCCCCATCTTCCACAGTACATGGCCCAGCTTGCCGTGCATGGCGAGATCGTCCGGCGACAGGCGCAACGCCTCGCGGAAACAGGTCTCCGCCTCGCCGAGACGACCCATGTGCTGCAGCAGGTTGCCGCGATTGCCATGCAACTTCGGATCTTCCGGCGCAATCGCCAGCGCGTGCCGAAAATGCTCGTCGGCCTCTTCCATTCGACCGCTGCGCTGAAGCAGGACGGCGAGACGGTTATGCGCCTCCGCGTCGTCGGGTGCGAGTCGCAGCGCGTCCCGGTAGGCCGTTTCGGCTTCGTCGAACCGGTCGCGCGCATACAAAGCCATGCCCAGATTCCGGTGCACAGTCGCGTTGCCCGGCGCGATCTCGATCGCCCGGCGGAAACTGGCCTCGGCCTCGTCGGGCCGGTCGAGTTCCAATAGCGTCGCACCCAGGTTGTCGTGCGCCGCCGCATTGCGCGGGTGCAACCGCAAGGCATCGCGCAGGCATTTCTCGGCTTCCGCCATGCGCCCAAGTTTGTAAAGCGTGGCTCCCAGGTTCAAGGTCGCGTCGGCGTAACCGGCATCGAGCCGCAGCGCCCGCCGATAACAGGCTTCCGCTTCCTCAAGGCGATCGAGCTGCTGAAGGGCGACGCCCAGGTTGTATTGCGCCTCGACATCGGCAGGCGAAAGCTCGACGGCCTTTTGCAGCGGCTCGATCGCCTCGTCGTTCCGTCCCAGCAATTGCAGCGCCACCCCCAGCATCTTCCAACCCAGTTCGTAGCGGGGATGTTTCCGGGTCATGGCGCGCGCCTGGGCGACTGCGTCGGCATATCGACCCTGCCGTATCAGGGCCAGCAGCGTATCGGTTTCACCGCGGCGCGGATTGCGGCGCCGACTGGCGGTGACCGCGGGCGCGGATTCCGCGACTTCGTCATCCTCCTGCGCACGGGCGACGAGTTCATCCACCTCCGGCCCGGCCAGTCCGTGCTGACGGGCCATCGCCAGCACGTTGCGCGCCTCGTCGTCGTGACCGGCCAGCAGCAGTGCGTCGATGTAATTTAGCCAGCAGGAACCATTTTCGGGATCGGCGTTCAGTGCCACCTGGAAATAGGGCAGCCCCGCCTCCGGTTGCCCGGCGGCCACCGCGATGCGACCCAGGCTGTGGTTGGCTTGCGGATGATCGGGGTTCGCTTCAACGATCGCCATGTAGGCCGCGACGGCGTCGGCCAGGCGACCCGCCTCGACGTGTTCGGCCGCTTCGCTCAGCTGCTGTTCCAGCGTCCCGCTCATCCCCGGCCGCCCCGAAGCCGACGGAAGCGGGTCGCCGCGTGCCGCGCGGAAACCTGTAGAAGTTGTGACACGAATCGCATCTTCCGATTTTGCGGGAGGCCCCGAGGTTGGTAAGGAACCAACAGCCGGGCTATCCACCGGCAAATCCGGATTTCTCCGGTTGTGTGCGTCGCTGACTGGATCACATATTTCATCGGCCTGTTGCGCTCTGGCATAGAGAAAGTCCGCCGGGCAAACGCCTGCTCAGGATCGCGTGCTCTCGACCGCACTTTGGTTATTTGGTGAAAAGTCAGCCGTGACGGCACGCCGAGGGATGACGAATTACGTCTCGAAGCGCTGCCGGGTGGCGTGCCGCCACGGCTGACTTTTTGGCCGGGCCTGATATCCGGCATCCACGCTGCCTATAGGTATTCGCACGGATACCGGTTCCCCCGCTCGCCTCCTACTCTGGAATCGAGCCTCGATGATTTACCGGGGTAAGGGGAAATTGATGACTGCCTGCGCCGACCGCCGCTCCGACTTTGCCAGCACGGCGCATCGCCTGTGGGCGCCAGAGGCGAAGGGCCCGGCGCCCCGGCAATGAACGACGAGAACTTTCGACAAAGGAGATTGACATGAAACGGCTCACTGGATATATGATGGTTGCATTCCTCCTGACCCAGCTCGTTGCCTGCGGCGGGGGCGGAGGCGGCAGCACCGCTTCGACAACCACGGGTGATACCGTGACCGGCCTGACCGTGCCAGCCCAGGTGCCCGTCGTCACTCCGAACGATTAGACCGGGAGGCCCGCCATGAAGATCAAATATCTCGCAGCCGCCATTCCGCTGGCCTTTGCCAGTACCGCCTTTGCCGCGCCCACCAGCGGCGCCTATGTGGATGACCCGCAGCACGAGTGGGTGCAGGACAAGCTGGCCGAGAACATCGGCATGCCGAACATGATCATGTGCTTCGTCAGCGCGCTGCGCGCCGACGCGATGGTCAACCAAGGTCCGTACGTCGCACTGGTC
>JBNKCS010000025.1:0-20103 GCA_050287865.1 Rhodocyclaceae bacterium | reverse complement strand
TGGCCTTCACCTTGCCCTGTTTAACCAGCTCGGCCATGGCACCGACGATATCCTCGATCTCCATCTCCGGGTCTTTTCGATGCATGTAATAGAGATCGATGGATTCGGTGCCGAGGCGCTGAAGACTCTTATCGCACGCCTCTTTGATGTACTCCGGTTTGCCGCTCAGGCCAAGGAACTCGCCGTTGGGGCCGCGCATAATGGCGAACTTGGTTGCCAGCGTGATCTCGCTCAAACGCCCCTTGAAGGCTTTGCCGAGCAGCGCTTCGTTAGCTCCACTGCCGTACATATCGGCGGTATCGAAGAAGTTCACACCGAGATCGACGGCCTTGTGCAGCGTGTCGATTGATTCCGCCCCGTTGAAGGAGCCATAGAACTCCGACATGCCCATGCAGCCGAGACCGAGCGCCGAAACCGTCGTGCCGGATGAACCCAAAGATCGTCGTTGCATGGACTAGCCCTCTCGCGAAAACTCAAATTACGACAACGCAATACTGCCCGATGTTCCCGGCGCATTCTCCACTCGTTTCGCGCAGCTGTCGCAGTCTTCGGATCACCGCCGGTCGGCGTATCACCACGGCTGACTTTTCCCGACGCCTGAGATTGGCCCAAAGCGGGCAAATCGGAACGAAGCATTCCAGTGCATGATGTTTCCATACAATATTTCGGCGTAACCCACTATCATTGGTCAGGTTTTTTGACTGCTCGCGAAAGCCGCAAGTTCCGGCAGTCGGGTTATTCTGCTGGTGAAGATTGCCATTCAGACAGCACAGGGACAGAATGGGGCAGTGGATGATCAGGTTCGATAAGCCATCAAACCGACTCTGGTAGTGCGGACTTGGAACGTTCGACGGTCGTAAGGGTTCATCGGAATACCAATTAAACGAGAGTAGGCAACTGGACCGGTTCTGCCGAAGGCGGCAGTATTTTTCCATCCCGTTTTCGAAGGGTTCCCGTTGAAAAACCATTTGTCCGATTTCAGCATGTGCCGGATGGCGACAGGAGCATTGGCGATAGGTATGTCGCTCCTGAACTCGGTCGTTGCGCTGGCGGACGAAGCCGTCGACACCGCACCGGTTGTCCGTTCAACGAAAGACGTGGCGGACATGGACATCGCCGAACTGGTGAAAGTCAGGGTCTCCCCCTTCGATGTCTCAACCCGGCTCGACAGCGGCTATCGCGCCTCCAATTCCGTGTCCGGTTCGCGCTTCGACGCCCCGATCCGCGACCTGCCGTTCGCCATCCAGGCCTTCACCGAGTCGTTCATCGCGGACCAGAAGCCGCGGGACATCTTCGATGTCGCGCGCTATTCGCCGGGCGTCACGTATCGCAGCAACGATTTCAACGAGGGCAACGCCAACCTCGCCATCCGCGGCTTTGCCGTCAGTGCAACCCCCGGCAACGTCCAGATCCTGCGTGACGGTTTCCACGGCCCATCGATCTTCGATTTCACCAATATCTCGCGCGTTGAAGTGGTCAAGGGACCCTCCTCATTTCTGTACGGCCAGGTCGCTCCTGGCGGAATCGTCAACGTCATCACCAAGAACCCCCAATCGAAGTTCGCCGCCAGCGCCGATGCCACCTACGGCACGGATGGCCAATACCGGGTCGATGCCGACCTGACCGGACCGGCCTCGAAGACGGTGTTCTATCGGCTGGCAACGTCCTATGACCAGGACATGCACTATTGGGATCCCTACGACTCCCACTCCCGGGACTTTGCGCCCTCGCTGCTCTGGCAACCCAACGACCGGATCAGCGTTTCGCTCAAGTACGAGAATTTCCGCAAGGTCGAAACGCCGCAACTCATGCAGAAGCCTGGCCGCAATACGCAGGCGGGCGTGGTGCCGACGGCGTCGGACCCGAATCTATCGGGAACCGACGTGCCCGGCCTGCCCGACAACTGGAACAGCATGGCCTACAGCGACTACCGGCGTAGCGATGCCGACAGCCTGAGCGCCTGGGCCGACTTCAAGCTGGACGATCATTGGAACCTTCGTACCGGCTACTCGCACTTGAAGTACAAGATCGATGCGGTTGCCACTGGCAACTTCGGCATGGCGGACAACACGACGCTGCTGCAGGGACGCCGCGTGCGCGGCCAGATCTACACCAACCGCGGCGACACCCTTGAAGCCCAGGCCGTTGGCAAGTATGCAATCGCTGGCACCAGCCTGCATCTGCTGTTCGGCGCCCAAAGCATCGACCGCAGTTTCGACAACTGGGCCGCCCAGGCGCCCAACGACCCGGCGCTAGGCAGTACGCCGACCGAATCGCCGCTACCGCTCTGGGATCTGAGCGATCCGTCGACGTGGGATCGTGATGCCACGGTATCGCTGGCAACGCTGACGGAAAATGCGACGGACCGGACCACGGACTATCACGACAGATCGGTATATGGCGGCAGCACTTTCGGCTTCCTCGACGACCGGCTGCTCGTACTCGCCGGCTGGCGCCGGACGTTGACTGAGAGCCAGCTCACCGACCACCTGACCGGCGTGACCCAACCAAGAATTACCGCAAGTGCGGTAACGCCGCAATACGGCCTGCTCTACAAGTTCACCGGAGGTTATTCCCTCTTCGCCTCTTATGCCGAATCCTTCGTGCCCGGTTCGCAAATCCTCAACCGCCCTGATGGCACCACCGCGCCCGCCGCCCCGACCAAGGGCAAGGGATACGATATTGGCATCAAGGGCGACCTGGCCGGCGGACGCGTCTCCGGCACGCTCACTTTCTTCGATGTCCGCAACAAGAATGTCGTTAACGATCTGGCCATGACGACTGCCGGCGCTTCGGTAGTGATCTACAACGTTCAGAGCGGCGAACAACGTTCCCGCGGCTTCGAGCTCGACACCACTGCGACCCTGAGCGACAACTGGCAGCTCTACTTCTCCTACAGCTACATGAAGGCGCGAATCACCGAGTTCAGCGGAGACGACGACGCCATTCTCGCCCAGGACCCTGCCATGCTCGACGAGGCCGGACAGCGGAATTACAAGAATGTGCTGCGCTTCCACGATGCGCCCTTGCAGATGAGCGCGCCCCATATCGCCAACTTGTGGACACGCTACAACTTCACCGGAACCGATCTCGGCGGCATCTATGTCGCCGGTGGCTTCAACTACGTCCACGACCAGACGCTGCTATCCGACAGCCCGCAGTCGTCCCGTCAGACCTACACGCTCCTCAATGCCATGGTAGGCTATTCGTGGCAGGCCAACGGACGCCGCATGAGCGTGGACTTGATGGGCAAGAATCTCCTCGACGAACACTATCGGCCATCGCAAAGTACACGGGGACGTCCCCGCGAGCTTCTCCTGACGTTGACGGCCAGGTTCTGACCGATGGCAAACCGGGCTGGCGCCCTTCGTAGCGGTCCATTGCCGGGAACGGTCCGGTTGCGCGAGCGACTGCTGCGAACCGCAGGTACGCTTGGTCTGCTGCTGCACTTGTGCCTGCCGGCCCTGGCGGTGTGCGAGGAGCTTGCGAAGGTGAGTCCGCCCAAGGTCGAAGCCGCCTTCCTGCGCAATTTTGCCCATTACATCGTCTGGCCGTCTCATGCCTTCGCCAACGATCGTGCGCCGTGGCGCATCTGTGTTGTCGGCAACGATCCGTTCGGCCACGTTCTCGACGATACGTTGCAGGGCCGATTGGAGCAGGGACGCGCGTTTGTGGTTGTTCGCGCTGAAACATTGCCGGAAGGGGAGTTGTGCCAAATCGTCTTCGTTGGCTATCGAACCAGCGAAAGCCGCCGCGCTCTTCTCGCCGAACTGAGAAAGCTGCCTGTGCTGACGGTGAGCAATGCGCCCGGATTTCTGCAGGAGGGCGGCGTCATCCGCTTCCAGATTTCCGACCACGTGGAGTTCGGCGTCAACCTCGATCACGCTCGCGCCGCTTCGTTGATGATTCAGACCAGGATGCTGGAAGTTGCACATGAGGTTGTGGAGGATGGTGTCGTGCGGAGGCGCAGATGATTCGGCTGTTTAGGCGCAAAGATATTCGCAGCAGGCTGGCGTTCGCGCTGTGGAGCGCGGCCCTGCTGGCTTTCGTCGTCGCAGGCGTAGGGCTGGCGCTCTACCAGAGCCTCACCCTGGAAACTCGTGCCCGGCAGATCATGGAGCCGTATGCACAGCTGGTCTCCGTCGGAACGGACGCAGCCGTGGCTTTCGAAGATCCTCAACGCGCCCAGGAGATTCTCGACACCCTGCGGGCCAACCCGCAAATCATCGAAGCGCACATCTTCCTCGAAGATGGACGACTGCTGGCCAGCTTGATTCGCGACTCAAGCGTTACGCCGCATCCTTTGCCAACCGAGCCGGATGGCATCTACATTCGCCTGGATAAAGCCGAACTGCTGCAGGCGCTGCCACACGGTGCACGCCTGCATATCAGCATGGGGCTGGAGCAACTTACCGCTCAAACCCGCCAGCTCATGTGGCTATTCGGCGCCGGCGTGCTCGTTCTGCTCTCTGTCACACTCGTTCAACTGGCGGTTCTGCGGCGGACCATCGTGCGCCCGATCGCATCCCTGACCGAAGCGGCGGAACGTGTTCGGACCCGCGCCGACTACCGGAAGCGCATTCCTGCCGTGGGCACCGACGAAGTTGCCAGACTTGGCCAGAGCTTCAACGCGATGATGGAAGCGATCCTGGAACGCGAGACCGAATTGCGCCGATTGGCGGAACTGCAGCGCGCGATTCTCGACAAGGCGGCCTACGGCATCATTTCGACGACGCCCGACGGAATCGTCAGCAGCTTCAACCCGGCCGCCGAGCGCCTCCTCGGGTATCGGTCCGACGAGGTGGTCGGAAAACTGACACCGGCAAGCTGGCACGATCCCGAGGAAATTGAGCAACGTGCGCTTCAGTTGTCCGAGGAATTAGGCGAGTCGGTTCCGTCAGGGTCCGAAGTGTTTGCTGCCCGGCTTCGACGCAACTTGCCGGAGGAAGGGGAATGGACATACATCCGCAAGGACGGACGGCGAATTCCAGTGATTCTGTCCATCACGGCGCTACGCGATGAAAACAACGAGATCACGGGCCTAGTCGGCCTGTCCCGTGACCTCACCGAGCGCAAACAGGCCGAGGCGGCCTTGCATCGCCTCAATCGGGAGCTGAGTGCCATCAGCGACTGCAATCAGGTGCTGGTACGGGCCGTGGACGAGCAATCCCTGCTCGACGACATCTGCCGTATCGTATGCGAGAAAGCCGGGTACCTGATGGCGTGGGTGGGTTACACCGACCAGGATCCTCCTACCGCCATTCGAGTCGTGGCACGCGCCGGCGCCGATTTGGGGTATCTCGACGAAGCCCTCTCGATCTGGGCGAGAACCGAGGAAAGGAACTCTCCCACCGAAGTCGCGATTCGCACCGGGGAGGCGGCAGGATTCGAGGACTTCGCTACCGACTCCAACGCGGTGCCTTGGCGCGATGCGGCCATGCGGCGCGGCTATCGCTCTTCAATTTCCTTGCCGTTGAAAGACAATGGGGCACGTACGTTTGGCGTTCTCAGCATCTATGCGGCGGAACCCAACGTCTTTACGTCCGAGGAGCGGCGCCTGCTTGGCGAACTGGCCGACGACCTTGCCTTTGGCATTGTTACCCTTCGCGCCCGCGTGGAACATGCCAAGTCGGAAGAGCAAGTCAGGATTGCGGCGACGGCATTCGAGGCCCAGGAAGGCATCATCATTACAGACGCCAAGCAGACCATCCTCCGGGTGAATCGAGCCTTCACCGACATCACGGGCTATGCCGCCGAGGAGGTCATCGGCAGGACACCGCATTTGCTCAGTTCCGGACACCACGACGCCCCGTTCTTTCGGGAGATGTGGAACTGTATCGACGCCGAGGGCTCGTGGCAGGGGGAAATCTGGAACCGGCGCAAGAACGGAGAGTATTTTCCGGAATGGCTGAACATTACGGCGGTCAGGGACGAGTCCGGCCAGGTTACTCATTATGTTGGCACGCTGATCGATATTACCGAGCGCAAGGAGGCCGAACGACAGATCGAACATCTCGCTTTCTACGATCTGCTCACGGGCCTGCCGAACCGTCGGCTATTCGTTGACCGTTTGCAGCAGGCGATGGCGGGCAGCACCCGGAGCCGGAGCATGGGTGCGCTACTGTTCATAGATTTGGACAACTTCAAGATCATCAACGACACCTGCGGCCATGATGTCGGAGACCAATTATTGATCGAGGTCGCTCGTCGGCTGGTTTCCTGCGTGCGCGATGGCGACACCGTCTCGCGTTTAGGTGGCGACGAGTTCGTTGCCATGCTGGAGGATTTGAGCGAGATTCCTGCCGAAGCTGCGGCACAGGCCAAGATTGCCGCCGGGAAAGTGCTGGAGGTGCTCAACCAGCCGTACTCCATCGCCGGCCAGGTACACCACAGCACCCCCAGTATCGGCGCCACGCTCTTTGTCGGCAATCGCGATTCAGTCGACGAACTGCTGAAACAGGCGGACATCGCTATGTATCAGGCCAAGGCGGCCGGACGCAACACCTTGCGCTTCTTCGATCCCGACATGCAGGCTGCCATTGCTACCCGGGTGAGTATGGAAGCCGACTTGCGCCAGGGACTGATCAGACAGCAGTTTGTGCTCCACTATCAGCCGCTGGTCGATGGACAGAGTGGCATCATCGGCGCAGAAGCCCTGTTGCGCTGGCAGCATCCCCAGCGCGGAATCATATCGCCGGCCCAGTTCATTCCGCTTGCCGAGGAAACCGGACTGATCGTGCCTATCGGACAATGGGTGTTAGCAGAGGCCTGTACTCGACTTGCCGAATGGTCGCGCAATCCGGCAACGCGCGAGTTGCACCTGGCGGTCAACGTCAGCGCCCGCCAGTTCAGGCAAGCCAACTTCGTGGACTCGGTACGCCAGGCGCTACAAAGCACGGGTGCGGCGCCAGCCCGCCTCAAGCTGGAGCTGACCGAAAGCCTGGTTCTCGACGACGTTGAAGACACGATAGAAAAGATGCGGGCGCTCAGGAATCTTGGCGTCGGCTTTTCAATGGACGATTTCGGCACCGGCTATTCGTCGCTGTCCTATCTGACGCGACTGCCGTTCGATCAGATCAAGATCGACCAGTCCTTCGTCCGCAATCTTCCCGACAGCCCCACCGACGCGGTGGTGGTGCAATCGATCATTACGCTCGCCAGCAGCCTGCACCTCATCGTGATCGCCGAAGGTGTGGAAACCGAAGCCCAGAGACAGTTCCTTGAACGTTATGGCTGCCCCGTGTATCAGGGTTACCTGTTCAGCAAGCCCGTCGCCTTGGCTGCGTTCGAAGAATTGATGCGCCGGTAATCAAGGCCGCTTGGTCGACCTAGTGGCTGTGCTTTTCGTATGGTAGGACGCAAGGTGTTGTCGGCCGATGTGATCATTTCTCTCGTGTCGAAGCGTCACCAAGTCCTGGCGGGGACCGAAATTCGAACTGATGTATCTCTTTCGTTGGGCTGTGCCAGAATCATCACCCTATGAATACGATACGCCAAGGCTATGTCCGCCCGCTGGATGTCAAGAACGGACGCGTCGACCTGTCGCACGGTTCGGGTGGCAGGGCGATGGCGCAGTTGATCGAGGAACTGTTTGCCAGGCATCTTGGCAATGAGTATCTCGCGCAGGGTGATGATGGCGCGCGGCTGCCGGTGACCAGCGGCCGGCTGGTGATGGCGACCGACTCGCACGTCGTCTCGCCGCTTTTCTTTCCCGGTGGCGATATTGGCTGCCTCTCAGTGCATGGCACGATCAACGACGTGGCGGTGATGGGGGCGAAGCCGCTCTACCTCGCCGCCGGCTTCATCCTGGAAGAAGGTTATCCGCTGGCCAGTCTGGCGAAGATCGTCGAATCGATGGCGAAGGCGGCACGCGATGCGGGTGTGCCCATCGTCACCGGAGACACCAAGGTGGTCGAGACCGGCAAGGCCGACGGCGTTTTCATCACGACGACCGGGATCGGCGTGTTGCGCGAGGGCGTGGATCTATCTGGCGCCAACGCGCGGCCCGGCGATGCGGTGCTGGTATCCGGCGATCTTGGCGACCATGGCATGGCGATCATGTCGGTGCGCGAGGGGCTGGAATTTTCGACCGCCATTCGGTCGGACACTGCCGCGCTGCATGGACTGATCGAAATAATGCTGGCGACCGGGGCGGACATCCGCTGTCTGCGCGATCCGACCCGCGGCGGACTGGCGACGACGCTCAATGAGATCGCCAGGCAGTCGAAGGTTGGCGTGATGCTGGAAGAGAAGGCGATTCCGGTGAAGGCCGAGGTGGCGGCGGCCTGCGAATTCCTCGGTCTCGACCCGCTCTATGTCGCCAACGAAGGCAAGCTGGTCGCCGTGGTGGCCGAGGCGGATGCCGGGAAGGTGCTGGCCGCCATGCGTGCGCATCCGCTTGGCGCCAGGGCGGCTCGCGTCGGTGCGGTGATTGCCGACGATCACCACTTCGTGCAGATGACGACCAGCCTCGGGGGCCGGCGCATCGTCGATTGGCTGACCGGCGAACAATTGCCGAGGATTTGCTGAGGCTGGAAGATTCGGCCGCGAGCGGATACCATCGGGGCGGTACAACCTGCGGAGGACGATATGCCTTGCCGGATCATCATGCTGTTCAGCGACGGACAGGAACTGGAAACTTCGGTGACCGATGCCGAGATCGCCAAATTCACCCACGATTCCGCCCACCAGTGGCTGGGCCGCGAGTTCGAGGAGGCCGGCTGCGTGCCGAGCAACCCGATGGGCAAACTGCTGGCGGCGGACAAGATCGTGACGCTGGCCAAGAGTCGGACGCGCGCGGTCTTTGAAAGCAATTCGGCATGGGTGCGCGATTTCTACGCGGCGACGGCCGCGGCGCTGGAACGGCCGATGGTGACCATCAACCTGGCCGAGCACACGCTGGGTTACTAAGACCGTGGAACGCTTCACCATCTCGCTGGACGAAGACCTGGCGAAGGAATTCGATGAGCTGATCGCCAAACGCGGCTATCAGAACCGCTCCGAGGCGATCCGGGATCTGTTGCGGGGCCATCTGGAATCGGCTCGCCAGACCGGCGCGGTGGGCGACTACTGCGTTGCCAACCTTTCCTACGTCTATAACCACCACGAACGCGACCTTGCCGAGCGCCTTACCGAGCTTCAGCACGGCCACCACGATCTGACCGTGGCGACGCTGCATGCCCATCTCGACCACGACAACTGCCTGGAAAGCGTGATTCTCAAGGGGCCGGTCGTTTCGGTGCGCGCTTTTGCCGATGCCCTGATCGCGGAAAGGGGCGTTCGCCACGGCAGCCTGAACGTGGTGTCGGTCGATGCCGACCAAGGTCGGCACAGCCACGGCTATGCGCCGCGCGGCAAAGTTTCGCCTCACCTCCACCTCAAACCACGTTCCTGACCGGAGCGGGGGATTGTCTCCTTCGGACGACATATGAGAAAAGGCAGGTTTCCCGCGCTCTAATCCCGACAGTCGACAGCAGACGAGACGGTAGCATCCTCAAAGCTATTTTTTCGGGTTCGCTGCGTCGAATCTGTCTTCGGGACAAGGGATGGGAGAGGAGCGCCAGGTGGTTCGTTGGTGGTCGCGGCTGACCTTTGCGGCCCGTGTGACCGTGGGGGCCGCCATCGTCCTGGCAGCATCTGCAGCAATCCTGCTTGTTACCGTCACCGTTCGTGATGCGCTGGCCCTCAGTGGCGAGCTCGATCGACAGCTCCAGCTGGACGTGTCTTCCGTGCTTCCCGCCATTTCAGGCGCTGTGGTGTCCGGGGACGTCACCGAAGTCAGGAAAATTCTTGCTGCCCGCCGCGGGCAGGCGAACCTCCGGCAATTGATCTGGCGTGGCGACGACGGCAGCGTTGTCGACATCGACGGCGATACGACGCTCAACAAGGCGCCCGCGTGGTTCGTGTCCGGCATCGGTGTGACGGAGCCGATCGTGTCCCGCCCCTTGGTGGTGGACGGCACGAGCTACGGCACGCTGATGATATCGATGACGACGGCTGCCGGCATCAATCGATTGTGGTCCGGCTTTCTGAGCCACCTCAACCTGCTTGCCTTGGCGGTCGGACTGGAATTCCTGGGCATCGTGCTGATCCTGCGTTCCGGCTTGCGGCCGCTCGACGCTTTGATCGCCGGCGCCCAGCGTTTCGGTTCCGGTGACTTGTCGGCGCGCATTTCGCCTAGCGGTGGGCCGGAGATGCGCCTGACCATCGAAGCCTTCAACGGCATGGCCGAGAATCTGGGCAAAACGCTCAACGAACTTCGCCGCAGCCACGAGGAGCTGCGCATCGCGGCGACGGCGTTCGAGTCCGAAGAGGGCATGATCGTTACCGACACCCAGCAGAAGATTCTGCGCGTCAACCGGGCCTTCGTTTCCATTACCGGCTACGAGCCGGATGAAGCGCTGGGTAACACGCCGCGCATGCTGCAGGTGAGCGATCTTGACGACGCTTATTACCATCAGACTTGGCGTATTGTGGAGCGGGATCGTTTCTGGCAGGGCGAGCTGTGGAACCGGCACAAGCTGGGCCGCTTGTATCCGGTCTGGCAGAGCATCTCCGCCGTGGTTACCCCGGAGGGCCGGATTACCCATTATGTCGTCGCCTTCAGCGACATTTCGCAGCGCAAGGAAGCCGAGGAGCAGATTCGCAATCTGGCTTTCTTCGATTCGCTGACGCAGTTGCCGAACCGGCGGATGCTGATCGAGCGCCTTGGCCAGGCTGTCGCGACGGCCATCCACCACCATCATTCAGGCGCACTGCTGTTTCTGGATATCGACTACTTCAAATTGCTCAACGACACGGAAGGCCATGAGGTCGGCGACGAACTATTGATTGAGATGGCGCGGCGCCTGCTGGACTGCGTCGGCGATGGCGATGCCGTGGCACGCCTTGGCGGCGACGAGTTTGTCGTTCTGCTCGAGAATCTCGGCGAAAACGGCGCCGCCGCAGCCGAGGCGGCGGATGCGATGGGGCAGCGCATCCTCGAGACGGCCGCCCGACCGTTTGTCCTTCGTGGTCACGAGTTCCACTGTACGGTCAGTGTCGGTATCAGCCTGTTCGACGAAAACCAGCACGACGTCGACGAACTGCTCAAGCGGGCCGACGTGGCGATGTATCAGGCGAAATCGAGAGGCCGCAATCAGGCGTGTTTCTTCGATCCGGCTATGCAGCAGTCGCTGGTCGACCGGGCGGCGATGGAAAGTGAGCTACGCCACGTCGTCGCTCAGGGTCAGTTGGTGCTCCATTACCAGCCGCAGTTCGACGATCACAACCACATCCTGGGCGCCGAAGCCCTGTTGCGCTGGAACCATCCGCTGCGCGGACTGATACCGCCGGCCGAGTTTATTCCGCTGGCCGAGGAAACAGGCTTGATCATTCCGATCGGCAACTGGGTGCTGGAGACCGCCTGCCGCCAACTCGAGCAGTGGCGGCATGACGAACGAACCGCCGACCTTGTGTTGGCGGTGAATGTCAGCGCCAGGCAATTCCACCAGTCCGATTTCGTGGAAAACGTGCAACGGACCGTCGAGCGGACCGGTGCCGATCCGCATCGGCTCAAACTGGAGCTGACTGAGAGCGTGATCGTCGACGACATTGCCGACACCATCGGAAAGATGAAGGCGCTCAAGGCGTTCGGCGTCGGCTTCTCGATGGACGACTTCGGCACCGGCTATTCTTCGCTTTCCTATCTGCGCCGCCTGCCGCTAGACCAGTTGAAGATCGATCGTTCCTTCATCAACGAAATCGAAACCAACACCGGCGACGCGGTGATCGTCAAGACCATCATTGCCATGGCACATGCGCTCGGCCTCGACGTCATCGCCGAGGGCGTCGAGAAGGAAGTGCAACATCATTTCCTCAATCGCAACGACTGCCCTGCCTACCAGGGCTTCCTGTTCGGCCAGCCGGTGCCTATCAGCGTCTTCGAGTCGCTGCTGGCAGTGCGCGATCCGGGGTAGATGAGTTCGGCGGATTCCTCGCCCGGGCGCTCGGCCGCCGAGCAGGCGCAGCTTGAAGGTTTGCTGCGCGAAGTCTTCGACGAACGGATACGCTTCAACCGCTGGATCGGCCTGCGCGTGCACTCGCTGGCGCCGGAACGAACGCAGATGCGCTTCGACATGCGCGACGAGCTGGTCGGAAACTATGTTCAGGGAAGGTTGCACGGCGGCATGATTTCGGCGACGCTCGATACGGTCGGCGGGCTGGCCGTTGCAGTTGCTATTGCAGAGAAGCACAGGGGCGAAACGGCCGAGCAGATCGGCCACCGCTTCAATCGTGTCGGCACGATCGACATGCGCGTGGACTATCTGCGGCCGGGAATAGGCCGCAGTTTTGTCGCGACCGGCCGGGTAATTCGTCTTGGCGGACGCATCGCCTCCGTGCAGATGATGCTGGAGAACGATAGCGGCGACACCATCGCCATGGGAACCGCGGCGTACGTGATTACCTAGCGCTAGCGGGTTTGGGTGCCGCCGGACGCTGGCGTCGAGGAGCTGTCTTCGACCGGAGCGGGCTGGCGGCTGCTGGTCTTCAGCGAACCGCCGATGTCTTTGGCCGTGTCGCGGACGGCATGCCCTGCCTTGATCGCGGTGTCCTTCGCGGCGCGCCCGACGGTGAGTGCCGTGTCCTTGACGGCATGCCCGACGCCGACCGCGGCATCCTTGGCCGCATGACCGACATCGACCGCCGTTTCCTTGACGGCGCGACCGGCGCCGACGGCGCTATCGGTGAAGGATTCGTCGGATTTGGCGGCGGTGGCCTCGTCGGCGGCGCGCCCGTGGCTGACGCCACTGAGCATCAGCAGCAGCGTGATTGCTACGAGAGTTCCCTTGTTCATGGCTACCTCTGCGTTCCTATAGCTTTCGCCTGATTCTACCGAACCGGGCTTTGCCGCGCGACGACGTCGTTGTCGAACGACAGGATTCGCTGTCCTGGCCTGGGCTGCCGACTGATGACGAAGGGCATATCGGTGGCTCGGTAAGCCGGAGGATTGCTCCCCGATGAAGTTCACACATATTTTCAAAAAGTTCATAATTGCGTCTCCGGACCCGGTACGTACCAGGAGATGTGCGTGTATTCAAGGGAAGGCAACCTCTGCCTTAGGTTGGACATGTTGCGTCGTGCCAGCGCCATGCTGGCATTTGCGATGGTTTGCGCTTTGCCAATGGCGGCATTTGCCGCCCACCCTTTGGCTACCGAAGATACCGGCGTGCAGGGGCAAGACAACTGGCAGCTTGAATTGAACTCGGATCGTTCGGTCGAGCGCGATACCAGGTTCACCAGTCTGGCGGTCAACGCCACTTTGACCTACGGTCTGACGGATGCGCTGGATGCAGGCCTCAATGTCCCGTGGCAGCGCAATCAGGTTGGCGATGAGCCCCGGGAATACGAGCGAGGCGAGGGCGATATTTCCGTCTTCATGAAATGGGTCCTGTATCAAGAGGGCAAACTCGGCTTCGCAGTGAACCCCATCCTCTATCTACCCACCGGGGATTCCGACAAGGGCTTGGGTACCGATCGCGCAAACCCCAGTGTGATTGCTGTGACCACTTGGGGTGACGAGGCGCTGAGCCTGTCGGCCAACCTCGGCTACACCTATAACGACAACAAGGTTGGGGATCGCAGGAACATCTGGCTTGCATCCGCTGCCGCGATGGTGGGCCTGGTCGACAGACTGCGCGGCGCCGTGGAAATCGGTGCCTATACCAATGCTGATACGACTTCACACAAGTCCCCGGCCTTTGTGAACGTTGGCCTGATTTACAGCCCGACCGACAAGCTGGATTTTGATCTCGGTTACAAACGCGGCCTGAACGATGCAGAGTGCCGGCATTCGTTTGGTGCCGGGATTACGGTGCGTTGGTAGAACTCAACGCGATTCTGATACGAAACCTGGGGACGCCTGCGTCCTGTCAGTCGGAGGTGTTGCATGCATATTCCTGATGGATATCTGAGTCCGGCGACCTGCGCGATTACTTACGCGGTCACCCTGCCGTTCTGGTATGTGGCGTTTGCGCGCGTCAAGCGCCTGCTGCACACCCGCACCGTGCCGCTGCTGGCGGTGTTCTCGGCATTCAGTTTCGTCATCATGATGTTCAACCTGCCCTTGCCGGGCGGTACCACCGGCCACGCCGTCGGCGTGGCCGTGGCGACGATAGTGCTGGGGCCGTGGGCCTCCATGGTGGCAATCTCGATTGCGCTGCTGATCCAGGCGTTGTTTTTCGGTGACGGCGGCATCACCACCTTTGCCGCGAACTGTCTGAACATGGCCGTGGTGGGGTCCCTGGTTGCACACTGGACCTATACGCTGATTGCCGGGCGGTCCGAACTGACGGCCTCGCGCAGAGTGGTCGCAGCGGGCATTGCCGGATATCTTGCGATCAACGTCGCAGCGCTGCTGACCGCCATCGAGTTCGGCGTGCAACCCATGCTGTTTCACGATGCGACGGGCACGCCGTTGTACGCGCCGTATCCTTTGGCGATCGCAATTCCGGCCATGATGATCGGTCACCTGACCATCGCGGGCATGGCCGAACTGGCGATATCCGGCGGGCTGGTGGCTTACCTGCAACGCGCGAATCCGGAGCTGCTGGCTTACTCGCCGTCTGCGGACTTCGCCGACAAGCCGGCAAAGAATGGTGTTTGGCGATCCACGCGGGTGCTTTGGTACGCGTTGGCCGTCCTGATGATCCTGTCGCCGCTGGGTTTGCTGGTCGAGGGTACCGCCTGGGGCGAATGGGGCGCCGAGGACTTTATCAATGCGGAAACAAGACAGGAGATTTCGAGTGCTTCCGGCAATGCCGCCCTCCCGGCGACTGTCCCGCAGGGATTGGAGCGCCTGTCCAGCGTGTGGGCAGCCCCCATTCCGGACTACGCACCCGGCTTCATGCAGAACGCCAGCTTTGGCTACGTTTTGTCGGCCATATTCGGAACGGGGTTGATCCTGCTTGCGTTTCTGTTGATGTCCAGAGCTTCGTCCAAGTGAACGAGCAATCATTTGTCCAGGGTGAGCATCGCCACCGTCGCCATGGCTTTGCCGAGCGACTGGCCTATGGCATCGTCCAGGCCATGGAACACGCTCTGGACGCGGAAGCGCTGGGCGCCCAAGCGGGATTCCTGCAAAGCCTGGACCCGCGCATTAAACTCATCGGCTTCCTCGCCCTGATATTCAGCGGTGTGCTGAGCACGTCCTTGATCGTACTGGTTGCGTTGTTTTTGTTGGCGCTGGCGCTTGCGTTTTCTTCGCACGTTTCGGTGGCGCGCTTGTTCCAGCAGGTCTGGATCGGTGTGTTGCTCTTCACGGGCGTCATTGCCTTGCCCGCCATCGTGCTGGTCCCCGGCCATACTGTCTGGCAGATCCCGTTCCTCCATTGGGACGTGACGGAACAGGGGCTGCGCAGCGCGGCCTTCCTGATCGCGCGCGCCGAAACTTCCGCAACCCTTGCCTTGCTGTTGATCCTGACGACGCCCTGGACACACGTTCTCAAGGCCATGCGCAGCCTTGGCGTCCCCGTCGTATTGGTCGCCATTCTGGGCATGACCTACCGCTATGTCTTCGTGCTCCTGCACACGGCCACACAGATGTTCGAGGCTCGTCGCAGCCGCATCGTGGCCGCCATGGACGGTGCGCAAAAGCGCCGGACGGTGGCGGCTGCCGCCGGCGTATTGCTGGACAAGACCTTCCAGCTCAGTACCGATGTGCATTTGGCCATGCTTTCGCGCGGCTATCGAGGCGAAGTTCATCTGCTTGACGATTTCCACACCCGGCGGCGCGACTGGTTTGCATTGCTTCCAGCACTGGCGCTGCCGGTGCTGATCCTCTGGTTCCAGCGATGAGCGATTGCGTCTTCGAGTTGACCAAAGTTTCCTATGCCTACCGGGAGCAAAGGGCACTGGATGCGCTTTCCATGCAGATACGGCGCGGGAGCCGGGTGGCGCTGCTCGGAGCCAACGGTTCCGGCAAGTCCACGCTGCTGCGCCTGCTCGACGCGCTATGCTTTCCCTCGTCGGGCGAACTGAAGGCCTTCGGCGGTGTACTGAGCGAGGCTTACTTTGTCGACGACGACGCCAACTTTTCGTTCCGGCGCAGGGTCGGTCTGGTGTTCCAGAATCCCGACGTGCAGTTGTTCAATCCCACGGTATTCGACGAAGTCGCCTTCGGCCCGCTGCAGCTTGGCTGGCCCCGGGACAGAATCCTTCCGGCGGTGGAGAAGATGCTGGCACGTTTCTCGATCGAGCAACTGAAAGACCGCGCGCCACATCGTCTTTCGGGTGGCGAGAAGAAGCGCGTCGCGCTGGCCTCCGTGCTGATCCTCGAACCCGAAGTGCTGCTACTGGACGAACCTACCGCCGCGCTCGATCCGGAAAGCCAGGGCGAGGTCATTCGTTTCCTGATCGAGAGCAGAAATACGGACCGGACGATCGTGACGGCGACGCACGATCTGGATATCGTCGAAGATATTGCCGACTACGTTTTTGTGCTGGCCAACGGCAAAGTCGTCGGGGCGGGCACGCCGGCCGAAATCCTGGCGAACGAGGAATTGTTGCTGGCGACGCATTTGGCTCATGCGCACTGGCACGTTCATGCCGATGGCGAAGCCCACATGCACCTGCACGCACACCGGCATGGCCATGACCACCATTCCGCTTCCGCTCACGGCTACCGTCCCGCCAAGCGGAAATGAGGCCCGGCCGTGCACGGTTTCTGAAACGCGAGTAGCGAGTCGTATGGACTTGCCGATCACCCACATCCGGCGGTCGGCGTGATAATCCTGCCATGAGTACGAGTTTCGATCCGGGGCGGGTTCGATTGAACCTGAGCATTGTCGATGGCGTTGCCGCTGCGACTACGGTTGCGTGTACGCGTCCCGAGGTCGCATGCCTGCTGCGCGGTCAGTCGGTGGACAAGGCCGTGGCGCTGGTGCCGCTGATCTATTCGCTGTGCGGCAAGGCGCAGGGGATTGCCGCACGCGCGGCGCTGGCGGCGGCGCGCGGGCTGGCAATTGAGCCACACGTCGATGCCGAGGCGCTGGCGGAAGCCGCACGCGAGCATGCCTGGAAGCTCTTTGTCGATTGGCCGAAGCAATTGGGTCTCGCGCCGGACGAGGCGACTTTCGTCCGCTTGATCCGCACACCGCCAGCGGAGCACGCCGAAGCTGCCGCCACCTTGCGGGCGCATCCGTTGCCGGCGGCCCTGAGTGCAGCGCTGGGCGGGGGCGAGATCGATTGCCTGTTGCGCGAACGGATCGAGAGGCGTCTGGCACAACTTGTCGATTGGCTGGCCGGCAAGGCGCAGGCGCTGGGAAGCGTTGGCTCAACCAACGTGGGGCCGGGTCTCGGCGAAGCGAAGGTGGAAACCGCGCGCGGGACGCTGGTACATCGGCTCACGCTAGCCAATGACGCGGTTGCCGACTACACGATTGTTGCGCCGACCGATGTCCATTTCGCCCCGACAGGCGAGGTCTCGGTCTGGCTGGAAAAACTGCGCGGATTGCCGGCAGACGAGGCCGAACGGCAGGCGATGCGCCTGGTCATGGCGTTCGACCCCTGCGTGCCCTGGGACTGCGTTACTCGCTAGGGTCTGTTCTCATTTAGGCGAGTTCATTCGGCTCGAGCAGGCGCTCGATGACCGAGATGCGATCCTTCAGGTGCAGCTTGCGCTTCTTCATGCGCCGCAGCAGCAGGTCGTCGAGCGTCGGCTCGGCTTCCAGTCGATTGATCGCCGCGTCGAGGTCGCGGTGCTCCAGGCGCAGTTCCTGCAACTGGGCGATCAGGTTTTGCGGTTCGTCGTTGGCGGATGTCGGCATGGTGTGACTATGGTAGCGGGTGCCCGCGGCAAAGGGAAGATGCTCAGCTGTAGGCGACAACCGCGCGGGACAACTCGTCGCGCACGGCCCGGCGCAACGACGCCGGCGCCAGCACTTCGACGTTCGCGCCGTGGCGCAGCACGTCCATGACCAGCTCGGTCGGGTTCGAGTAAGGCAGTTCGAGCAGGTAGTAGCCGGCGGCGTCGGTCGATGCCTTCTGGCGCGGATGCCATTGCTCCGTCGCGACCCAGCGCGCCGCCGCGGGGGTGAAGCGCAGCTTAGCCCACTGCACCTCGTCGCCGGAAAAGATGCCGTAGCCGGCGCCGAGCACCTCGTCCAGCCTTTTCGCCGCCACGTCCTTTGTTTTGCGGTCGAGCGGCGCGGCATGGCGGATGGCGTCTACGCCGAAGCTGCGGATCCCGTCGCGCAGGTGGCACCAGGCGTCGAGGTACCAGTTGTCGCGATAAAAGACGAGCCGCTGCGGGGAAACCTCGCGCTCGGTCTCCTCGTCGCGGCCGCGGTTCCAGTGGCGGATCGACAGGCGATGGCGCTTGAGCAGGGCCGAGGCGATCACCTCGAAGTAGCGCAGGTCGGCGCGGCGTTTGGCCGCGTGTACGATGCGGATGCGCTGCGCGACTTCCTCCGGCGCATCGTCCCGGCTGCCGAGCAGGCTCTGCAAGCGCGTCAGCAGCGGCGCGATTTGCGGCCCGAGCAGGCCCGGCTGCACTTCCCGCAGCAGGTGCTGCATCGTCAGCAGCGCATGGATTTCCGATGCGTTGAACCACAGGCCGGGCAGGGCGAAGCTTTGCGTCTTGCCGGTGGGGGCCTCGAAGCGGTAGCCGCCGGCCTCGCGGTCGTAGACGATAGGCGCGTTGAGGCGGTCGCGCAGGTACTGGAAGTCGCGCTTCAGCGTCGCGCGCGAGACTTCGAGTTCCGCCAGGATGTCGTCGAAACTGACGACGCGCCGGTCGTGCAGCAGTTGCTCGATCTTGTAGAAACGTTCGGTGCGATCCATGGCCTATTCGATTCGGCAGACCTCGGCAAAGTCGAGGCGCGGGCCGCGCGCGTAGACCGCCGCCGGATCTCCATAGCCCATGTTGATCAGGACGATGGACTTGACGCGGGTGCCGGCGAAAAACGCCGCGTCGACCAGGGCGGCATCGAATCCGCCCATCGGCCCGCAGTCCAGGCCCAGCGCGCGGGCGGCAAGGATCAGGTAGGCGGCCTGCAGCGTGCCGCTGACCATGGCCGTACGCTCGATCAGCGGCTCGTTGCCGACAAACCAGCTGCGCGCGTCGGTGGCCGGATACAGCCGCGGCAGGTGTTCGTAGAAATCGAGGTCGCGCCCGACGACGGCGGTGACCGGCGCCTTCATCGTCTTGTCGAGGTTTCCGGGCGAAAGCGCCGGGCGCAGCTTTTCCTTGGCTTCGGCGGAACGGGCGAAGACCACCCGCATCGGGCAGCCGTTGGCGCTGGTCGGGCCCCACTTCATCAGGTCGTAAAGGGCATGCAGCGTTTCGTCGCCGACGGGTTCGTCGCGGAAACCGTTGAACGTGCGGGCGGTACGGAACAACTGGTCGAGCGCGGCGTCGTCCAGGCGTTGGGACATGGCGGCCTCCAATGGTGACGGGTGCGGCAATTCTATGCGTCGCGTCGGGGCAGGTAAAATCGGTCGCCATGGAATCTCGTCTCGACATCCTCATCGACCTGTTGCACTGCAGCCCGGACGGCGCGCTGGCCACGCATTCCGTGGCCATGCCCGGCTACCCGTTCGCGACGGCGCTGCCGTTCGCCACCGACCAGCAGCACCGGCCGGTGTTCCTGATTTCACGTCTGGCCGAGCACACGCAAAACCTGGCGGCGGATTCCCGTGCCAGCCTGCTGGTGCGCCGCTTGCTGCCGGAAGGCGAGATGGCGCGCGCGACGCTGGCCGGACGCGTCGAGCCGATCGAAGCCGACCCGCTGTTGGTCGAGCGCTACCTGCGCTACCAGCCCGAAGCCGAACGCTTCCTGCAACTCGGCGACTTCGGTTTCTACCGGCTCGAACCGGAAAAAATCCGCATCATCGGCGGCTTCGGCCAGGCCGGCTGGCTTGAGAGTCATCGGCTTGGCGTGTCGCCACGGCTGACTTTTGCGGAAGAACGTGCCGCGCTCGATGCGCTCCTCGTTCCCGTCGGCGTGGCGCCGCTCGGGCTGGATAGCCTCGGCGTCGATATTCGGTTCGGCGACGCGCGACGGCGCATCGCCTTCGAGCGCGGACCGCTGCCGGCAAACGAAGTGGTCGGAGCGGCACAATCGT
>JBNKCS010000024.1:0-20195 GCA_050287865.1 Rhodocyclaceae bacterium | reverse complement strand
GCCGCCGTAGTAGCCGAGTCCGGGCGCATGCAGCGCCAGTTCCATGTAGCGCGCGAAAGAAATCCAGCCGCCTGCGGCGTCAATTTCGGCCGCGATCAGACGTGACAGTGCGCGACTGGTTTCCTTTGCAAATTCCGCGGGTTCGGGCAGCGCGTCAGTCATCTGGGCCGGAATTGTGCCACGGCCCTGGCAGCGTCCGTTGTCAGACGTCGGAATAGCCGCCGCGCTTACCGGAGACGACAGGCTTGACCGACTTGCCGTAGCGATACTCGCGCAGCGCCTTGAGTTCGGCATGACTCATCACGCGCTTGCCGGCGTGCTGGTCTTCCCACATGACCTGCATGAGTTTCTCGTACTCGCTGGCGTTGTACCAGCGGCCACCGAATTTGCGGTAGCCGGCCAGGCGTCGCAGCAGACGGTAGGAACCCCAGATCCAGAACACCAGCGCGACCCAACCTACCGTCAGCCATAGATCGTACTGGCCGCGCAGTCCCAGGGATTGCCACCACCCGCCGACCAACTGGCCCCATGCGTCAAACCATCCGCCCATCGTTTCTTTTTCGTCTCAGAGATATCGGGGTAGGCGATCATCATACCTCCCGGGCGCGAAACTGCAATGGCTGCAACTAGGCTACCATCCGCTGCAGCGCTGCAATATTTCCATGATCGGAACAGGACTATTTTCGTGACTCCGCCGGATATCCCGCGCCGTTTCGGCGGTGTGGCCCGCCTCTATGGCGACTCGGCATCTTCTCGCTTCGCCGCCGCCCATGTCTGCGTCGTCGGCATTGGCGGTGTCGGTTCCTGGGCCGCTGAAGCGCTGGCGCGCAGCGGCGTCGGACGATTGACCCTGATTGACCTCGATCAGGTTGCCGAGTCGAACGTGAACCGGCAGATCCAGGCGCTGGAAGACACGCTCGGCCAGGCGAAGGTGCTGGCGATGAAGGAACGCATCGCCGCCATCAATCCGGCCAGCGTCGTGACGCCGATCGAGGAGTTTGCGACCGTCGACAACGTGGCGACCTTGTTGCCCCGGTGCGACTGCGTGATCGACGCGATCGACCAGGTGCGCCCCAAGGCGGCGCTGATCGCGCATTGCCGTGCGGTGGGGGTTCCGATCGTCACGACGGGTGCAGCGGGCGGCAAGCGCGACCCGACGAGGATCCGCGTCGAGGACCTTTCGCGCACGACGCAGGATCCCCTGGCGTCCAAGCTGCGGGCCACACTGCGCCGCGACTATGGTTTCCCGCGCGAGCCGAAGAAGAAGTTCGGCGTCGAATGCGTCTATTCGCTCGAGCCGGTGCGGCGTCCCGCCACGGCTGACTTTTGCGAAAGCGCGCCGGCCGGCCTGTCCTGCGCCGGCTATGGCTCGTCGGTATGCGTGACGGCCAGCTTCGGTTTCGCCGCAGCAAGCATCGCGCTGGAACGGATCGCCGCGACTTGACCGGTATACTCGCGCCATGACGGCGAAGCGGTGCATCGCGATACTGGGTGGCGGGCCGGCGGGCCTGTCGGCCGCGTTGTGGTTGCACAACCTCGGCTTCGAGCCCTGCGTGCTCGACGCGGCGGACAATCCCGGCGGGATGCAGAACCTCAACTTCCTCGCCAACGACTGGGTGCTGGGCCAGACGGGCCAGACCGGCCCGGCGCTGGCGGCGCGCTTTGTCGACCACGTCGTCGGCGAGGGCGTCCGGATACGAACCGGCATCAGGCCCGTGCGGCTGGACGGAACGGCCGGCGCGTTCCGGTTGCATCTGAACGACGGGTCGCCATTCGATTGCATCGCCGTGCTGATCGCGACGGGCACTCGCTATCGCGCCGAGGAGGTGCTGGCGGATGTGACCGGAATCGCCAATATTCCGCGCGCGCGCATCGCCTACGGACCGAATGCCTTCGCAGAACTCGGTGCCCTCGCCGGACAGCGCATTCTCATCGTCGGTGGTGGCGACAACGCTTACGAAAACGCGCGCCTGCTCGCGCCGGCTGCGAAGATGGTGCATGTCGCCATCCGTTCGCGACCGCGGGCGCAGCAAGGTCTTGTGGCCGTGGTCATGGCAGAGGAGGCCGCAGGGCGATGTCGGGTGCTGCATCCGGCGGTGGTCGAATCGATGGCATCGACCGGCGCCGGCCTCGAAGTCACGCTTGCCGTCGCAGACCGCAGCGAGCGCATCGAGGTTGACCGGGTTCATGTGCTGGCCGGCTACGAACCGAATACCGCGTTTCTCCGCGAAATCCTGCCAGCAGAGTTGTATGCCGGATTGCGTTTCGATCGCCAGGGTTATCTGGTCGTCGATGCGGGCGGCAGCAGCGGCGTGCCCGGCCTCTACGCGGCGGGCGATATCTGCAACCCGCGTTTTCCCTGCGTGGTCAGCGCACTGGCTCAGGGCGCCACGGCAGCCAAAACCATCGAAATGGACACCCGGGCATTGTGACGAAAAAGTCAGCCGTGACGGCACGCCAAGCCAACAAGTCCGCGTTCGAAGCCAACAAACTCGCCAAGTGGCTGCGCCGCGCCGTCGGGCAGGCGATCGCGGACTACAACATGATCGAGGACGGCGACAAGGTCATGGTCTGCCTGTCGGGCGGCAAGGATTCCTTCGGCCTGCTCGACGTGCTGCTCTACCTGCGTGAGCATGCGCCGATCCGCTTCGACGTCATCGTCGTGAACCTGGACCAGAAGCAGCCGGGCTTCCCGGCCGAGGTATTGCCCGCCTACCTGGCCGGCCTGGACGTTCCGTTCCGGATCGAGGAGCAGGACACCTACTCCATCGTCAAAAGGCTGGTGCCGGAAGGCAAGACTACCTGTTCGCTTTGTTCCCGCCTGCGGCGCGGCGTTCTCTATCGGGTGGCGGCGGAACTCGGCGCCACCAAGATTGCCCTCGGCCACCACCGCGACGACATTCTGGAGACCCTGTTTCTCAACATGTTCTTCGGCGGCAAGATGAAGGCGATGTCGCCCAAGCTGGTCACCGACGACGGCCGTCATGTCGTGATTCGCCCGCTGGCCTATGTGCGCGAGCGAGACCTGGAGGCATGGGCAAAGGTACGCGAGTTCCCGATCATCCCGTGCAATCTCTGCGGCAGCCAGCCCAATCTTCAGCGCACCCAGGTCAAACAGATGCTGCGCGAATGGGAAAAGCGCTTTCCCGGTCGCATCGAGACACTGTTCCGCAGTCTGGCCAATGTGGTGCCGTCGCATCTGATGGACGCCCAGCTCCACGACTTCAGGAATTTGCGGGCTACCGGGGTACCAGATCCGCTAGGCGACATCGCTTTCGACATCGAAGAGCTCTCTAACGATGGTGTAGTCGCCCTACCCCCGGGAGTGCTATGATTCTGCACAATTTTTCGCCAGAAAAAGCTGCTTCATGACCGCCCGAATTCCGCCTCCTTCAAGCATCGCCAGTTGTATCGTGCCGGCTCGCGTCCTTATGGGCCCCGGCCCGTCGGACATGCATCCGCGCGTCGTCGCCGCCCTCGGCAGACCAGCGATCGGCCATCTCGATCCTGCTTTTGTCGCCATGATGGAGGAGATCAAGACGCTCCTGCGCTACGCGTTTCAGACGAAGAACGAGTTGACGTTCGCCGTTTCGGGACCGGGATCGGTCGGGATGGAAACCTGTTTCGTCAATCTCGTCGAACCGGGAGACAAGGTTATCGTTTGTCGCAACGGCGTGTTCGGTGGACGCATGATCGAAAACGTAGAGCGCCTCGGTGGCACCGCGTTGGTGGTCGACGATGTCTGGGGCGAACCCGTCGATCCGGAGAAGGTCGCGGATGCGCTGAAAGCGAATCCCGATGCCAAGGCCGTAGCGTTCGTTCATGCGGAAACGTCGACAGGCGCGCAAACCGACGCCGCGAGCATTATCGGGCTGGCACGCGACGCCGGCTGCCTGTCCATCGTCGATGCGGTTACCTCATTGGGTGGAACGCCGGTACTGACCGATCAATGGGGCGCGGACGCGGTCTACTCCGGCAGCCAGAAGTGCCTGTCCTGCGTGCCCGGCCTGGCGCCGGTCACGTTCAGCGAGCGGGCCATTGCGCGGCTCAAGGAACGCAAGAATCGGGTGCCCAGCTGGTTCATGGATCTCGGGCTGGTCCTCGAGTACTGGAATGCGCCGGGCGGCAAGCGCGTCTATCACCACACCGCGCCGGTAAACAGCCTGTTCGCGCTGCACGAGTCACTGGTGATGCTCAGGGACGAAGGCATTGAGGCCGCCTGGGAGCGTCATCGCTTGCATCACGCAGCGCTGAAGGCCGGCCTCGAAGCGCTGGGTTTGCGGTTTCTCGTTCGCGAAGATGCCCGCCTGCCGCAGCTCAACACCATCCACGTGCCCGTCGGTATCGACGAGGCGGCAGTACGCAGACAGTTGCTGGAGCGGAACAACCTCGAAATCGGTGCCGGTCTCGGTCCTCTCGCCGGCAAGGTCTGGCGTCTCGGGCTCATGGGTCATTCGGCACGTGCGGAGAATGTCGAGTTGTGCCTCGGCGCGCTTGCCGACGCACTGTCCGGTATGGGTGTCGAGGCGGACAAGGGGGCGGCTTTGACCGCAGCACGATCGATCTTTACGGGAATCCAGGCCTGATATGACTACCGAACCGCGTAGTGTCAGCGTGCTGTTTGCCGATATCTGCGGCAGCTCGCGTCTTTACGAAAAGCTTGGCGATACCGAGGCTCTGCGTGCGGTGGAGCGCTGCCTGCATCGTATGGAGCGTGCAGCCGAGGCGGCAAAGGGGCGTATCGTCAAGACCGTCGGCGATGAAATGATGGCAACCTTCGAGTCTGCCGATGCGGCTGCCCAGGCTGCCGGCGAGATTCAACTTCGCGTCGATGCGCTGCCGCCGGTATCCGGCGTCAGCCTGGCGATCCGGATCGGATTTCATCACGGCGAAGTCGTTGAGGAAAGCGGCGACGTTTTCGGCGATACCGTCAATGTCGCGTCGCGTCTGGCGGGGCTCGCCAAGGCCGGCCAGGTGCTCACCACGGCCGAGACGGCGGCGCTAATGTCCGAGGAACTGCGTGAAAAGACGCGGGCTATCGACGCCTTGACAGTGAAGGGTAGGGACGACGCGGTCGATGTCGTCGAGGTTCTCTGGGGCCGCGGTGATGAAGATCTGACCATGCGCTTTTCGGCGACGCCCCCGGCGGTCAGGGATACTCGCCTGCGTTTGCGCCTCGGCGACCAGGAGGTGTGGTTGGGCGCCTCCAAGCCGAGCGCGATTTTCGGGCGGGATCCCTACGCCGATCTGGTGACCTACGACTCACGCGCCTCGCGCGGCCATGGCCGGGTCGAGCGTCGCCGTGACAAGTACGTCGTGATCGACCAGAGCACCAACGGCACCTACGTCAAGTTTCATGGGGAACCCGAGGTCGTTCTCCGCCACGAAGAGATTATTTTGCGTGGCCGCGGCCGGATCGCCTTCGGTCATTCGACCGAGGAGCAGGGCGAGGAACTCGTCGAGTTCGAAATCGTCGGCTGACCGGCAATAAAAAACGCCGGCCGGAGCCGGCCGGCGTTCCGGAATGTGCGACTGTCAGTTGCTCAGGCAGTTGCTCATGAATTGCTTGCGCTCATCCCCTTTCAGGGCCTTTGTCTTGGCCTCGGCGTTGCAGCTTTTCATTTTTTCCTGCTGCGCCTTCGGCGCGCCTTTGGCCTTTTCGCCTTTGGCGGAGAGGCATTCCTTCATAAAGGCCTTGCGTTCATCTCCCTTCAACGCCTTGGTCTTGGCCTCGGCATTGCAGGTCTTCATTTTTTCCTGCTGCGAGCCGGCAATAGCGGCGGGAGCAGCAACCAGCGCAAACAGTGAAGCGGCAACCAGAACGATCTTGGAATTCATATTTGCATCTCCTTGGTAATGGGTTATGCAGCAATCCTCACGATACCGACTACGTTGCATTCGGTTGCGCATTCTATGACATTTGGCGACTCGTTCGGCATATTCGGTGGTTCCTTCAGCCGCCTGCCTGCTTTGACCAGCGGGCAGTTCCCCTTGGGGTCAGTTGGCGCCGTCGTCGGATTCCAGCGCGCGCTGCTGCCGGTCGAGGAATTCCTGCATGCTGTCGACGCCGCGCAGTTGAAGGATGGTGGAGCGTACCGCTGCCTCAAGCAACACAGCCAGGTTGCGGCCCGCGGCGACCGGCAGGATCACCTTGCGGATTGGTACGCCGAGGATGGTTTCCGTTTGCGCGTCGAGCAGCAGGCGCTGGGTTTCCGGATTCGCCAGCGGCCGCTGCAGATGGACGATGAGCTTCATCCGCATCTTGCGTCGGCAGGCAGTTTCGCCGAATACCGCCCGGATGTTGAGCAGACCGAGACCGCGTACTTCGATGAAATCGCGCAGCAGTTCGGGGCAGCGTCCTTCGAGAATGTCCAGCGAAACGCGCGATACTTCGACGACATCGTCGGCGACGAGGCCATGGCCGCGCGAAATCAGTTCGAGGGCCAGCTCGCTCTTGCCGACGCCGGAATCGCCCGTGATCATGACGCCCATGCCGAGCACATCCATGAACACACCGTGCAGCGTGATGGTCTCGGCCAGTTGCCGCGATACGTAGAGGCGCAAGGAATCGATGACTGCCGCCGACTGCTGGGGCGTGGCGAACAGCGGTGTGTCCGATGACTCGCATACCTTCTGGATGGCCGAAGGTACCTCGCATCCGTCGGCGACGATCAGTGCCGGCGGCTTTGCCGATATGACCTCGGCCATGTGACTGGCGATGCGCTCCGGGCTTTGCTTGGATGCCCAGGAAATTTCCGGCGAGCCGAGTACCTGTAGGCGGTCCGGATGGATCAGATTGAGATGCCCGACCAGATCGGCCGGCGATATGTCGTCGCGGGTGATGGTGATCGCTCTATTGAGCGTCCCGCAGATCCAGTTGAGCTGGAGGCGACTGCGATTGCGTTCAAACAGCTGGGCGACGATCAGCTGGCGCACGACCACTGCGCGAACAGCTCGTGTGTTGCTACCGCGTCCGGGGCAGCAGCCAGGCGTTCGCGGAACGTCTTGTCGGAAAACATCTGAGCCAGTTCGGAAAGCAGTTGCAGGTGTTGCTCTGTCGCTGCTTCCGGCACTAGAAGGATGAACACGTAGCCGACCGGTTTGCCGTCCGGGGCGTCGAACTGGACGGGCGTGGCCAGCCGCAGGAACGCGGCGCGAACATCCTTTAGTCCCTTGATGCGACCGTGGGGTATCGCAATGCCCTGGCCGAGGCTGGTCGACCCGAGCTTTTCCCGGGCGAACAGCGCATCGTACACAAGGCTGCGCGCGAGCCCGTGCTGGTTTTCGAAAAGGATACCCGCCTGCTCGAAGACGCGTTTCTTGCTGCTGGCCTCCAAGCCAACAACGACATTTTCGATTGGCAGTAGTTTGGCGATCTGGTTCATCGGCAGTCTTTGACCGGGTACGGCCGGGGGGTGGGCCTACCGCAAAAGCTGGAGCGCTGCGGAGTATACCCCCACCCCCGGCAGGAAGAAATGCCTATTCTGCCGCAGCGCGCTTGTCGCGCGTGTGGTCGTTGACTTTTTCCTTGTGTTTCAGGACCTGGCGGTCGAGCTTGTCCGCCAGGGCATCAATGGCGGCATAAAGGTCTGCGTCGTCCGCGTCGGCATAGATATCCTTGCCCTTGACGTGCAGCGTGATCTCGGCCTTTTGCCTCAGTTTCTGCACCGAAAGCACCACATGCACACTGGTGACGTGATCGAAATGCCGAATTACCCGCTCAAGCTTTCCCGTGACGTAGTCGTGCAGGGCAGGAGTGACTTCGACGTGGTGGCCGGTGATGTTGAGGTTCATGTTGTCTCCTTCTAGAGCACTTTTCTGAGATTGACCGGCGGGATGTTCAGGGACTCGCGGTACTTGGCGACGGTCCGTCGCGCGACTACGATTCCCTGCTCGCCGAGGATTTCCGCGATCCTGGCGTCGGAAAACGGCTTGTGGCCGTCTTCGGCGCCGACCAGCTGTTTGATCAACGCTCGGATCGCGGTGGATGAGGCTGCCCCGCCGGTGTCGGTGGCGACGTGGCTGCCGAAAAAATACTTGAGTTCAAAAATGCCGCGCGGGCTGGCCAGGTACTTCTGTGTCGTAACGCGCGAAATCGTGGACTCGTGAAGGCTGACGGCGTCGGCGATTTCACGCAAGGTGAGCGGCCGCATGGCGACTTCACCGTGATCGAAAAATGCGCGCTGACGGTCGACAATGGCCTGGGCCACCCGCTGGATGGTGTCGAATCGCTGCTGGACGTTCTTGATCAGCCATTTGGCTTCCTGCAACTGCCCCGCCAGACTACCGGCCGAACTGCCGCGTCCGCCGCGCTGGCTTTGCAGAATGTCGGCGTACATCCGGTTGATCCGGAGACGCGGCATGGCATCGCCGTTCAAGCTTACTTTCCAGATGCCGCGTATCTTCCTGACGACGACATCCGGGATGACGTAGCGTGTGTCCAGCGGCGAGTACTGGGCACCGGGCCGCGGATTCAGCGACTTGATCAACGCCTGTGCGTCGCGCAACTCGTCGTCGGAACACCCGAGCGCCTTGCGGATCTTCGTGTAGTCGCGGGCGGCCAGGTGATCGAGGTGATCGCAAACGATGACCCGGGCGAGGTCGCGCGTCGGGGAAGGCAGCATGCCTTGCAACTGCAGGTCAAGACACTCGCGCGGGTTGCGGGCACCAATGCCTGGCGGATCGAGATGCTGCAAGTGGCGCAGCCCGATCGAGAATTCCTCGAGCAATTCCTCGCGGTCGATGTCGCTATCTGCGGCGACGACTTCTATGAGTTCATCCAGGCTTTGTGTCAGATAGCCGTCATCGTCGAGCGCCTCGACAAGGATGGCGACCATGCCGCGTTCCCGCTCGCTAAGCTGCGTCAGTGCCAACTGGCTATTGAGATGCTCGCGCAGGCCGACGGCGGCGGCCTGGATTTCCCCGGCGTCGACGTCGTCGTCTTCAGGGTCGCGGGAACCATGGCCGGATGGCAGGTCATTTCCCCAGCCGAATTCTCCGGGATCATCCGCTTCTCGCTGCGGGGGCTCATCGACGGGACGCTCTTGAACCTGAGGCTGTGCATCGGCCGGCGGCGAAAAGACTGCGCTGCCTTCATCCTCCCGCTCCAGCAGGGGATTGTCCTGCAACGCCTGGTCGATTTCCTGATTCAGTTCCAGCGTCGACAGCTGCAATAGCCGGATCGACTGCTGCAATTGCGGCGTCAACGCGAGGTGCTGGGACAGCTTGAGCTGGAGGCTTTGTCTCATATTGCGGCGAACGCCGTACTACATGCGGAAATGCTCACCCAAGTAGACCTTCCGCACACTTTCATTATCGACGATCTCGGCAGGATGTCCAGCCGCCAGCACCTCGCCGGCGTTGATGATCGTCGCGCGATCGCAGATGCCGAGTGTTTCCCGAACGTTGTGGTCGGTAATCAGCACGCCGATGTCGCGCTCCTTCAGAAAGCGGATGATCTTCTGGATGTCGATGACGGCGATCGGGTCGACGCCGGCAAACGGTTCGTCAAGCAGGATGAAACGCGGATTGGTGGCCAGTGCCCGGGCGATTTCGACACGTCGCCGCTCGCCACCCGACAGGGACAGCGCCATGTTGTCGCGCAGATGGGAAACGCGAAGGTCATGCAGCAGATCGTCGAGGCGTTCCTCGATGGAGTCTTCGTCGAGACCTTCCTGGAGCTCCAGAACGGCCCGGACGTTGTCGGCGACCGACAGTTTGCGAAATACCGAGTTTTCCTGCGGCAGGTAGGAGACGCCAAGGCGCGCCCGTTTATGGATCGGCATGTGGGTCAGATTGGTGCCTGGCTCTCCATCGCCGTTTTGCAGGCGAATTTCGCCGCCGTCCGAGGCAATCAGGCCGACGATCATGTAGAAGCAGGTCGTTTTGCCGGCACCGTTAGGACCCAGCAGCCCGACTACTTCGCCGCCCTTGACGTCGAACGATACGTCCTTGACGACGGTTCGCGCGCGGTACTGCTTGCGCAGGTTGAAAACGGACAAGGTGCTCATTCCGGTTCGCCTTGCGGGTCTTTCAGCAACTTGCGGATGATGTCGGTTGCGAAGCCTCGTCCCTGGAGGAAGCGGGCCTGACGTGCCCACTCACGGGCGTCGCCCGGGGGGGCAGGGAACTTCTTCGCCCAGACCACCCGGGCGCGGTCCAGTTCGCTGCCAAGTTCGGCCATATCGGCGCCAGCCAGTTCCGGATCGAGACCGCGGGCGCGAAGATCCTGACGTAGTCGGGCGGCGCCGAATCGGCTGGCGTGGGCTCGCACATAGGCGCCAGCGGCGCGAACATCCGAGAGCAAGCCCTCGCTTTCCAGTTGATTGATCACGTTGCCAATTTCATCTTCTGTGCCGTGGGCGGCCAACTTGCGGTTCAATTCGGCGCGGCTGTGTTCCCGTCGCGCCAGCAATCGAAGTGCTCGCCGCCTCAGTTCATTCACTCGGCGCCAGCGGCAGTGTCGATAGCGGCGACTCCCACCGCGGCACGCACCTTGTTTTCGATTTCCGCCGCAATGTCCGCATGTTCCCGCAGGAATTCGCGGGCATTGTCCTTGCCCTGGCCGATTTTCTCGCCGTTGTAGGCATACCAGGCGCCCGACTTGTCGACGATCTTGTGCTCGACACCGAGTTCGATGATTTCGCCTTCGCGGGAAATCCCTTCTCCGTAAAGGATGTCGAAGCGTGCCTCGCGGAACGGTGGCGCCACCTTGTTCTTGACGACCTTGACCTTGGTCTCGTTGCCGATGACCTCGTCGGCCTTCTTGATGGCGCCGGTGCGGCGAATGTCCATGCGCACCGAGGCGTAGAACTTGAGCGCATTGCCGCCCGTGGTGGTTTCCGGATTGCCGAACATCACGCCGATCTTCATGCGGATCTGGTTGATGAAGATCACCAGCGTGTTGGTACGCTTGATGTTGCTGGTCAGTTTGCGCAGCGCTTGCGACATCAGGCGGGCCTGCAGGCCGGGCAGCTGGTCGCCCATTTCGCCTTCGATTTCGGCCTTGGGCGTCAGCGCCGCCACCGAGTCGATGACGATCAAATCGACACCGCCGGAGCGCACCAGCATGTCGGTGATTTCGAGTCCCTGTTCGCCGGTATCGGGTTGGGAGATCAGCAGATCCGGCACGTTGACGCCCAGCTTGGCGGCATAACCCGGGTCGAGCGCATTTTCCGCGTCGATGTAGGCGGCGGTGCCGCCAGCCTTCTGGATTTCGGCGACGACATGCAGACACAGCGTCGTCTTGCCCGAAGACTCCGGCCCATATACCTCCACTACGCGGCCACGGGGCAGGCCGCCAATGCCGAGGGCAATATCGAGCCCGAGCGAGCCGGTGGAAACGGTTTGAATATCGTCGGTGGCGAGGCCTTCGCCCATCTTCATGATGGAGCCCTTGCCGAACTGCTTTTCGATCTGTGCCAGCGCTGCCTGCAGCGCCTTGGTCTTGTTCTCGTCCATGTGTGATTCTCCGAAGCCGAAAGGATTATGGCACAGTTTTTGCGCCGCCTATTTCACTCGCGCGAGCAGGCCTTCAAGCGCTTGAATCACCGCCTGGCGGCGGACGGATTCGCGGTCGCCATCGAAATGATGACGTTCGGTTTGCGGCTCTTCGCCCAGCTTGCACCAGGCAAAGCATACGGTGCCCACTGGCTTATCCGGTGAGCCACCCGAAGGACCGGCGACACCGGAAACGGCCAATGAAATCATGGCGTTGGAGTTAACCAGCGCGCCAGCCGCCATTTCTGCCGCCGTTTCCTCGCTGACCGCGCCGTAGTTGATGATGCATTCCGGGCTGACGCCTAGCATTTCGACCTTGGCGTCGTTCGAGTAGGTGATGAAGCCGCGATCGAACCAGGCCGAACTGCCGGCGGTGAGCGTCACGACTTGCGCGACCCAGCCGCCGGTACAGGATTCGGCGGAAGCGAGCGTCAGCGATTGTTGCTTCAATGCAGCGCCGACCTGCCGGGAAAGCTCCTGGAGTTGGTTATCCATCACATGAAATGCTCCATCAAGGATTTGAACAGGGCGAGCGTCAGCACCGTGTAGCCGGCGGCAACCAGATCGTCCATCATCACGCCGAAACCGTTCTTGACGTCGTTGTCGAAGTAATGCGCCGGCGGTGGCTTCACGATATCGTAGAAGCGGAACCAGAGAAAGGCCGTCAACTGCCACAAGCCGGTCGCCGGTGCCAGCATCAGAACCGCCCAGAACGACACGATTTCGTCCCAGACGATGGAACCGTGGTCGGCGACGCCCAGCTTGTGTCCGGTGAGATGGCAGGCAGGAATGCCCAGCGCGAACATCAGCACCAGAAAGCCGCCGAACCAGATGTCATCGACGAAATAATGGCGCAGCAGCGGGTAGGAAAGCCAGGCGAACAAGGTGCCGACCGTGCCGGGCGCGAAAGGCGACAGGCCGCTGCCGAAGCCGCAGGCGATCACGTGGGCGGGGTGTTGCAGCAGGAAGCTGAATGGAGGGGCGGGTGCCTTGGCCATTTCCGTACACTACCCAAAACGCAATGCCGATGGAGGACGACCTTCAGTTCGCACCGGAACCGAAATGGTCATAGCCTGAGGGCTGGATCTCGACGGGGCTGCCGTCGGCATCGGGAAAAGTCAGCCGTGGTGACACGCCACTCGCGACGCTGCCGATGCGGGTGAGCGCCAGTCCGAGCCGCTCGGCGAGCGCTTCCACTTCGCCGCGTCGGGCTGCGGGCGCCGTGAACGCCAGCTCGTAGTCGTCGCCGCCGGAGAGCCGGCATTCGCGTTCGATACCGGGCGGTGGCAGTCCGGGAATGTCCAGATGGGCGCTGACGTGCGATTCGTCGAGGATATGGCCGAGGTCGGCGAGCAGCCCGTCGGATACGTCGATCGCCGCCGTCGCCAGCCCGCGCAGCGCCAGCCCGAGCGCCACGCGCGGTTGCGGGCGATGCAGGGCGGCGAGGCATTCGCTGCGATCCGGTTCTTCGAGCACGATCCGGCCCTGCAAATGCGCCAGCCCGAGCGCGGCCCGGCCGACGTGGCCCGAAAGCCAGACGTCGTCGCCCACCCGGGCGCCGGAACGCAACAAGGCCTGGCCCGGCGGCACCTCGCCGAATATCGTCACGCAGAAGTTGCGCGGACCCCTGGTCGTGTCGCCACCGACGATGTCGATGCCGAACTCGTCCGCGCAGGCGAAGAAGCCGCGCGCGAACTTCTCGATCCAGCTCTCGGTTGCGGCGGGCAGCGCTGCCGCCAGCAGTGCCCAGCGCGGCTGGGCGCCCATTGCCGCCATGTCGGAAACATTGACCGCCAGCGTCTTCCAGCCTAGATCCTCGGGATTCGCTTCGGGCAGGAAATGTGTGCCGGAAACCAGCATGTCGGTCGATACGACCAGTTCCATGCCGGGCAAAGGCCGGAAGATGGCGCCATCGTCGCCGATGCCAAGCACCGTGTGGCGCGTCCGACGGCGGAAGTAGCGGTCGATCAGCGCGAACTCGGACGGCATCGCCGCTACGGTTGGTGTCCGGCCGGCCTGGCTTCGTCCGGCCGCAGCATCGGCGCCAATTTGTCGAGCACGCCGTTGACGAACTTGTGGCCGTCGGTGCCGCCGTAGGTCTTGGCCAGTTCGATGGCTTCGTTGATGACGACCCGGTACGGCGTCTCGGGATGAAAGCGCAACTCGCAGGCGCCGAGCAGGAGAATGCTGCGTTCGATCGGCGACACCTCTTCCCAGGCCCTGTCGACATGCGGAGCGATCGCATCGCGCAGTTCCGGAACATGCGCCAGCGTTTCGTCGAGCAGCGTCGCGTACAGCTTCGTGTCGGCCTTGTCGAAACCGGTGACCGATTCGGCGTGGGCGCGGATCGCCGCCACCTCGTTGCCGCCGAGCTGGTATTGATAGAGCCCCTGGATCACGAACTCGCGGGCGCGGTGCCGCGGCGAGCGGCTCACTTGACCGCCTTCAGCAGATTGGCCATCTCGATCGCGCATTGCGCGGCCTCAACGCCTTTCTGGTGCATGCGCACTTCCGCCTGTTCGTCGTTTTCGGTGGTCAGTACCGCGTTGGCGACCGGAATGCCCGTCGCCAGTTGCACTTCGCTCACGCCGCGCGCGGATTCGTTGGCGACGATTTCGAAGTGGTAGGTTTCGCCGCGGATCACGCAACCCAGCGCCACCAGCGCGTCGAACTTGCCGCTCTGCGCCATGGCCTGCAACGTCAGCGGAATCTCCAGTGCGCCCGGCACCGTGGCCAGCGTCGTTTCCGCGACGCCGAGCCGGCGCAGTTCCTGGCAGCAACCGGACAGCAAGCCTTCGCCGATATCCTTGTTGAAACGCGCCATCACGATGCCGACCCTCAACCCGGCGCCGGCCAGGTTCGGCTCGATTTCGCGAATGTCGCTGCACTTGCCGCTTGCTGCCGGCGTTGCGGGCGTGTTGGGCTTGAAACTCATACTGCCGCCTCCTCGGGAGTCAGGTAACCGCAAACTTCGAGGCCGAAGCCCGCCATGCTCGGCATCTTGCGCGGGCTGGCGAGCAGGCGCATTTTTCCGACACCCAGTTCGCGCAGGATTTGCGCCCCGATGCCGTACATGCGCGGGTCCCACTTCGCCGCCTGGTTCTGGCTCTCGCCACGCAGTTCCGCCAGCAGATCGCCGGCCGCTTCCTTGCGATGGAGCAGGACGATGACTCCCTTGCCGTTGCGACCGATCGCCCGCATCGCCTGGTCGACGCTGAAGCTGTGGCGATGGCTGGCGCAATCGAGGAAGTCGAGCACCGAGATCGGCTCATGCACGCGGACGAGCGTTTCCTGACCGGCGACGATTTCGCCCTTGGAAAGCGCCAGGTGAACTTCGCCGCTGGTACGGTCCGAATAGGCACGCAAGCGGAAAGTGCCGTGCGCGCAGGAAACCTCGCGATCGGCGACGCATTCCACCAGCGTTTCGTTTTCCGAGCGGTAGTGGATCAGATCGCTGATGGTGCCGATCTTCAGTTGATGCCGGGCGGCGAACTCGACCAGTTGCGGCAGGCGTGCCATCGAGCCGTCTTCGTTCATGATCTCGCAGATGACCGACGCCGGCGTCAGTCCGGCCATCTGCGCCAGGTCGCAACCGGCTTCGGTATGGCCCGCGCGGACCAGTACGCCGCCCGAACGCGCCATGATCGGGAACACGTGCCCGGGCTGGACGACGTCCTCCGGCTTCGCGTCCGCCGCCACGGCGACGCGCACGGTGCGCGCCCGGTCGTGGGCCGAGATGCCGGTGGTGACGCCTTCGGCGGCCTCGATCGACACGGTGAACGCAGTGCTGTGAGGGCTCTTGTTGTCGCGCGCCATCTGCCAGAGGCCGAGCTGCCGGCAACGGTCTTCGGTCAGCGTCAGGCAGACCAGCCCGCGGGCGTGCGTGACCATGAAGTTGATGGCCTCGGGCGTCACGTGCTCGGCAGCGAGAACCAGGTCGCCTTCGTTCTCGCGATCCTCCTCGTCGACGAGGATGACCATTTTGCCGGCGCGCATGTCGGCGACGATGTCCTGGATGGGGCTGATGTTCATTGGGAGGGTGCTTTCTCGAATGGGGCGCCGATTTTACGCCGGTGTCTCGGGATTCATCATCCGTTCGACGTATCGGGCGATCAGATCGACTTCGAGATTGACCCGGGTGCCGGGCTGGCAGCGCTTCAGCGTGGTGACTTCGACCGTGTGCGGGATCAGGTTGATCGAGAATTCGGCGCCGCTCACGCGGTTGGTGGTCAGCGACACGCCGTCGACCGTGATCGAACCCTTGCGGGCGATGTACTTCGCCAGTTCCTGCGGGGCGCGGATGACGAGTTCGTGCGATTCGCCGATCCTGTCGAACTTCACCACTTCGCCGACGCCATCGACATGGCCGGAAACCAGGTGGCCGCCGATGAAGTCGGACAGGCGCATGGCCTTTTCGAGATTGACCTCGCCCGGCGCGTCGAGGCCGACGGTGCAATCCAGGGTCTCCCGCGAAACATCCACCTTGTAGCCGGCGCCGGCTTTCTCGATCACTGTCAGGCAGACGCCGCCATGCGCGATCGAATCGCCGACGGCGACGTCGGCGAGATCAAGGTCGGGCGCTTCGACCGTCAGGCGCACGCCTTTTTCGAGGGTCTGCAAATGGGTGATTTTGCCGGTAGCGGCAACGATGCCGGTGAACATGCTGGGAACCTGCCAGGGAGTGGGAAGGCCGCATTATAAGTCGCGACCGCCGGTACTACGCCTGTGACTTCAGGGGCGAAGCGCTAGGTCGACCGAGGCCAGAAAGTCTTCGGCCGCCTGATAGCCGACGATGCGCACGCCGGCAATCTCCCGGCCGTTTCTGTCGAAGAAAATGATTCCCGGCGGACCGAACAAACGGAAGCGCTGGAGCAGCGCGATGTCGTCTGCCGAATTGGCGGTAACGTCGGCCTGGAGCAGGCGCACGTTCGCCAGCCTTGCCCGCACCCGATCATCGGAGAACGTGTACTTCTCCATCTCCTTGCACGACACGCACCAGTCGGCATAGAAGTCGAGCATCACTGGCTGGCCGGCGGCGACGGCTTCGCCGATGCGGGTGTCAAGTTCGGCCGACGACTTCACGCGCTCGAAAGTCAGCCGTGGCGATACGCCGACCGCAGCCTCGCTGCGCAGGAAGCCGAGCGGCTGCAGCGGGTCGCGCGCGCCGCCGAGCACGCCGGCGAGCATCGCCGTGCCGGCCAGCAGCATCAGCACGCCGACGCCTTTCCAGAGGCGATTCCAGCTGCCGCTGTGCGGTGGCAGCGGATCGAGCGCATGCAGGTAGATTGCCGGCACGATCAGCAGCGCAGCCCAGCCGAGCATCTCCGCCCAGACCGGAATCACGGGCGTCACCAGCCACAGTGCGGTCGCCAGCATGATCACGCCGAAGAACTTCTTCACCGCCTCCATCCACGGCCCGGCCTTGGGCAGCAGCGAGCGGGAAAACACGCCGACCAGGATCAGCGGCGCGCCCATGCCCAGCGCCATGGCGAACAGCGCTGCCCCCCCGAGCACCGCATCCTTGGTCTGGGCGATGTAGAGCAGCGCGCCGGCCAGCGGCGCGGCGACGCAGGGGCCGACGATCAGCGCCGACAGCGCACCCATGACGGCGATGGCGCCGAAGCTGCCGCCCTGCCGGTTGGCCTCTTCGGACAGCCTGCTTTGCAGCGCGGCGGGCAGTTGCAGTTCGTAGAAGCCGAACATCGACAGCGACAGGACCACGAACACCAGCGCGAAGCCGCCCAGCACCCAGGCATTTTGCAGCGCGGCGGAAAGCAGCGTGCCCGAGAAACCGGCGGCGACGCCGACGGCGGCGTAGGTGACCGCCATGCCCATGACGTAAGCGAGCGAAAGCCAGAAGGCGCGGGCGTGCGTGACCGCATGACCGTGGTTGACGATGATGCCGGACAGAATGGGCACCATCGGAAACACGCAGGGGGTGAAGCTGAGCAGCAGGCCGAAGCCGAAGAAGCTGGCGATGACCAGCCAGAAGCCGCCGTTCTTGAGCAACTGGCTGATCTTCGAAGACTCGTCGCCGTCGACGGCCGGCGCGGTGGCGTCCGGCAGTGGGGCTGCAGTGGCGATCGGCGTCGCCGCCGCGATCTTCGTCAGGTCGACCATCGCCTGCTGCGGCGTCGGCGGGTAGCAGATGCCCTCGTCCCAGCAGCCCTGCGAGACGGCCTTGAGCGTGAAGTTGGTGGCGCCGTTCGCTTCGACCGGAATGCGGACGGCGATCGAGTCGCGGTAGGTTTCGACCTTGCCGAAGAACTCGTCGTCCTTGACGTGGCCGGCCGGGAAGACAGGATCGCCTAGCTTGACCGAGGACGGCTCGGCGGTGAAGCGGAACTTCTCGCGGTACATGTAGTAGCCGTCGACGATGTCCCAGCGCGCTTCGATGGTGTGGTCGTCGATGGCCTGCACCGAGTAGCGGTAGGCCTGTTCCGGTTCGAGCGGCTCGGCTGCCCATGCGGGCAGGGCAAGACAGGCGAACAGCGGCAACAGCAGGCGGATGGGGTTCATGGGCTTACGGGTTTGCGGGCGTGGTTTCGGCCGCCACCCAGTCGAGGTAGGCGGGGAGGCCTTGACTGATTGGGACAGCGATGATTTCCGGAAGTTCGTAGGGGTGCCTGGCGCGGATCGCCGCTTCAAGCTCCGGGTAGCGGTCGGAAGTGGTCTTGATCAGCAAGGGTATTTCCTCGGCCTCCTCGACCTTGCCCTGCCAGCGATAGACCGAGTGGCACGGCGCAAGGATGTTCACGCAGGCCGCGAGTCGCGCCGCAACGACCTCATCGGCCAGCGCACGGGCGTTAGCTATATCGGGCCAATTGGTTAATATGAGCAGGCTGTCCATACTACTATTGTAACGTTGGGGCACGACCGGCTCCGGGAGGGATGGCATGAGCAAGCTGATACGCGACCTGAAGGAAGCGGAACAGCGCAGGCAGTCCGGGAACGAACAATTGGCCGCCGATCGCGAGGGCGAGGCTGCGGCCTTGGCGTGGCTGGCCGATGAGGCGAATGGAACGGCCAGGGCGATGGAAGTCCAGGAGACCCAGCGCGAGGCACTGGAAGTCGCGCAACGACGCGCCAAGGCCGAAGCTGCCGCCATCGAACAGGCCAGGGCGCGACTGAAAGCCGATATCGCGGCGCGCACCTTGACCGCTGAGCGCATCGCGCTCGAGCGCGACAACGAGCGTCTGGCCCGGCAACGTCAGGTAGCCGAGGAATTGGCCCTGGGCGAAGCGCGCCGCCGCGAACAGGCGGCAGCCGACTTGCGCGATGCGATTGCCGCGCGGCTCAAGCGCGAAACCGAGGCGCAGGCGGTGGCCGAAGCCCGTGTGCAATCGGAGCAGGCTGCTGTGGCAGCGGCCAACGAAAAGGCGCAGATGGAGCGCAGCCTGGAAGCGATTGAAATGTCGCGTGTTGCCGCCGAGCACGACGCGGCGGTCGTGGCGGAACAACGCGGCGACCGGGAAAAAGAAGCGGAGCTGGCCAAAGCGGCCCGTCGTGAAGTGCAGGCGCAGTTGCGCAGGGTGACCGCGCAAGCGCGCGGGCCGACCACCCGTCCTGCCGGCCTCGATCAGCCGACGGTGCAGATGGGTTCGTCGAATGCGGCGATTGCCGACCGGTTGGCAGACAGCCCGCCGTCGCGTCGCGGGTACCTCGTGCCGGGCGTGGCCTTGGTCGCCCTGATACTGGGCGCCGCGTCGGGCTGGCTGGCGGCCACGGACGACCAACCGCCGGTCGTCGAGGCCGTCGCTGCACCCGTGCCTGTCGCCATCCCCGCTCCCCCGTCCGCCACCTTGCGCCTCGAAACCGATATCGAAGCCTTCGGGCGGCGTGTTGCCACGGCTGACTTTCAGGATCAGGACAGCAACCGCCGCCTGAACAATCCCAGCGCGATCCAGTAGCAGACGACCGTGATCGTCACCAGCACGCCGATGTGCAGCAGCGGCATGTCGGGAATCTGGCTGAACAGCAGCGGACGAATCAACGCCACCGCGTGCGTCAACGGCAACACCTGCGCCACGGCCTGGAAAGCCGTGGGCAGTTGCTCGAGCGGGAAGAACACGCCCGAAAGCAGCATCATCGGCGTGATGAACAGCGTGAAGTAGTACATGAAGAAGTCGTAGGACGGTGCCAGCGCCGTGACGATCAGGCCCGGCGCGGCGAAGGCGAGGCCGGTCAGGAAGACGCAGGGAATCGCCCACAGCGCCAGCGGCGAATGCGTCAGTCCCAATACCGCGATGACGATCAGGATGGCGATGCCGGAAAGCATCGCCTTGGCGGCCGTCCAGAGCAGTTCGCCGAGCACGATGTCGTCGAGCGAGATCGGCGCATTCATGATCGCGTCCCAGCTTTTCTGCACGTGCATGCGCGCGAAGGCCGAGTAGAGCGCCTCGAACGAAGCGGCATTCATCGTCGACGCGCAGACCGTGCCCGCGGCGAGGAAGGCGATGTACGACCCGCCGCCGAAGGCCGGCAGCGACTGCGGCAGCAGGCTGCCCAGGCCGTAACCGAGGCCGAACATGTAGATCATCGGGTCGGCCAGGTTGCCGAGGATCGAAGGAATGGCGAACTTCCGCCAGACCATGAAGTTGCGCCGCCAGACGGAGACGGAACGCCAGGAGAGGCTGGGTGGGGCGAAATGCGCAGCGGCTGCCATGATCAGTCCCTCAGTTCGTGGCCGGTGAGTT
>JBNKCS010000023.1:0-20918 GCA_050287865.1 Rhodocyclaceae bacterium | reverse complement strand
GACCAGCGCGATTTGCTGATGGATGCTGCCGTTCAGCGGATCGGCGCGGCGATGCGGGCGGAGGATATCGTCGTTCGCACCGACCTGCATTCCTGCGCCGTGATACTGACCAACCTGCAGACGCATGCGCAAGTGCACCTGGCCGCGGCCAAGATTTCCCAGTTGCTGGAACAACCGTTGGCGGTGCAGGGAACGAAAATGCGCGTCACGTTCCTTGTTGGCGCCGTATGGGCGCCGGCGCATGGCGACTCCGCCGAGGAACTGATTCGCTGTGCCGACATCGCCATCGAGGCGGCCGATCGCGAAGATCGATCGGTCGTACTGTTCGACGACCGGATGCTGTCCGCGGCCCGTCACGAAGCGATGATCGAAAAGGAGTTCGTCGCCGCCATGGAGAATGGTCAGCTGCAGGCGCATGTGCAGCCTCAGGTCGACCTCGCTTCGTGGCGATGCATTGGCGGGGAAGTACTGCTGCGCTGGACCGATAGTGCGGGAAATGAGGTGCCCGCGGCGAGCATTCCCGATGTGGCGCTGCGCGTCGGCGCCGCGGCACAGCTCACCCGCTGGCTGATATTCGGCGCCTGCCGGGTACTCAGCGACCTGGTCAAGGCGGGCATCGACATGCAATTGAGCGTGAACCTGATGGCCCGCGATGTGATGGATCCGGAACTGCCGTTGCTCGTCGAGCAGGCGATCAAGTTCTGGCGCATACCCCCGGAAAAGCTGGTCTTCGAGCTGATCGAAAGCGCCGTCCTCGAAGACCCCGGCGTTGGCGCTTCGGTGATGACCCGATTGATCGAGCTTGGCGTTTCAACGTCCATCGATGATTTTGGCATCGGCTACTCGTCGATTCTCTACCTGCGGCGTCTACCGCTGGACGAACTGAAAATCGACAAGGCGTTCGTGGATGTCATGTTCCGTTCGAACGAAGACAGGGAAATCGTCGCAACGCTGATCCGGCTTGCGCACGGTCTCGGCCTGCATGTGGTCGCCGAAGGCGTCGAGAACGAACAGACCATGAATTTGCTGCGCGAAATGGGTTGCGATCGAGCCCAGGGCTACTGGATCAGCCGCGCCATGCCGGCGGCAGCTTTGCCGGAGTGGTTCGAGGACTGGAATCGGCGCTACGCTTCTGCCGGCTAGCGTGCCTCGCCTTCCGCGAGGTCGAAGCGGGCGCCATGATCGATCGCAAGTGTGTCGGCCAGGAACGGGAGCACTCCGCGCAAGGTTTCGGCCAGCGTCCACGGCGGGTTGACGACGAACACGCCACTGCCGTGCATTCCAAAGCCATCCGCCTGGGGTGCCTTCACGGTAAGGCGGGCGTCGAGCCATTTCGGCGCCAGCCTCTTGAGCTTTTCCGGCAATTCGCGCGCGTCGCCGCGCTGCAGTTGCGGATACCAGACGGCGAAAGTTCCGGTCGCGAAGCGTGAAATTCCTTCCTTGAGGGCAGCGACCACGCGCACGTAGTCGCGCTTGTCCTCATAGGCCGGGTCGATCAGCACCAATCCGCGTCGCGGAGGTGGCGGCAAAACGGACTTGATCTCCTGGAATCCGTCGGCCTGACGAATCGCGACGCGGGCGCCGGCCTTGGCGAAGGTTTTGTCCATCAGGCGGACGTCACTGCTGTGAAGCTCGAAGAGTCGCAGTCGATCCTCAACGCGCATGTTTTCGTAGGCGAGCCAAGGCGAGCCGGGATAGTGGCGCAGTCGGCCGTCCGAGTTCATGGCGCGTACCTGGGCAACATAGGCTGTGACTGCATCAGGCAGGCCATCACCCTGCCAGAGTCGCCCGATCCCGGTTTCGAACTCCGCGGTTTTCGCCGCTTGTTCGGAGTCGAGCAGGTAGCGGCCCGCGCCGGCATGCGTGTCGACGAACCAGTAGGGCTTCTCCTTCTGGTTCATGTGGTTCAGCAATTGCAGCAGGATGCAGTGCTTGAGGACGTCGGCGTGGTTGCCGGCGTGAAAGGCGTGGCGATAACTGAGCATGCGTGGGCGCGATGGGCGGGCGGTAGAATCGTGGCATGAATGATACGTCAGCCCCGCCGCCGGGCCGTCCCAAAGCGGGCGCGAAGATTCGCGTTCGCGGAGCGAACGCCGATACCAGCGCCGGGTTGGAGCAGCCTCGTACCGTTTCGCGCTCCGCGCAGACGGGCTCCGCAGACGGTCGGGCGGCGGGGGGTGAAGAGCGAGTCTCAAAATTGATGGCCGCGCGCGGACTTTGCTCGCGGCGGGAGGCCGACGCTTTCATCGAGCAGGGTCTGGTGTTCGTCAACGGCGAACGGGTCACGCAGTTGGGCACGCGGGCAGCGCCGGACGCCGCGATAACCATGGCCGGCGAGGCCCGGGCACGGCAGGAAAGCCAGGCGACGATCCTCTTGCACAAGCCTGTCGGCTACGTTTCCGGCCAGGCCGAGGACGGCTACAAGCCCGCGGTGACGCTGATTTCGGCGCGCAGCCAGTGGGCGGAGGACCGCAGCCGACGTTTTCAGCCGGCCTGCCTGAAAGGGCTCGCGCCCGCCGGACGGCTCGACATCGATTCGACGGGGCTGCTCGTGCTGACGCAGGACGGCCGTGTCGCCCGGCAATTGATCGGCGAGGATTCGGCGGTCGAAAAGGAATATCTGGTGCGTGTTTCGGGTACGCTGGACGAACGCGGACTGAAGCTGCTCAACCACGGTCTTTCGCTGGACGACCGGCAGTTGCGGCCGGCGCGCGTCGAGCGGTTGAACGAAGATCAGTTGCGTTTTGTGCTGCGCGAAGGCCGCAAGCGGCAGATTCGTCGCATGTGCGAACTGGTCGGTCTGAAGGTGACAGGCCTCAAGAGGGTACGTATCGGCAGGGTGTGCCTGGGGGATCTGCCGCCGGGCCAATGGCGCTTTCTAAAGAAGGGGGAACGATTCTGATGGCCGATGCAACCAGAAACGCCGGCGCCGGGAGCGAAGCGTCGCCACTACGTCCGGACATCACGCCGAGCGCGATCGTCAAATACCTCGACCAGTACGTCATCGGCCAGGACGAGGCCAAGAAGACCATGGCAGTCGCCGTCTACGCGCATTACCGCAAGGTGGGACCAGCCAGGGCCGAAGCCGCGACGACCACCAAGAGCAATGTGCTGATGGTCGGGCCGACCGGTACCGGCAAGACACTGATGTGCGAAACGCTTTCGCGGGCCATCGATGTGCCCTTCGTTACCGCCGATGCGCCTTCGCTGGCGCAGACGCAGTATGTCGGCGACGAAATCGAGGCCATGCTCGAACGGCTGGTCGACCGGGCGGACGGCGACGTTCTGCGGGCACGGCGCGGCATCATCTTCATCGACGAAGTCGACAAGCTGAAGGCGGTTGGCGGCCAGGGACGCGGCGTCAGCGGCGAAGCGGTGCAGAACGCGTTGCTCAAGATCATGGAGGGCGCGCCGGTCAAGCTGCGCGACGGGCGCTATATCGACACGACAGACGTCCTGTTCATATGCGGTGGTGCCTTTGTCGGGCTCGACCAGATTCTCACCCGCACCCATTCGTTCGGCTTCATTGCCACCTCGGACGGCGAAAACCAGCGAATTCTCGATCGCCTCAACGCGCGGGTGAAGCCGACCGATCTTTTCGAGTTTGGTCTGATTCCGGAGTTCGCCGGTCGTCTGCCGGTAGTGGCCCGTTTGGGCGACTTGTCGCGGGAGATGCTGATGCGCATCCTGACCGAACCGCGCGACGCGATCTACCGGCAGTTTCAGGAGCTGTTTCGAGCCGAAGGTGTCGAACTGGTCGTCGAACCTCAGGTGATCGGCCAGATTGCCGATTTGGCAATCGAGTACAAGATTGGAGCGCGCAGCCTGCGAGGCATTTTCGAGGAAATGATTACACCGGCGCTGTACGTGGTTCCGGACCGCGAGGATATTCGGCGGGTGGTGTTCCGCTCGCTGTTCGAGGACGCGGACCTCGTCTGTGGCTGAAACAGGCGGTAGAATGCGCGTTCAAGCCGTGGGCGGTGAGTAGGTCGCCGGCCGATATCCGAAGGCGAACCATGGTTCGCCTTTTCTCATGAAAGTCGAGCATGTTCGATAGCGTTCGTAACAACAAGAAGATCGTCCAGGTCATTCTGGCCCTGATCATCCTGCCATTCGCCTTCTGGGGCGTCGAGTCCTACATCAGCAATGCCGGTGGCGGCAGCGATACCGTGGCGACCGTCGGCAGCAGCAAGATTTCGCGCGGCGAGTTTCTGGAAGCGCTGCGCGAGCAGCAGGATCGATTGCGGCCGGCCCTTGGCGGACGCGACCCGGCGCTGCTCGACAGCCCCGAGTTGCGGCGCGCCGTGCTGGACAACCTGATTCAGCGCCGCCTGATGGATCTGCATGCCGCCAGTCTGAAGCTGTCGGTCAGCAACGAGCAACTGGCGAACTTCATCGCGTCGGTGCCGCAGTTGCAGGAGGACGGAAAGTTCTCGCCCCAGCGCTACGAACAACTGATAGCGGCGCAGGGCAAGAGCAAGGCGATGTTCGAATTCGAGGTCCGGCACGACATGACCATCCAGCAGGCGATAGCGGCGGTCGGCAATGCTTCGCTGGTCAGTCGCACGGGGGCCGATCGCTGGCTCGCGGCCCAATTGGAGGAGCGCACGGTCAGCGAGTTTCTCTTGCACCCGGATCCTTTTCTGGCCAAGGCGAAGGTGACTCCCGAAGCCGTCAAGGACTACTACGAAGCGAATCTCAAAAAGTTCGAGTTGCCCGAGCAAGTGCGTGTCGATTATGTTGTCCTGAGCCGGGCCAAGCTGGCCGAGCAGGTCTCGGTCAGCAATGACGAGATCAAGGAATGGTATGCAGCGCATCCCGAGCGCTATCAACAGCCGGAAGAGCGCCGCGCCAGCCATATTCTGATCGCGCTTGACGCCAAGGCCTCGGACAAGGATGTCAAGGCGGCGGAAGCCAAGGCAGCGGAAGTGCTGGCCCAAGTGAAGAAGGCGCCCGGTGACTTCGGGCGTCTGGCGCAACAGTATTCGCAGGATCCGGGTTCGGCCGCAAAGGGTGGTGACCTCGACTGGTTTGGCCGTGGCGCCATGGTCAAGGCGTTCGAAGACGCTGTGTTCTCGATGAAGGAGGGGCAGGTGTCGGACGTGGTGCGTTCGGACTTCGGCCTGCACATCATCAAGCTGACGGGTATTCACCCCGAACGCAGTCGCTCGCTCAGTGAGGTGAGCGGCGAGATTACTGCGGAATTGAAGGCGCAGAAGGCAGCGAAGGAATACGCCGAGCTCGCGGAGTCGTTCAGCAACATGGTTTATGAACAGCCCGACAGCCTGGCGCCCGCCGCCGAGAAGTTCAAACTCGTCATCGAGCATAGCGATTGGCTGGCGAAAGGCGGAAACGCCGGGGCGCCGTTTTCGGACCCGAAGCTGATGGCCGCGCTGTTTTCCGAAGACGCGATCAAGGGCAAGCACAATACGGAGGCAATCGAGGTGGCGCCGAACGTCCTTGTGTCGGCGCGTGTCGTCGAGCACAGGCCGGCCTCCCAGCAGCCGCTGGACACGGTGTCGCCGACAATCGCGAAGTTCCTGGCACACCAGGAGGCCGTCAAACTGGCGATCAAGGATGGCGAACAAAAGCTGGCGAGTCTGCTCAAGGGAGAAAAGGTGAACATTGCCTGGAGCAAGCCGCAGGTAGTGATCAAGGGCATGCCGGGCGAGTTGCCGCCAACGGCCGTCGGTGCCATATTCAGGGCCGATGCAGCCAAACTGCCCGCCTATTCAGGCGCCGCGGGATCCGGTGGGTATGCGTTGTTCCGCATCTCGCAGGTGAAGCGCTTCGACGCCAATGCGCCCGAAACTCCGCAGGCGCGCGCAATGCGCGGCGAATATGAGCGTCTGGTGGCGGAAGAGGAATTCGCCGCCTGGCTGGCGAATTTGCGGAGCGTCTATCCGATCGAGGTCAATGAGGCTGCCCTCGACCGCCGGGAAGGCTAGGCGGGCATCGGATCGGCGTTGCCGAGGGCGGTGGTGTTCAAGCCACCGTCCACATACATGATCTCCCCGGTAATGCCGCTGGCCAGATCGGAAAGCATGAACGCTGCGGCATTGCCGACTTCCTCGATCGTGACGTTGCGCCGTAGCGGCGCGTGGTGGGAGTTGTAGGCAAGCAGCTTGCCGAAGTTGCCGATACCCGAGGCCGCCAGGGTTTTGATCGGGCCGGCCGAAATGGCGTTGGCGCGAATTCCCTGCGGACCCAGACAGAACGCCAGATAGCGCGTTGCCGCTTCCAGGCTGGCCTTGGCCAGACCCATGGTGTTGTAGTTGGGCATGGTGCGCTCGGCGCCGAGGTAGGTGAGCGCCAGCAGGGCCGGATTGTTCCCCTTCATGAGCAGCGGCCGGGCGGCTTTGGCCAGCGCCGGATAGCTGTACGACGATACATCGTGGGCGATGCGGAAGGATTCGCGGGAAATACCCTCGAGAAAGTCTCCTTCGATGGCTTCGGTCGGCGCGTAGGCGATCGAATGCACCAGGCCATCCAGGCCTTCCCAGCCTTTGCCCAGTTCTTCGAAGAGTGCGTTGATTTGGTTGTCGTCGGAGACGTCGCAGGGAAAGATCAGGTGGCTGCCAAGCTCGTCGGCGAACTTGGCCAGGCGCTCCTTGAAGCGATCGTTCTGATAGGTGAATGCGAGGCGCGCGCCTTCGCGCTGGCAGGCCTTGGCGATGCCGTAGGCGATCGAGCGGTTGGACAGCAGACCGGTAATGAGAATGCGCTTGCCGGCAAGAAAGCCCATCGTATTTTCCCCTGTTGGTTGATCGCGCGGATTATAGCGGATGCGATAAGCCAGCCTGTCGTGTGAATCTTATCGGCTGTCGCCGTTCGGGTGTTTCTGTCGCTTCTTGCCGGTTCGTCCCGTAGCACAGGGGTCGTTGCCTGCCCAGCCCGGCGCGTTTGCACGAGAAATCGCATCCATCCGCGACACGGGGTAGTTAAATGCATTGTGAGATATGCGACAAATCGGGCGCCGTAATTTTTAAATATATGAATTAAAAGAATATTACAGTGGGCATCGTACTTGCTCATAGCGAAGCATGAACGCCTTGCCTTCCTTTCCGACTTCGATCGTTGTAAACGACACCACGCTGCGCGACGGCGAGCAGTCCGCGGGCGTCGCGTTTTCGATCGACGAAAAACTCGACATAGCCCGCCGTCTGGATGCGTTGGGTGTGCCCGAGATGGAAGTCGGTATCCCGGCGATGGGGGTGCAGGAACGCGAGAGCATTCGTGATGTGGCGAATCTCGGTCTGTCGGCCAGGTTGATGGTCTGGAGTCGCATGCACATTGCCGACATTGCCGCCAGCGCAGGGCTCGGCGCACAATTGATCGACATCTCGGTGCCGGCCTCGGACCAGCATCTTCGTTCCAAACTGCGCCGCGACCGCGATTGGCTGCTGGCGGAAATCCCGCGCCATGTCCGCTACGCGCTCGATCTCGGCCTTGATGTCTGTGTCGGCGGCGAGGATGCCTCCCGTGCCGATCCCGATTTCCTCAAACGCGTCGTTGCGGCGGCCCAGGCCGCTGGTGCGCGCCGCTTTCGCTTTGCCGATACGCTCGGCGTGCTCGATCCCTTCTCCACCTACGAGCGCATCGGGGCCTTGCGCGAGGTCTGCGACATCGAGATCGAGATGCACGCCCACGACGACCTCGGCATGGCCACCGCCAATACGCTGGCGGCCGCCAAGGCAGGCGCAACGCACGTCAACACCACCGTCAACGGACTCGGCGAGCGGGCGGGCAACGCGCCGCTCGAAGAGGTCGTGATCGGCCTGCACCGCTGCCATGGCATCCAGACCGGGGTGGACCTGCGCGATTTTCCGCCGCTGTCGGCGCGCGTCGCCAGCGCCTCGGGCCGGCCGGTCGGCTGGCAGAAGAGTGTGGTCGGCGAGGGCGTCTTCACTCACGAGGCCGGCATCCACGTCGACGGCCTGATCAAGAACCCCGACAACTATCAGGGCTTCGATCCGCAACTGGTCGGCCGCGAGCACCGCATCGTCCTGGGCAAGCACTCCGGCCGCCGTGCCGTGCAACTGGTCATGGCGCGCCTGGGTCGTCTGCTTGACGACGTCGAAGCCGACTCAATGCTTGACCGAGTGCGCGGATTCGTTGCTGCGTACAAGCGGCCGCCGACGGACCTGGAATTGCTGCAACGGCTGATGGAGGCATCATGAGCACAGTCCCATACGATTTCGAAGATGAAACGGCCGATTGCGAGAGCGCCGAGGATTTTCTCGAACACTTCGCCATTCCCTTCGAACGCGCGGTGGTGCATGTCAATCGCCTGCACATCCTGCAGCGCTTTCACAATTATCTCAATGTGCATGCCACGGTTGGCACGACCGGCTACGACGAATATCGCGGCTGGTTGCTGCGCGCCTACGAGGACTTCGTCCAGTCCGACGCATTGACGGAAAAGGTCTTCAGCGTGCACCGGCGCGCGGCCGGCATTGCCAAGGTTTCCATCGGTTCCATCGGACGCGGCAAGCCGACATGATGCACAACAAGTGGGATCTCGGTGAAGCCGTGCGCGTAACGCGCAACGTGCGCAACGACGGAACCTACCCCGGCGAGGAGACCGGGGCACTGTTGATCCGGCGCGGCAGCGTCGGCAACGTTGTCGATGTCGGCACCTTCCTGCAGGATCAGATCATCTACTCGGTGCATTTTCTTGACGTCGGCCGCATCGTCGGCTGTCGTGAAGAGGAACTGCTGGGCGCGGACGAACCCTGGGTGCCGAGCCTCTACGAATTTCGCCAGAAAGTGCGCGCGGGCAGGACCCTGGCCTCGAAGGGCGAAACATTGGTCGAGGTCGGCGCCATCGGCGAGATTCTCAAGGTATTGCGCGATACGCCGGGCGGTGTGGCCTATCACGTCCATTTCGAGTGCCTCCCCGGCCGGCCGTTGCTCGTATCGGAGGCTGCGCTGGCTCCCCTGATTCCGCAATCGGCGTGCCATGACGGCTGACTTTTCCTACCTGACGCTCAAGCTTGCCCACGAGCTCTACAGCAAGGCGCCGGACGCGCTGGCCGAGACGGAGCGCAAGCGGGTCTCGACCATCGCAGCGCGTCAACAGGAGATCGAGCAGCGCATACTCGGCAGCGCCAACGCGGCGCTGGTGGTCCTGCCCGAGGCCTCGGTGGAAGCCTGTATCAAGGATATCCGCGACCGCTATACCGATAGTCCGGAATTCGAAGCCGATCTGGCTCGTACCGGCCTCACCGTAGAATCGCTGCACGCGTCGATCGAGCGCGATCTCAAGGTCGAGGCGGTGCTGGAACAGGTGGCCGCGAGTGCGGCGCCGGTCAGCGACACCGAGGTCGAAATCTTCTATCTCCAGCACCGTGATCGCTTCACCAGACCGGAGACGCGTTCGCTGCGCCACATTCTCGTCACCGTCAACGACGAGGTGCCGGGTAGTTCGCGCGACGCGGCGCGAGCCAAGATCGAGGCGATCCGCGAGCGACTTCTCAAGGACGTCAGCCGTTTCAGCGAGCAGGCGCTGAAGCACTCGGAATGCCCGACGGCGATGAACGGCGGGCTGCTCGGCAAGGTGCCGCGCGGCAAGCTCTATGCGGAAGTCGAAGCTGCGGCTTTCGAACTGGAAGCGGGAGAGCTTTCCGGCGTTATCGAATCGCCGCTCGGCTTTCACGTCGTGCTTTGCGATGCCATCGAGCCGGAAACGCAGGTGCCGCTCGCGGAAGCGCACGAACGCGTGCGCGAACATCTAACGACGAACCGCCGCGCTGCCGCGCAGAAAACCTGGATCGCTGGATTGTTCCAGTCCGCCTGATCAGGCGGGCGGTTCGGTCGGCTGTCTTGCCTTGGCTTCGCGCACGAAGGCGCCAAGCTTCTGGTCGATGCCGAGCACATGGTTGCGCAGCCATTCGTTAAGGTACTTCAGTACCTCGATGCGCGAAACCTGCCGGCCTTCGCGCAACTGGTCGCATATGGCCACGACCTGACGCGAAAAGTCGCGGTGCTGGGCGATATGGGCACGGGCGACATCCGGAAATGCCGTTTCGTAGTCATAGCGCTTCATCAGGCTCTCTTCGGTCTCGAAGTGCATGATCGCGTAGTTGAGAAGGTCCTTGGCAATTTCGCCGAGCAACGTGCCCTCGTGATCGCCAAGCAGCCTCTCATTGGCCCGCCGGAGCGTGTCGACCAGATAACGGTGCTGGGTATCGACCTGGGATACGCCTGTCGTCATTTTCTCCGACCATTCGATCGGGGTGAAGCTGCTGTCTACTTGTGACATATGCCTGCTCCATGAGACTGGAAGTTCGCGAGCCATTGCGGGAACGCGGCTGCCGACATCGGGTGCCCCAGGCCATAGCCCTGAACGATGGTGCAGCCGAGATCGACGAGGTGGCGCGCTTGCCGTTCGGTTTCGACGCCCTCGGCAACGACGCGCAGTCCGAATGACTGTCCCAGCGCAATGACGCCGGAGACGATGGCCTCGTCTTCCGGATCGTCGAGCATGTCGCGCACGAAAGACTGGTCGATCTTCAGCTCCTCGACGCTCAGCCGCCTCAAGTAGATCAGCGAAGAATAGCCGGTACCGAAATCGTCCAGCGAAAAGGCGATGCCCATCTCCAGGCATTCCTTGATTACGCTCTCGATCGGGTCGAGTTCCTCCAGCGCCGAGGTCTCGACGATTTCCATCAGCAGGCGGTGATCGGGCATATCGGGCCAGTGCAGGGTGATTGCATCGCGCAAGTCTTCGATGAAGGTCGGGTACTTGAGGTGGCGCGGGAAGATGTTGACGCTGATCGGCATGGCGATGCCCATTTCGTTCCAGAGCCGCGCCTGGCGTACCGCCTGTTCCATCACCCAGCGGCCCATGCGCAAGGCGAGGTTGTCGTCCTCGATCAACGGCAGGAATTCCTTCGGGCGGAGCAAGCCAAGGATGGGATCGTTCCAGCGGACCAGTGCCTCGACGCCAATGACGACCCCGCTGACGCAGTCCGCCTTCGGCTGGTAGTGGAGCTCGAAAAGACCCGCATCGAGTGCGCGTTCCACCTTAACCAGGAATTCGACGCGCGAGGTGATCTGGCGTTCCAGGCGTGAATCGAACAACTGGTAGCGGTTCTTGCCGAGCTGCTTGGCCGAATACATGGCATGGTCGGCGTGGCGTAGCAGGCTGTCCGCATCCGCGTTGTCGTCTGGATAGAGGGTCACGCCGATGCTCGCCGAAACCGAAACGGGCACGCCGTCCAGCAACATGGGCGCGGCAACTTCCTCCAGGATGCGGTCGAGCGCCTGGTAGCAGTCCCGCTCGGCACCGATATCGTTCCATAGCAGTACGAACTCGTCGCCGCCCAGACGGGCCACGGTGTCCTCGGCACGCGACATGGACTGCAGCCGCCGGGCGATTTCGACGAGAAGGCGGTCGCCGCCCTCGTGGCCGAACTGGTCGTTGATCGGTTTGAAGCCGTCGAGGTCGAGGTAGCAGACGGCAAGATTCTTCCCGTGGCGGCGCGTATGGGCGATGGCCTGCTCCAGCCGGTCGCCGAGCAGCCGCCGGTTGGGCACCCCGGTCAGCACATCGTAGTGCGCAATGCGGTCGAGGTCGGCTTCGTGCGCCTTGAGCATGCTGATGTCCGAAAACGCGCCGACGTAGTGCTGAAGCCGGCCGTGTTCGTCCTTGACGGCAATGATCGACAGCAGCTCGGCAAATGCCTCGCCGTTCTTGCGCCGATTCCACAGCTCGCCCTGCCAGGTTCCGGTCTCGACGATTGATCGCCACATCTCGGCATAGAACTCCCGGCCTTCGCGACCGTCGCTGAGGAAACCGGGATTCCGGCCGAGCGCTTCTTCGCGCGTATAGCCGGTCAGTTGCGTGAAGGCCGGGTTGACGTCGATGATGCGGTTTTGCGGGTCGCTGATCAGTATCCCTTCATGGCTGGTGGCGAACACGCTGGCCGCGAGGCGCAGACGATCCTCCGACTGCTTGCGTTCGGAGATGTCGATCAGCGATATCAGCACCTTGCCAAGAGTCTTTTCGTAGCCGAGGGACACGGCGAGGTAAACGGTTACCTCGCGCCGATTTCCTGTCAGCGTCTGCACGGCGCTGTCCAGGACGATTTCCAGATCGCCCCTGGCGAGCGCGACCAGTTCCTGCTGAAAAGCGGCATACGATTCGTCGGTGAAAGTCTTTGCCGTTCGACCGAACAGGGTCTCTTTGCTGCCCGCCTCGTATAGTTCTACTGTCGCCTTATTGACATCGACTATACGGACCATCTCGGCGCATTGCCGGACGATTTCCGGATGCGCGATGAGATAGTCTTCGATGTCGGCACCGTGCGTAGCCTTCAGTTCGTCGAGACGTACCTTGATCAGCGAAAAGTCTTCCTCCCAGATCGGTACCGGGGAGTTTTCGAATACCAGACGGAAGCGCTCCTCGCTTTCGCGCAGGTCGCGCGTAATTAGCAGGCTGTTGAGGCCGTCCGATATACGGCGGCCGATCTCTTCAAACAGACGTACTTCGCCGTCGGTCCATTGCCTTTCCCGGGAACACTGATGTAAACCGAATTGCCACGGCTTTCCATAGTTCGGGCGCAATGCCATCGAAAGGAAAGACTTGAAGCCGAAGCGTTCCGCCGCTGCTGCGGGAAGGGGGTGGTCCGTTCCGGTGCCGAACCGCAACGGGCCAGGTGCATCCAGCAGCGCTTGTAACGTTTGAGCCACCTCCGGATCCATCGGGATCGGCTGTCCAAACGATTGGGCACCGGGATATTCCGGCTTGGTCTTCTCCATCGGCACCTGCCAATGGCTATCCCCAGGGTCGCAGGGATGGAGAAGGAACGCACGATCGCAGTCGAAGATGCCAAGGGTCAACTCGAGCACGTCGTTCATCATCTGATCGAGGCTCATCTCGCCTTGTATGCAGCGGTTGATCTTGTCCAGGCTTTGCAGGAATTGCAGGTGTGCCTGCCGTTCCTCCTCCGCCTGCTTGCGTTCCGTGATGTCGTACGAAATGACAAGCACGGTCGCAACCTCGCCGTCGGCGCCGAATTCCGGTGTAAAGCGCCAGCTGGACCAGCGAATATCTCCCTCTCTCGTCCGGTACTCGCCCTCGTTCTTCTGCTCCTCGGCCGTCTCGATTACCCGCCTGATCGAGGCCATGTAGCTTTCCGGGTCAACGAGCGGCGACTCTCCCGCCGGGGTACCGCCCAGCACCTGCTCGACCGGCGCCTTGAACAGCTTCCGGATGGCGGGGTTCACGTAGACGCGACGCAGTTCTCGGTCATAGCGGGCGACCGGCTCCGGGGAATTCTCGACCAGGGCGCGGAACAGCTGCTCGTTGGCAGCGAGTTGTCGCTTTGCCTCTTCCTGCTCGGTCCGAAGCCGCAACGAGGCGATGCCGAACGCCAGGTCGTCGGCCAGTCCTTCGAGCAGCCTGATCTCATCGACGGTGATGGCATTGGCTTCGCCGGAGTAGATCAGCAGGCCGCCGAAGACGACTTCCCTGTCACCCTTGAGCGGAAAGGCGACGCCAGCGCGGTATCCGCGGGCGAGCGCCCTCTCGCGCCAGGGAATCATGCGCGGATCGGTGGCGATATCCGGAATCTCGACGACCTGGCCGGTTCTGATCGCCGTTCCCAGCGGGCCGCGGCCAAGTTCACGATCGGCCCAGGTCAGCTTGGCACCGGCAAAATAGTCTTCGTCGACGCCGGCCCACGCGACCGGTCGGACTGTCTGCTCGGCGTCATGCTCCGCGTAGGCGACGAACGCGACGCGGTAACCGGCTTCTTCGCAGACGATCCGGCAGATTTCGTCAAGCAGCGCCTGCTCGTCGCTGGCCCGCAGCAGGGCCTGGTTGCAGTTGCTGACCGCCTGAAGCTCGCGGTTCAAGCGATGCAATGTCTCCTCGTACCGCTTGCGCTCGGTGATATCACGGACGATCGACAACACGCACGCCTCGCCGTCGAAATCCAGTGTCCGGGCCGAGTCGATGACGGTGACGACCGTCCCGTCCTTGCGCCGTAGCTTCGTCTCGAAGTCCATGACGCGACCGGTTTCCTGCAGACCGGCGATAAAGGCGACGCGATCGCTTTGATTGGTCCAGATGGAAAGCTCGCCGGTTGTCTTGCCGATGGACTCGTCGCGTGTGTACCCCAGCATCTGCGTGAAGCCCTCGTTGACCTCCTTGATCGTTCCGTCGGCCATTCGCGTTACGGCAATCAGGTCCGGAGACGCGTGGAAGGCCGCGGAGTACCTCGCCTCGGATTTGCGTAGCCCCTCTTCCGCCTGGGCGCGCTCTTCGCGAGTGCGCAGGACGGTGATGCCAAAGGCCAGATCCCCGGCCAGCTCCCCGAGCAGCTGTGCTTCGTCCGGCGTGAAAGTATCGGGCTCCGTCGAATAGATGGCGAGAATGCCGAAGGTGATGGCCTTGTCGTCCTTGAGCGGCAGGGCGATGGCGGAACGATAGCCGCGCTGCAAGGCACTCTTGCGCCAGGGGGCGGCATGGGGATCGACATCGAAATCCTGGATGCAGACGGCTGTTCCACTCCGTATGGCGGCGCCGCTGACGCTGCCGTGTTCAGTATCGGCCCAGGTGATATTGGCTGCCGCGAGATATCCGTCCTCGAATCCGGCCCAGGCGACGGGACGCACCGTCTTGGCTTCGTCGTGTTCCGCAAAACCGACCCATGCCATCCGATAGCCGGCCTGTTCGCAGATGATGCGGCAGATCTCGTCGAGCAGCGCCTTCTCGTCGTCGGCGCGCATCAGCGCTTGGTTGCATTCGCTGATGGCCCGCAATTTGCGGTTCAGGCGCTGCTGGAGTTCCTCGGCGCGCTTGCGTTCTGTGATATCGAGAAATGTCGCAACGAGCCCGTCTTCGAGAACCACGCCGGAAACCTCGACCAGACGCACGCTGCCGTTTTTGCAGGTGATCCGGTATTCCCTGGGCGGGATGTCGGTGCCATCCCGCACCGATTGGGCTACAACGGCCTCCCAGGTGGCCTGGACTTCCTTTCGGTAGGCCGGGTCGGGATAGGCGCGCGGCCACCACTTTTCCAGGGTCGATACGTCTTCGAGCGTGTAGCCGAATATCTGTATGAAGCGATCGTTGACGGCGAGCACCTTGCCGTTTGCGCCGAGTTGCGACAGCGCGATGGGCAGGCGCATCATCAGGCGACGGATGCCATCCTCGCGTCCGGTGGGCGTACGAACCGCCACGGCCTTGGGCATTGCCTGCGACTCCTCTCTGTCGATCTACTTACTGTACTTGCAGTAGATGCTTTCTAGTTGTGAAAAATTACATTTTCATTTTTACATATATTACCAAAGTTAAATTGACCGGTCTCAAAACATGGCCGGATATGGCCGAAAAAATGGGCGGCCGGTGCCGCCCTCATGGATGATGGCCTCGATTCGATCCAGGTTATTCGTCGTCTCCTCCGGCGCCATCGCGGCGCGGCACGGTCAGCGGATCGCAGGTGATGGGGCGATAGATCTCGACGCGGTCGCCGGCGCGCAGCGTGGCTTCCAGCTTCACGACCTTGTTGAAAACGCCGACCTTCTGCGTTTCGAGGTCGATGGTCGGGAACATCTTGAGAATGCCGGATTTTTCGATGGCGTCCTTGACCGTGGCATCGTCGGACACCTCGATGTTCATCCAGATCTGCTGCCCGGGTTCGGAGTAGGCGACACCGACTTGCATGCTCAGACTCCTTGGGCGGCGGAAAAGTCAGCCGTGGCGGCACGCCGAGCCAGGCGCTGGTCGGCGATGCGCTTGGCTGCGAGCAGGAAGCCCAGCACCAGGAAGCCGCCGGGCGGCAGGATCATCAGCAGCACGCCGCCGTAATTCGGGATGACGGTGGTTTCAAGGAAAGCGAAGGTTGAGCCGAGCAACAGGCTGGCTTGCGCGAACAGGGTGCCGCTGCCCAGCAGTTCGCGCACCAGGCCGATGACCGTCATGGCCAGCGTCAGGCCGAGTCCGGAGCCGAGGCCGTCGAGCGCCGCCGCCAGCACGGGCGACTTGGAGGCGAAGGCTTCGGCGCGGCCGAGAATCGCGCAGTTCACCACGATCAGCGCGATGAACAGGCCGAGCACCTTGTAGAGGTCGTGGAACCAGGCGTTGAGGCTCATGTCGACCAGCGTCACCAGCGTCGCGATGGTGACGACGAAGATCGGGATGCGAACCTGCGGGCTGACGAAGTTGCGAATCATGGCGACCAGCACGTTGGCGCAGACCAGCACGGCAGTCGAAGCCAGGCCCATGCCCAGGCCGTTGGTACCGCTGGTGGTGACGGCCATGGCCGGACAGAGCGCCAGCATCTGCGCGAAGATGACGTTCTGGCTCCAGATGCCGTCCTTGAAAATCTGGAAGTGGTTCATGTCAGCCTCCGATGATCTCGTCGCGATGCGCGGCGAAGAAGTCGAGCCCGCCCTTGACCGCCTTGACCACCGCGCGCGGCGTGATGGTGGCGCCGGCGAACTGGTCGAAGACGCCGCCGTCCTTCTTCACCGCCCACTTGTCGGCCGGCAGGTTGTCGAGCGATTTGCCGTTGAAATCGAGTATCCACTTCGTCTTGGCGATGTCGATTTTGTCGCCCAGCCCCGGTGTTTCCTGGTGCTTGATGACGCGCACACCGAGCAGCGTGCCTTTGGCGTCGACGCCCATCAGCACGACCACGTCGCCGGCGTAGCCGCGCTGCGCCATGCGGAACACCGCGCCGGTGACGGCGCCGGCCTTGCGGGCGCGATAGACGGTGACAGTGGCCGGCGTGTCGCCATGGCTGACTTTTACGTCGAGCGTGTCCTTGAGCAGTTCGTTGTCGTAGGAGCCTTCAGGCAATACCTGCGACAGGGAGGTCTGCAGGTCGCGCGCCTCGGCATCGGCGATGGCCGGGCCGGTGAGCCTGTTGCCGACCGACAGCGCGGCGCTGGCGACCAGCGCGACGATACCGAGCGAAATCGCCTGGTAGGTAAGTCGATCACGAACGAGAGATAGATCGAGACTCATAAAGGCAGCGAAGCTCCCTTGCGATTGCGGCCGTAGATGCGCGGCTTGACGAGCCTGTCGATGGCGGGCGTCAGCGCGTTCATCAGCAGCACGGCGAAGGCGACGCCTTCCGGATAGCCGCCCCAGGTGCGGATCACGTAGGTGAGGAAGCCGCAGCCGAAGCCGAAGACGAGCTGGCCGGCGCGCGTGTTGGGCGAGGTGACGTAGTCGGTGGCGATGAAGAAGGCGCCGAGCATTGCGCCGCCGGAGAGGACATGCGCCGTCGCGTCGAGGTAGCGGGCCGGATCGACCGCGTGGCCGATGGCGGCGGGGATGGCGATGCCGGCCAGCATGGCCAGCGGAATGTGCCAGGAGATGATGCGCATGGCGATCATCGCGATGCCGCCGGCGGCGATCAGCAGGCCGGCGGTTTCGCCCAGGCTGCCCGGACGCGCGCCGGTGAAGGAAAGATAGTGGCCGAGGTGGTCGGCGGAGAGCGATTGCAGGAGGCCGATGCCGCGCGAAAGCTCGGCCTTGGCGTGGCCGAGCAGCGAGGCCGAGGAAACGGCATCCAGATTCGGCGCGCCGGAAAGCGTGATCAGCAGGCCGTCGATGAAGCCGGGCGCCTCGGCGCCGGTGATCGGCACCGGCAGAACCCAGGCCGTCATCGGCACCGGGAAGGAGATCAGCAGCGCGACGCGCGCAACCATCGCCGGGTTGAAGAGGTTCTGGCCGATGCCGCCGAAGACCTGCTTGCCGACCACGGTGGCGAACAGGCCGCCGACCGCCCCCAGCCACCAGGGCGCCCAGGGCGGCAGCGACAGCGCCAGCAGCCAGCCGGTGAGCATGGCCGAGCCGTCGAGCAGCACCGGCATGGCACGGCGGCTGGCGAGGCGTAGCGCAAAGGCTTCGCCGAGCAGCGCGGAAAACACGGTGATCAGCCACAGGTCGATGGCCGGCCAGCCGTAGAGCCAGAAGCCGAAGAGCGTGGCCGGCGTCAGCGCGGCCATCACCTTGAGCATGACGACGGAGACGCCGGCGCCGCCGTGGGCGTGCGGCGAAGCGATGGGGGACGAAGTGGTGACCAGTGTGTTCATGCCGTCGTCTCCGCGCCGCTGGTGTCGGTGGCTGCTGCCTCGGCAGCGGCGGCCGCTTCGGCGGCCTTCTGTTTGGCGCGCTCGGCTTTGCGGCGAGCGGCAGCTTCAGCCTTTTCCTTCGCCTCGCGTTCGAGCCGTTCGGCGCGCGCGGCGACCAGACGCTTGGTGGCATCGTTGCGCAGCTTGGCTCGATCGCGCGCCGCGAGTTCGCCCTTGGCATGGCCGAAGTACTGCACCAGCGGAATGCGCGATGGGCAGACATAGGCGCAGCAACCGCAGGCGATGCAGTCCTTGAGGCCGAAATCGACTGCGCCCGCGTAGTCCTCGTTGCGGATGCGCGCTGACATCTCCAGCGGCAACAGGCCGACCGGACAGGCGCGCACGCACGACGAACAGCGGATGCAGGGCTGCGCCTCGCCATCGGCGGCCTCCCTGGCGGTCAGCGCCAGTACGCCGCTGCTGCCTTTGACCACGGGTACGAATTCGCTCGGCAGCAGCGTGCCCATCATCGGTCCGCCCATGATCAGGCGAGCCGGCGTTTCCTTCAATTCGGCGGCCGCGATGACGTCGGAAACCAGCATGCCGATCGGCGCGACGACGTTGCCAGGCGCTCGCCAGGCGTCGCCGTTGAGCGTGAGGATGCGCTCGACCAGCGGCCGGCCGAGGCGGATGGCGGCATGCACGGCGGCGGCCGTGCCGACGTTGTGCACCAGTACGCCAAGGTCGGTGGTGCGGCCGTCGGCGGGTACTTCCTTGCCGGTCAGCGCGGAGAAGAGATGCTTTTCGGAGCCCATCGGGTAGCGCGCCGGCACCGGGCAAATGCGAATTTCCGGATAGCCGGCTGCCGCTTTCTGCATGGCGGCGATGGCCTCCGGCTTGTTGTCCTCGATGCCGACGAGAGCTTCCTTCGCCCCGGTCGCGTGCAGCATCAGGCGAATGCCATCCACCGCCTCGGCGGAAAAGTCGCGCATCACGCGGTCGTCGCAGGAAAGATAGGGTTCGCATTCGCCGCCGTTGATGATCAGCGTCGTGATGCCGCTTTTCTTGCCGATGTTGAGCTTGAGTGCCGAGGGGAAAGTCGCGCCGCCCATGCCGACCACCCCGGCCGCGCCGATGCGACGGCTGATCTCGGCCGGCTCCAGCGCAAACGGGTTGTAGGGAATGTCGGTCGCCTCGATCCAGCGATCCTCGCCGTCGCACTCAATGGTGATACCCGGCACGGGCAGGCCGGAAACGTGCGGCGCGGTGATTTCGCCCACGGCGGTGACGGTGCCGGAACTCGGCGCGTGGATGGCAGCGGATGTCGCACCCTGCGCTTCGGCGATCAACTCGCCCTTCAGTACTTTCTGGCCGACCAGCACGATGGGCCGCGCCGGCGCGCCGATGTGCTGCTGCAGCGGCACATAGAGATGACTCGGCAGCGGCAGGCGGCGCAGCGGCAGGTCCGCGGCCGGGCGCTTGTGGTCTTCCGGATGGACGCCCCAGTGGTTGCCGAAGATGCGGTCGAGGATGCCCATGATCAGGCCGCCAATGCAGGTTTCGGCCAGACCCAGTGCTGCAGGGTCACGGGCACAGGTTTCATGACCATCGCTTCCGTTGGGCAGCGCTCGATGCAGGCGGCGCAGCCGGTGCAGGCTTCGCGGATGACGTTGTGGATCTGCTTGGCGGCGCCGAGGATGGCGTCGGTCGGGCAGACCTTGATACAGCGGCAGCAGCCGATGCAGATTTCCTCGGAAACGTGGGCGATCTTCGGACCCTCGTCGACCATGCCCGAGAGGTCGAGCGAGAGGCCGAGCTTTTCCGCAAGTTCGGACGCCAGCGCCTTGCCGCCGGGCGGGCAGCAGGTCGGCGTGGCGCGGCCTTCGGCGACTGCGGCGGCGGCGCCGGAGCAGCCGGGGAAACCGCACTGGCCGCAGTTGGTGCCGGGCATCAGGGCCGTGAGTTCGTCGATCAGCGGATTGCCCTCGACGGCGAATTTTTTCGCGGCGACGCCGAGGCCGAGGCCGAGGGCGATACCGAGTAGCGTCAGGCTGAGAACGGCTGCGATCATTTGAAGTTCAACCCCGCAAAGCCCATGAAAGCGAGCGACAGCAGGCCGGCGAGAACGAAGCCGACCGGTGCACCGGAAAATGCGGCGGGCACGCGCGCCAGCGCCAGCCGTTCGCGCATGCCGGCGAACATCACCAGCACCAGCGTGAAGCCGAGGGCCGAGCCGAAGCCGTAGAACAGGCTGGTGACGAAGTTGTTCTTTTCCATCACGTTGAGCAGCGCCACGCCGAGCACCGCGCAATTGGTGGTGATCAGCGGCAGGTAGATGCCCAGCGCCTGGTAGAGGCCGGGGCTGGCCTTCTTCACCGCCAGTTCGACGAATTGCACCGTGGCGGCGATGACCAGGATGAAGGTCAGGATGCGCAGATAGCCAAGGCCGAGCGGCACGAGCAGCCAGTTTTCCAGCATCCAGGCCGCGGCGCTGGCCACGGTCAGGACGAAGGTCGTGGCCAGGCCCATGCCGAAAGCGCTGTCGACGCTCTTCGAGACGCCCATGAACGGGCACAACCCGAGGAACTTCATCAGCACCACGTTGTTGACCAGGGCGGTCGATATCAGCAGGAGAAGAAATTCAGTCATGGATGGCTCCTGGACGGCTATTCGCAGGTTTCGTGCCATCCGAGCGGCGAGGTGGGGAATCGGCTACAAGCCCGCACCGTTATGGGGTTTTTTGCTTTTGCACCGCACCCCGAAGGCGCAGCCTTTGTTCTGTCGTATTTGCGACAAGCGGGAATGAAACCGACACTGAAACGGGAATTCCCCACCAGCAGGGGGTTCGGGCGATATCCGCGTCCTTTGGCACGGAACGTGCA
>JBNKCS010000022.1:0-21178 GCA_050287865.1 Rhodocyclaceae bacterium | reverse complement strand
CGCGAGCTTGTCGGCGACGTCGGGCGTGGCCAGCAGGTAGTCGGGCGCGACGCAGGTCTGCCCGCAGTTGATGAATTTTCCCCAGGCGATGCGCCGCGCCGCGGTGGCGAGGTCGACGCTGTCATCCACCCAGACGGGCGATTTGCCACCAAGCTCGAGCGTCACGGGCGTCAGGTGCTTCGCCGCGGCCGCCATCACGACCCGGCCGACGCGGCCGTTGCCGGTATAGAAGATGTGGTCGAAGCGCTGTTCGAGCAGTTCCGTCGTTTCCTCGACGCCGCCCTCGATTACCGCGATCGCGTTGGGATCGAGGTACTTCGGCAGCAGGCGGGCGAGCAGCATCGAGGTGGACAGCGCCAGTTCGCTGGGTTTGACGATGGCGGCGTTGCCGGCGGCCAGCGCGCCGATCAGCGGCGTCAGCGAAAGGAGTACCGGGTAGTTCCAGGGCGCGATGACCAGCACGACGCCGAGCGGTTCGAGCATCACTTTCGCCGAAGCGGGCTGCAGTACCAGCGGCACGCGGCGGCGGCGCGGGGCCAGCCAGTGTTTCAGGTGCCGCAGCGTGTGGTCGATTTCGCCGACGGCCATGCCGGTCTCGGTCAGCTTCGATTCGATCGGATGCTTGCCCAGATCCTCGCTCAACGCCAGATCGAATTCGGCCGCGCGTTCGATCAGCATGCGGCGCATTCCGCGAAGCTGTTCGCGGCGCCACTCCAGCGGCCTGGTGATGCCGGAATCGAATGTCCGGCGCAGGCGGGTGACGATCGGGGGTATATCCATCGTGGGGGTCATGGTTGATGCGGACGGTACGAGTACTTATCATGACGCAAATCATCGCAGGTCGCCATACCTGCGTTACTCGGTTCTGCGCGCCGCCGATGGCAGCCCGCGCAAGTTGAAGGGTTCCCGAAAAATGAACGCATCGACATTGCCGCGATACTCCCTGGGCGAGGAAATCGCCAACAGCATTACCCACGGCGTCGGCATCGTCCTGGCGATTGCCGGGCTGGCGGTGCTGACGGCTTTCGCCGCGCGCGACGGCAATGCCTGGCATGTGACGGCCAGCGCCATCTTCGGCGCCACGCTGATCCTCTGCTTCACGACATCGACGCTCTATCACAGCATCCAGATCGAGCGCGTCAAGCGCGTGCTGCGGGTGTTCGATCACTCGGCGGTGTTCCTGCTGATCGCGGGTACCTACACACCCTTCATGCTGCTCGGTGTGCCCGGCCAATGGGGCTGGGCGATACTGGCGGCCGTATGGACGCTGGCGGTCGCCGGCATCGTGCTGAAGTTCGTCCTGCGCGGCCGGCTGCACGGCCTGATCGTCGCGCTGTATCTGGCGATGGGCTGGCTGGTGGTGGTCGCCACCAGGCCGCTGCTGGAGAACATCGGCATCGGCGGCCTGTCGCTGCTGGCCGGCGGCGGGCTGGCCTACACGATCGGCGTGATCTTCTACAAGTGGCGGCGCCTGCCCTACAGCCATGCCATCTGGCACGGCTTCGTACTGCTCGGCGGCGGCCTGCACTACTTCGCGGTGCTGTTCTACCTCATTCCCTGATTACTTGTTCTTGAACGCGTCGTGGCAGTCCTTGCAGGTCTTCTGGACCGCCTGGAACGCCGCGCCGGCCTCCTTCTTGTCCTTCGTGCCGGCGATCGCGGCGAGCTTGTCGGTGGCGTCGAAGAAGGCCTTCTTTCCGGCCGCGAACTTCTCCGGCTGCGTCCAGACCTCCTCGCGGGAATGGCTCGGCGGATAGTTGGTGTCCGGCGCGAAATACTCCCACGGCTTGTCGCGCAGATCCATCACTCGGGATGTCAGGGACTGGAATTTTTCCGCATCGTACTCGTCCCCGCGGATCATCACCCCCATCGGCTCGAAGTACTTGATGATTTCCTTGAAGGCGGCCCGGCGGTGTGCGACCGGCTGGCCGGGCCGGGTGTCTGGGGGTTCGCCGCCGCAAGCGGTCAGCAGGGCGAGGGAGGAGAGGAGCAGGGTGGTGTTCAGGCGTGACATGAATGGCTTGGACATTGGAGTTGATCAGGAGGGGAGGCATTATCGCCGGCAACGCGCGATGGCGCCAGCGCACCGCGAATCTGACAGCCGCCACTGCAAAAAGTTCTAGGGTTGTCCGGCGTCCGGCGCGGCCAGCCGCGCCATCTGCCGGTCGTGCAGGCGTGTGAGCAACAGCAGTGCCGCGCAGGCGCCTATCAGCGCAAAGAACATGTCCGACTGCGTGTCCCAGATGTAGCCCTGCGTGCCGAGGAATTCATCCGCGCCCTGGCCGAGCGCCAGGGCCGCCGCCCATTCGATCAGTTCGTAACCGGCGCTGATCGCCAGCACCACGCAGACCACCAGGAAGGCCAGCATCTTGCGTCCCTGCACGTAGGCGCCGCGAACCAGGATTTCGCGCGCGACGATCGCCGGCACCAAACCCTGCATGAAGTGGCCGATTTTGTCGTAGGGGTTGCGGTCCATGTCCAGCACGTCGGCGATCCAGAAACCCAGCGGCACCCGTGCGTAGGTGTAGGCGCCGCCGGCCATCAGCACGATCGCGTGCAGGAAGATCAGCACGTAAAGCAGCGTGGTCAGCGGAAAGCGGCGATAGGTCGCGGCCATCAACGGCAGCGCGATCAGCACCGGAAAGACTTCCAGCACCCAGGTTGCTCGGTCGTAAGGGGCGAAACCGGAGATCGCCAGCAGCACGATAAGCGCGGTGGCGGCGAAAACGAGGTTGCGGGAGCGTTGGGTGAGCATGGCGGCAGCGCATCGTGCCTTCAAATGGCGCAACTTTCAAGCCCCGCAATCCCCTTCAATGCTTGCTGGAATACTCATAACGAATATCAGGTGTTGACATCGTCATGGCCGACTTCTACGATTGAAAGCGTTGACAGACAAGTCTGGGTCGCCTTGCGGTCCGCGAGACGAGAGCACGGAGGCGAAAATGAATCCCGACACAAAACCGGAATGGCCCGCACGAAAGCTTCTTCTGGTGGACGACGAGCGAAGCATCCTGTCTTCCGTGAAGCGTTTGTTGCGGAACGAGGGCTATGAAATCCTGACCGCGGAAGACGGTCTTTCCGGGCTGGACAGGATGACGCACACACAGAATGTAGGCGTGGTCATTTGCGACGGATTGATGTTGGGCATGACCGGTGCGGAGTTCCTTTGCGAGATCAAGGACCGTTACCCGGATACGGTGCGCATCCTGCTGACCGGCTTCACCGATCCCGAGGTCACCAACGAAGCAATGAGGAAGTGCGACCTGTTCAAGCTGCTGTCGAAACCGTGGGACGATACCGAGTTGATGCAAACCGTCCGCGCGGCATTCCGGCAATACGAATCGAATCGCCGACTTGCGGCGTGAACTGAGTCCGTTCGGGCTTGCGCCGACCAGCTGATGGCGGCGTTACGCGGGTTGGAACGTCTCATGTTTGCCGATAGCGGCGTACCCCATGCGGGGCATTTCAAGCTGCCACGGCTGACCAGCCCGAAGGGCGCAGGACGCCACGAAGTGGCGGTCCCGAGCAACGCGAGGGATGGGGCAGAGCCCCACACCTTTCCGGGCTGAGTGGAATCGATCGTGTCTCGCCGTTCGGCAAAAAGTCAGCCGTGGCGATACGCCAAGGCCCCCGCAGTTTCCCGTGGGGGCCTTGCTCGTTGCGGCTCAATGACCGCGCAGGATTTCGCGCAGGACGACGTGTGGCGGTGGAGGCAGAGGAATGAATACGCTGGCGCGCGGAGGGGGTGGGGCGTAGTAGCGCGGCGGGGGCGGATAGCCGTAGCCGTATCCGTATGCGTACGAGCGGCGGTGGTTGTACCGCCAGTGGTCATGACGCCGATAATCGTGACGGCGATCGTTCCGCCAGTCGTTATGCCGTTGCTCCTGCCAGCCGCGATGGTCGTTGCGGTCGTTCCGTCCATGGTCGTTGCCGCGGGCGTAGGCGCTGGTGCCGAGTGTGGCGGCGGCCAGCAGAATGGCGAGGGTGAGTTTCGTCTTCATGGTTGATCTCCGTTTGCAAGCGGGATTCAGTAGCGGGCGAACTGGTCGCCGATGATGCCGCCGATGACCGCGCCAACCAGCGTCGGGGCGAGATGGCCGTTGCCGACCTGATTGCCGATGATGCCGCCAGAGACGGCGCCGACGGTTTGGGCGACTGCGCGGTCGGCGTCGTAACGCACCGGCAGTGCGTGCGGTGGCGGCGGAGCGACGCGATAGACGACGCGTGGCGCCGGGACGACGTGACGGACGTAAGTCGTGCGATGAACGACGCGTGGTGCCGGACGATGCTGAATGCGTGGTTGCACGACGACGACCCTGGGCTGCGCGTGCTTGAAGGCTTGCTGCGGACGCTGCCGGTCATAACGCGAGTCGCGGTCGCGGTCGTTGCCGTCGCGGGCAAAGGCGCTCGTGCTGATGGCGGCGGCAAGTAGGGCCGGGATCATGAGTCTGGTTTTCATTGTTCGCTCCTTTTGTTTGCGGAACATTGTCGTCCCGGAGCGAATAACGCGGTCGCGCCGCTGCCCGCCGACCGGCGGCCGCTTATCAAGTGTTTCGCTTTGTTACGATGTAACAGACCAGCCGAGAGCGGCAACCACTCGCGCGAACTGGTCGCCGAGCGGTGCGCGGATCACCATCTCGTGTTCGTCGTCCGGATGCTTGAAGCGGAGTTCGATGCAGGCGAGCAGCAGGCGATCGCAACCGAACGTGGCCTGGAACCAGCGATTGTGGCGTCCTTTGCCGTGGGTGGCGTCGCCGATGATGGGGTGGGCGATGTGTTTCATGTGGCGGCGCAGTTGATGCCGCCGCCCGGTGAGCGGATGGAGTTCGACCAGCGCGTAGCGCGAGGTCGGGTAGCGATCGACGGCAACCGGCAGTTCGACGGTGGCGAGGCGCCGGAACTCGGTGCAGGCGGTTTGCGCTTCCGCCGTTGGCGGCACGTCGCCGTATTCGTCACGCTCGCTTTTGAGCGGATGGTCGATGCGGCCGGATTCCGGCGGCCAGCCGCGCACGATGGCCCGGTAGGTCTTGCGCACGGTTTGCCGCTCGAACTGCTCGCCCAGCTTGCCAGCGGTGGCGGGGTCGAGGGCGAACAGCATGACACCGGAGGTGCCCTTGTCGAGCCGGTGCGCGGGATGGACGTATTGCCCGATCTGGTCGCGCAAAGCCTGGACGAGGATGCGCGTCTCGTGCCGGTCGAGGTTGCTGCGATGGACGAGCCAGCCCGACGGCTTGTCGATGGCGATCAGGCGTTCGTCGCGATACAGCACGGTGAGCAGAGTGGTGTTCATGTGCGCGTGTTCGTCAGGCAAGCGATGTAAACTGCGGTCATGGATCTAGCCAACCCCCTGACCGAAGAGGAACTCGACGAACTCGACGATTTCCTCATGTCGGAAGCTACCGGCGAGGATGCCATGGACATTTCCATGCTGGATGGCTTCCTCACCGCCTTGTCGATCGGCCCCAACAACCTGCCGCCCGGCCTGTGGCTGCCCGTCGTCTGGGGCGGCAGTATCGCATGGCAGTCGCAGGCGCAGGCGGACCGGATGACGACGCTGGTGCTGCGCCACGCCAACGACATTCTGTTCTACCTGCGCGACGAGCCGGACTCCTTCGACCCGCTGCTGTATCAGCGGGAAAAGGACGGCGAGACTGTTTCGATCATCGACGAATGGTGCACCGGTTTCGTGCGCGGCATGGCGCTCGACGAGGAAGGATGGCGCCCACTCATGGAAACGGAAGAGGGCGAGGACATGCTCTATCCGATCCTCCTCTACGGCACCGAAACCGGTTGGGCGGAGCTGGAAGCGCATCCCGAAATCGAGGCGCGCCACGAAGAATACGTCGCTTCGCTGGGCGAATGCGTTCTGGCGATGCTGGCGTGGTGGCTGCCGGTCCGCAAGGCGAAGTCCACGATCCGGCGCGACGAACCGAAGGTCGGTCGCAATGACCTTTGCCCCTGCGGCAGCGGCGAGAAGTTCAAGAAGTGTTGCGGCGGCCAGAAGATTCTGCATTGATCACCCGGAGCCGCCCATGAGCGAACTTCCCCAACTCGCAACCCTGACTGTCGCGGTGACCGAGGGTATCTGCGACATCCGCCTGAATCGCGCCGAGCGCGCCAATGCCCTGAACGAGGCGATGTGGCAGGAACTGCGCACGGCCTTCCGGTGGGCCGATGCGACCGATATCGTGCGCGTCGTCGTGCTCACCGGCGCGGGGCGCCATTTCTGCGCCGGCATCGACCTGGCCATGCTGGCCGGTATCGCCGAAACGGTGGTGCATGCGGATGCGGCCCGCAGCCACGAGAATTTGCGGCGGCTGATCCTCGATCTGCAGGATTGCCTGACGGGCATCGAACGATGCCGCAAGCCCGTCCTCGCCGCCGTCAGCGGCGCCTGCGTCGGCGGTGCGGTGGACCTGATCGCCTGTTGCGACATGCGCTACGCGGTGGCCGACGCGCAGTTCTCGGTGCGCGAAATCGACATCGGCATGACCGCCGACGTCGGGTCGCTGCAACGGCTGCCGCGTCTGGTGCCGCCGGGCATCGTGCGGGAGCTGGCCTATACCGGGCGCAACTTCGACGGTATCGAGGCACAGGCGATGGGCCTCGTCAATCGCGTTTTCGAATCGCAGGAAGCCATGTTGGCCGGCGTGCGCGAGATTGCCGCGAGCATTGCCGCCAAGTCGCCGCTGGCGATCCGCGGCACCAAGGAGATGCTCAACTACGCGCGCGATCACTCGGTGGCCGACGGACTCAACTACGTTGCGACCTGGAATGCGGCAATGCTGATGTCCGCCGATCTCGACGAGGCACTCGCGGCGATGCGCGAAAAGCGCGCACCGAAGTTCAGCGACTAGTTCGGCGAACGAGTCCTTCCGCATCCAGCCAGCGGAAAAAGTCAGCCGTGGCGGTACGCCGCCTAGCGCGTCTTCAGTTCGAGCCTGACGTCGGCGGCGCCGGTCCTGGCGCGCACGGGCTGGCTGGAGATGTCGCCCGGTTGCGGCATGGCATTGCCGGACCTGGAGATGCGCGCCGTCAGTTGCGCTTCGCCGTAACGCGACAGCGTGCGGTCCGGCACCATGGCGTCGTCGTCCGATAGCGAGAAGATCAGCGGCAGTTCGCCGGCGTTGTATTGGCGCACGGCCAGGGGGGCGCCGCTGCCGTCGGGCGCGCGGGCGATAACGAACAGCGTGTCGGTCGGCGCGACCATGCCCTTGAGCGAGGGATCCAGGACAACGGTGCCGGCGATGGCAACGGCGTTCGGCGCGCCGGTCGCGTTCGGAGACTTTTTGCCGGAGATCGCGGCGCGGGCTTCAGCAATGTTGGCATCGGCGAGCTTGGCATCCATCGAGTCGGGCGGCGCCGCTTTGCGCAGCTTTTGCCAGCGCGTGATCGCCTGCTGGTAGTCGCCGCGATCGAACGCTTCGCTGCCGGAAAGCGCCAGCGCCTTCAGGTTCTTTCCGTCGGCGGCCAGTGCGCGGGCGACGAGGTCACGCGCGGTCTTGTCCCATTGCTGGTTATTGGCGACGACGTGCGCGTCGGCCCACTCGGCCAGCAGGCGCGCGTCGATCTGCCCGAGCGCGGCGGCCTTGGTGAAGGCCTGGTCGGCTTCCTTGTAGCGACGCAGTTCGACATAGGTTTGTCCAAGCAGCGCCCAGCCGTCGCCGTTGGTCGGGTCCTTGGCCAGCTTTTCAGCCAGGCGCAACGCCATCGCACTCAGGTCGCCACCCGCGCCGTTCGCGCCGGCCGGTTGCGGCGGCATGGCGGCCGGCGCCGCCGCCGCGACCGGCGGTACCTCGTCCGGTGGCGTGAGAACGCCGGTCTTCCAGGCATATACGCCGATGGCGAATGCCACGACACCTGCCGCGACGACGAGCAGCCAGCGATTGCCCTGTTGCGGGGGGGCTGTCTGCGCCAGCAATTCGGCATGCAGGGCGGCCTGACGACGCTCGAACTCTTCCGCGTCGATCATGCCGGCGGCGCGCGCCAGCAACAGCTCGCGCAAAGCCTCGCTGATATTGCTCATTCAACTTGCTCCGGAAATAATGGCGCCGCGGACTTGCAACGACGGCTCACCGGAAGTCCAGCCGGTAGCCGACGAAGAAGTACTGGCGAGTGGATCGCTCGGTCATGCTCGGCCCGTCGATGTTGACCTTCTCCAGCCCTGCTTCGGCTTCAATGGTGGCGAGCTTCCAATGGTAGCCGACTCTCAGCGATGGCGTCGTGCGTGTCTGCTTCTGCTCCTGGTCATCCTTCTGCTGGTAGTAGCGCAGGTTGAGGTCGAAGCGCCAGGCGTCTCCAATCGGGTAGACGTAGTTGCCGCCCAGCGCCTGGCCGTTGTAGCTCTTCCCCTTGATGTAGTTGCCGTTGACGACGGCGATGTCGTTGGCTGCGAGCAGGCTGTTGCCGATCGCCTGCACGCCGAGCACGTGGTTGGTGCCGGAGCTTGGCATGGCCGGAACGAGCGTCGGAACCGGATTGTCCCAGGTCGCGTACGTCATCGTATCCGTCGTGCCCGAAATCGAAGCGGCGCGGTAGTCGAGTCCCAGCGTCCAGCGCGGCGACACCGGGCGCGTCATGCCAAAAGAGGCCATGTTGGAAGTTGCGGTCAACGCCGCGGCGTCGGCGCGCATCTGTTCGATGCCGACCGCGGCAATGGCTTCCTCGATGGTCATGCCGTTGAGCAGGACATAGGCGTTGGTCAGGCTGTAAGGCGGCGTTTTGCGATGATCCAGATAGGTGAAGTAGTTGGTGCCGTCGTCGCTGCGGTAATTGCCTTGCAGCATCGCGATGTTGACGCCCTTGTACAGGGTGTCGTAGTCGAGCATGCCGAACATCGTGGTATGCATGTTGAAGTAGCGCGCCTCCAGACCGACCGCCTGGCGGTTGAGCTTGCCTTCGAGATTCTGCCGGATCACATAGCCGGTGAGTCCGAGCGAGTCCGGTTGCGGCTGGTACTCCAGACTGAAGCCGTAGAAGTTCTTGCTGAACGGCGACAGGAATTCCACGGCCTTGCCCGCGACACCGTTGATCCGCCAGCGGTCGGCTACTTCGTAGCCGGCGTTGACGCCGTCGAAACGCTCGAGCACGCCGGCCCCGTTGGGTGTTTGCCGGCCGGCGCGAACGAAGTAGCCCGCTTCCTTGTCGGACTGTTCGAAATAGGCCGAATAAAGACGATTGTGGCTGCGCGAGCTGTTCAGGTAGTTCCGTGTGTCGGTGTCGCGGAAGACGATGCGCGTGTCGGTGACACCGTCGCGGCGACGGGCGTTGAGGTCGACGTTGGAGATCAGCGCTTTCTGGTCGGTAAGCGAAAGCGTATCGGTGTTGTAGTCGAGCAGCCCCGGCGGCGGCGGCGTGGTGATCTCGATGTGCGATTTGCCGGTGTAGTAGTACTGTGACAGGCCGCCGTATACGGTCCATTCGGCCGGCACTCGTCTCAGTGCCTGCCGGCGCGGCGCGGCGCGCGGCGCTTCGCTGGGCAAGGCGGCCAGTCGCTCCTTGATGCGCCTGGCGGACGGCCCCTTCGGGTACAGCTTGAGGTACAGCTCGTATTCGGCGCGTGCCTTGGCAATCTCGCCGTTCAACTCGCGCACTTCGCCGATCATGGCCTGCGCCGGCTCGGTCTGGCTGTTGTCGGGAAGGCCAAGGGTGCGGTTCAGTCGGTTGATCGCCCGGGCGAGGTCCTCCTTTTCGAGCGCCTTGTTGGCGTCGTCCATGAAGCCCTTGGCCATTGCGTCGATCTGTGCGGCGGTGAAAACCGGCGGCGCGGGCGCTTCCTCTTCCTTTGTGACCTCGGTTTCCATCGGCTCAGCCGGTACGGCTGCGGGTGTCGTGGCTGCGGCCGGTGCGGGAGCGGGAACGGGCTCGGCGGCCGGTGCCGCGGCGGGCGTCACGGTCGGTGTCGGTACCGGGACTGCCGCGACGACCGCCGGAGAAGGAATTGCCGCGGGCACATCCACAGTTGCGGTCTTGGGCGCCGGAACGGGAACCGGCGCTGGCGCAGGTACGGGTTTGGGCACAGGTGGCGGGGCCTGGACTTCCACCAGAACGTCTTGTGCGCCGCGGAGCACCGGTACCACGATGGTGATGCTCCGCCCATCACTCCCTGGCCGGACTTCCCATTGGGTCTCCTGCGCGAAAGCGACGGTAAGTGCGTTGCCCAGTCGCGGGTAGGTAACCGTGAAGTGCGGCACGATATCGTTGTCTGGCGAAGTCAGCGACTCCTCGGCGATGTCGGGTTCCGGTGACGCCGGCGGAACCCGCTGAATGAAAATGTTGAGTTCCTTCCCCTTGCCTGGCGGCGCATGGCGGAGATATTGCACTTGTACTCCGAAGCCGATGTGGATCTCGGCATGGCCGTTGGTGCGGCGGATCTCGATCCGCTCCAGTACCTGCGCTTCGGCGGGAAGACAGACCGCCAGCAAGGCAGTCGTCAGCACGGCGGCGGCGTAGCGCCGACCGATGCGGATCGCAGAGGATCCGGTCAAGATTCGACTTCGTTTCATAACCGCCATCAATCCCAGTTAGACACGCTCCGATGGCATCCCGAGCGGTCGCAGGATCCCGTCGCCCCGGATCCGGAGGAATGGCGGGAGTCGTTTGGCCGGCCGCGGACGCCATAGGGATTGCCCCGCTCGTGGCAGAGCTGGCAGTTGTTCGGATAGACGCTGACCGAGGTGAACGCGGTACGGTGGATGCGGGCACTGGCAAAGCTCGTGTAGTTCTTGTGGCAGGCGTCGCAGGACGACCAACTGGCGACGACGTTGGTCGGGATGTGATTGGAAGGTTTTCCGGTGGCGGTGACGCCATGACAGGTAGCGCAGGTTCCCGATGCCACGCCGTTATGGTTGAAGGTCGCCGGCAACCACGCGCTCGTACGATGGCATTGGTCGCAGGAGGCGTTGGTGGCGACGTGCGTGGCAGGCTTCACGTCGATATTGGCGTAACTGGCGCTATGGCAGGTGGCGCAGGTGCCGGCCGCGACGCCGGTGTGCGAATAAGGCGTCAGCAATGGCAGCCACGCGGAGGTCCGGTGACACTGGTCACACGATTGGGTGGTCGGAATGTGACCGGACGGTTTGCCCGTGGAAGACACGCCGTGACAAGTGGCGCAGGTGCCGGCCCCGACGCCGGCGTGCGTAAAGGTCGCCGGGATCCAGGCACTGGTTGTGTGGCAGGTGTCGCACGACGCCGTCGTTGTCATGTGAGTCGCGTTTTTTCCATCGGCATTGACGGCGGTGTAGGCGCCGTTGTGGCAGCTGCTGCATTGCCCGTTGGTGCCGGTGTGGTCCATGGTGGCCGGCGCGAAGCCAACGAAATTCCTGTGGCAGGTATCACAGTAGCCGGAGGTCGGAATGTGATTGGTCGGCTTGGGCAGCCCGCTGCCGCCGGTCCTGTGGCAGTTGGCGCAGGAATGGTCGCCGATGTTGGCCGCCGGTGATGCCAGAGCGTGATTGAAAGTCGCCGTGGCCCAGGTAGTGGTCGAGAAATGGCAACTGTCGCATTGCGCGTTGGTCGGCGCGTGGGCGGCCGATTTGGCCTGGGCGTTTTCGCTCAGGTAGGCGCCGTTGTGACAAGTCGAGCACTGGCCGGCCAAGCCGGTGTGATTCATTGTCGACACCAGGAAGGTCGTGGTGGCGTGGCAGGTATCGCACTGGCGGGCATCCGGAATGTGGGTTGCGCCCTTGCCTTTCGCCGTCGTACCGTTGTGGCAGGTCGAGCACTGGCCGGCGGCACTGGCATCGTGCGGATAACTGGCCGGCAGCCAGGCCGTGGTCGAGTGGCACGAATCGCACTGCAGTGAAGTGGCGACGTGCGTGGCCGGCTTGGCCTGTGCGCCCTGGGTACCGACGGAAACGTAGGCGCCGTTGTGGCAGGTCGAGCATGCGCCGTTCGTGCCGGTGTGGTCCATCGTCGCCAGGCGGAAGGTCGAGAACTGCCGGTGGCAGTTGTCGCAGAACCCGGTGGTCGGAATGTGGGTCGTCGGCATCGGCAGGCCGCTGCCGCCATTGACGTGGCAGGTGACGCAGGTGTGGTCGCCGATCGTCACCGGCGGCGAGAAGGTTGCGTGATTGATCGTTGCCGTAGCCCAGGTCAGGGTCGAGTTGTGGCAGCTATCGCACTCGGCGTTTGTCGGCGTATGCGAAGCGGATTTGGTCTGCGCGTTCTGGCTGATGTAGGCGCCACCGTGACAGACCGAGCACTGGCCGTTGAGGCCGGTATGGTTCATGGTGCGGAACTGGAAGCTCGTCGTGCTGGTGTGGCAGGTATCGCACTGACGGGCATCGGGAATGTGCGTGGTGCTCTTGCCCGTTGCGGTCACCCCGTTGTGGCAGACGGAGCAGCGCAGGGCCGCGCTTGATTCATGCACGTAGGCGGTGGGCGACCAGGCGGCCGTGGACTTGTGGCAGTAATCGCATTGCGCCGATGTCGGAACGTGCGTGATCGACTTGGCAAGTGCGCCCTGTGTGCCGACGCCCAGATAGCTGCCGCTGTGGCAGGCGGAGCACTGGCCAGCCGTGCCGTCGTGGCTCATCGTTGCCGGCCTGAAGGCAGTGAAGTTGGTATGGCAGATGTCGCAGTAGTTCGTGGTCGGAATATGGGTGCTTGGCATCGACAAGCCGGGGCCGCCGGTCTTGTGACAGTTGCCGCAGGTATGGTCGCTGACGACGACCGGCGGTGCAGCCAGCGCGTGATTGAAAGTGGCGGTGGCCCAGGTAGTCGTCGAAGCGTGGCAGCCGCTGCTGTCGCATTGTGCATTCGTCGACACATGGCTGGCCGGCTTGGTCTGTGCGTTCTCGCTCAGGTAGGTGCCGCTGTGACAACTGGAACACTGGCCGGTCAGGCCGGTGTGGTCCATCGTGGCCGGTGTGAAGGAGACGTAATTCTTGTGGCAGGCGTCGCACGGCAGCGAGGTTGGAATATGCGTCCGGCCCACGCCGGGTGCGGTAATTCTGTTGTGGCAGGTGACGCAGGTACCTGCGGCAACACCGCTGTGGTTGTAGCGCGTCGCCCAGGTCACCGTGCTGTGACAGGTGTCGCAGGAGTCACTGGTTGGAATGTGATAAGTCGGTTTTCCGGTGGCGCGCGAGCCGTTGTGGCAGGTGGCGCAAGTGCCGGGGACGACGCCGTCGTGGTTGTAGGTCGTGGCGGTCCAGATGATGGTGTTGTGGCAGGTATCGCAGGACCGGGTCGTGGCGAGGTGTTGCGGTGGCTTGCCGGACGCGAAAATGCCGTTATGGCAGGTCAGGCAGGTGTCCTGCGCGACGCCTTGATGACGGAAACTCACGACAGACCATTCCGCGGCACGGTGGCACAGGTCGCAAGGCTGCGTAGTGGGAAAGTGGGTGACCGGAAACTGGGCGCCCGACGGACGACTGCCGTTGCGGTGACAGGACGCGCAGTCTCGCGGTGTGCCGCGGAACACGCCTTGAATGTGGCAGGACTCGCAGCTGGCAAGCGCATGCTGCGCACCCAGGTGGAAACCGGTGGTAGCGTGGTCGAACGAGAGGGTGGGAGCGGCCTGCGAGTCCTGGCCAAGGACGGCAGTACAGACGAGCGCCAGCCAGGCGAAAAGCAGCCCTCGAATGGTGCCGGCCGGAATCATGCGCACAACACAATCCCGTTCGCACCCGCGAACAATAGTAAGTAGCTCGACACGAACCCCCGCTTTCCGCTGTTTCGAGCATTGAAAAAAAACTCTCAAGCGCCGCCTTCTCCGCGGCGACGCCTATTCCCCCACATTTCAGCCGTGATTATGTCGACCTTCCGGGCAGACTGGCTGAAGGGAATCTTAAGTGTGAATTAACCCTTCGATCTTTCGTGGTTTGACGGCGACAACTCGAGACCAACGCTGTGAGCAACGCGGCAGGCGCGTTCATTGCCGCAGTTGATGTTGTCGTTCCGAAATGCCGAAGTCAGCGGTGGATCTTCTTCCAGTTGTCGGTGAAGTGGCAGAGTTCGCACCTGAGCCCAAACCCGCCGTTGTGGACGTCTTCACGGTCGTGACAGGAAACACAGGTGCTGTCCAGTTTCGGCGGGCTGTCACGTCTCGCGGGGGCTTTGTCGGGCCGTTTGTGGCAGGCGTAGCAATCGGCCTTGCGGTGCGCCCCGTCGATCGGGAAATGCGTTGCCTTGTCGTGGTTGAAATCCCAGATCTTCCACGTTCGGGAGCCGTGGCAGGTTTCGCACTTGTCGCCGAAGACGCCCTTGTGGGTTTCGTTATCGTCCTTTTCGTGACAGCCGATGCATTTGCGCGGTGCTTCCCGGAACGCAGTCGTCTTGTGGCACTTCTTGCATTCCGTCCTCGCGTGAGCCCCGGACAGCGGGAAGCGCGACCGGTTGTGGTCGAATTCCTTCACCTTCCATTCGCGTTCCGTATGACAGCTCTCGCATTTGTCGCCCAACTGCCCTTTGTGTCCCTTCTCCTGATCGTCCTTGCGGTGACATTCGATGCATTTGGTCGGCAGCTTCTCGATCTTCTTCTGACCAGGCAGCGGCTTGAGGCCTGACTTGTGGCAGCTTTCGCACTTGGCGGTCCGGTGCTTGCCCTTGAGTGGATACTTGGTGTCCTTGTCGTGGTCGAAGCTGGTCTTCTTCCAGCCGCGTTCGTTGTGACATGACTCGCATTTGTCGCCGAGGCTGCCCTGGTGGCCTTTTTCAAAGTCGTCTTTCCGGTGACAGGCAAGACACGTGGTTTTCAATTTCTCGGTGAACAGATTGCCTTTGTGGCACGCGGTGCACCTGGCTTCGCGGTGCTTGCCTTTCAGCCGGTACTTGGTGTCCCGGTCATGATCGAACAGCGGTTTCTTCCAGTCGTCGGCGCCATGGCATTTCTCGCACTTGGTTCCGAACTTGCCGCGGTGGCCGCCATCCTTTTCGTAGTCGTCCTTCTTGTGGCAGGAATGGCAGTCCTTCGGCGTTTCCTTGTATTTGGCATTGACGTGGCATTCCTTGCACTTGGTTTCCTTGTGCTTGCCGAGTAACTTGAATTTCGTCTTCTTGTCGTGATCGAAGCGGGTTTCCTTCCAGTCCGCGTCGCTGTGGCAGTCCTCGCACTTCTTGCCCAGGCCGCCCTTGTGGCTCTTGTCGTCGTCCTTCTTGTGGCACGAATAGCAATCGGACGGGGTCTCGCGGAACTTCTTCTGCGGTTTGTGGCAATCGTCGCAGCCGTTCTTGGTGGTCTTGTGGCCACCCCGCAGGCGGAAGTTGGTTTGATCGTGGTCGAAGGTCTTCTTGTCGACAACGGCAATCCTGGCGCCGCGACCTTCGTGGTCGGTGTGACATTCCCGGCAAGTGGTGTTCTTGAGGTGGCCGTGCAGACGACTTTTCGCGCGGACGTCAGCAGCCGTGTCCTTGTGGCAGTCCAGACATAGTTGCGTCTGGGCTGCCTTGTCGAATTTTTTGTGGCACTTTGCGCACTGATGTTCGTACTTGGCGTGGCCGGAGATGACCGCGCCCGGCATCAAGGCCTTTTCCACGTCGCCCACCTGCGCGCCGGCGGCGAAAGGCGTGGCCAACGCGATCAGGACAAGGACGCGACATAGCGCGCTAGTACATGTGGACGGCAACGACATGCACGATTCCGCTGATCACCAGCAAGTAGAGGAACGGCACGTGCAGCACATGCCACAAAGAGAACAGGCGCTCCCAGCTCGAAAGCTGGGCGGCTTCACAGACGGCGTCGACGAAGAGATCGGTTTTCTGTTTCGCCAACTGGTAGGCGAGAATTCGCTGCTTGCGGGTCAGGCGATTTTCGTGCTTGGCTTTGCTGAGCGCCTTCTTCATGTAGGCGTGGATCGCAAGCGACAGCCGGTGTCCACGCGACCTCATGGTTACAAAACGCAGCATGCGTTGCCAATGGCTAGGTTCGTGGGCAAACGCATACTTCCGAAAGTCCATCAACTTGGAGTGGATTTTCGGATATGCCGCGAAGACGTTGTGGATATCCTCGGTGCCCGTCTTCAAATCCTCTTCGGCGTCGCGCATGGTCAGGTGCCGGCCATACATGTCCTTGTGGATGTGCCGATAGAGGAAGCGCCCAATGAGACCGCTGATCGTGACGAGAATCATGGCGTACAGGGCGACGCGGCCGTTCATCGAGCCGATGCGGAAGGTGGAATGGAACAGCACCAGCAGCGGACCGACTATGCCGGCCACCTGGTGGTAGCGAAACCACGCCTGCATCGATCCCATCCGGTTCATGAATCGCGCCCGCTTGCGAACCGGATAGAGCAACAGGCTCAGCATGATGAGGCCGCCGACGAGGCCCATGTTGTAGCCGAGGTCGTCGCCCGCTTCGTACAGGCTTCCTGTCGACACGAGCCAGCCGAGAATGAGCAACACGCCGGCCAACAGGCCGAGACCGACCCGCCACGTCCAGCGGAGCACGCGCTCCGCAGTGGAGTTGACAGGTCCCCGCGAGGATATCTCGGTCATCGGACCGAGATTGGGTGAGCCTAGCATTTCTTGATCGATGGGCGAATCGATGGATATAGTTTTGATATTCATAATAGCTTACGTCCGTGGTACAAAGGTTAGAGCCAACTTAACGTAACGTAAGGTTCCGCCGGGGCCGTCTTGTCTCACAGACCCGACATCCGCGTTGAATTCATTTCGTGGCGACGTTTGCCGTACCATTCGCGCCCTATGAAAGAGATCTACTACTACCTGCTGCCCATCGCTTTCATCCTGTTCGTGATGTACACCTACTGGCAGGGCAAGCAAAAGCGGGACAGGGCGGCAAAACAGGTGCTGGACGAGGCGATTCAGGCGGGCCTGACAGAGCCGTCCTGTCTGCATCCGGTCATCGATCCGATCGTCTGTTGCGGGTCAGGTGCCTGCGTTCGCGCTTGTCCCGAAAACGCGATCGGGATCATCAACCACAAGGCCGTGTTGATCAATCCGGCGCATTGCATCGGCCACGGTGCGTGCGCGCCGGCTTGCCCGGTCGGCGCCATCAAGCTGGTCTTCGGCACCGAACGGCGCGGCGTCGAAATCCCGCACGTCAAACCGAGTTTCGAAACCAATGTCCCCGGCATCTATATCGCCGGGGAACTGGGCGGAATGGGGTTGGTGCGCAAGGCCGCCGAACAGGGGCGGCAGGCGATGGAGTCGATCGCCAGGAACCGCGGCAGCGGCAAGCAGCTCGACGTGGTCATCGTCGGCGCCGGCCCGGCCGGTCTGGCGGGCACGCTCGGCGCGATGGAGAAAAAACTGCGCTCGGTCACCCTCGAACAGGAGGATTCGCTGGGCGGAACGGTCTATCACTATCCGCGCAACAAGATCGTCATGACCCAGCCGGTCATGCTGCCGCTGGTCGGCAAGGCAAAGCTCGGTGAAATCACCAAGGAGGATCTGTTGGCGTTCTGGCACCGTGTCGTCGAGCGGGTCGGCATGAAGATCAACTTCAACGAGCGGGTCGAACGCGTGACGGCGACCAGCGGAGGATACGTGGTCAAGTCGAACAAGGCGGAGTACCTCACCCGCAATGTCCTGCTCGCCATCGGCAGGCGCGGCACGCCGCGCAAACTGGGAGTTCCCGGCGAGGAGTCGGCCAAGGTCGTGTATCGCCTGGTCGACCCCGAGCAATACAGCGGCCGCAAGATTCTCGTCGTCGGCGGCGGAGACAGCGCCATCGAGGCGGCGGTCGCGACTTCGGAGCAGCCGGGCACGACGGTGACGCTCTCCTATCGCGGCGACGCCTTCGGCCGCGTCAAGCAGAAGAACCGCGATCGTCTGGCTGCAGCGGAGCGCGACGGCAAGCTGACGGTGCTGCTCTCATCCAACGTGGCGAAGATCGAGAAGGACCACGTGCACCTCGACAAGGACGGCGAGTCGATCTGCTTCGAGAATCACGGTGTGATCGTCTGCGCCGGCGGCATCCTGCCGATGGGCATGCTCAAGGACATGGGCATTCAGGTCGAGACGAAACACGGCACCGAATAGAGGTGCCCGTGGTTGCGGTCAGTCAGTCGGCCGCTGTTCGAAGCCGCTGAAGTGGCCTTCGCCGAGTTCCACCGCGACGTGCGCGACTTCCGCGCCGGCCGGTCCGCGCCGCGCCCAGGCGATGATCGCGGCGATGGACTCGGCGCCGCCGGATACCATCGCCTCGACGCTGCCGTCGCGGCGGTTGCGTACCCAGCCGGTAACGCCGAGCGCCTGCGCCTCCCGCACCATGCTGCCGCGATACCAGACGCCCTGCACCCTGCCGGTGATGATCAGGCGGCGGGTTTCGGTCACTTCACGTGCATGCCCGGCGTGGCGCCGGAATCGGGGGAAAGCAGGAACAGACCCGGCGTCTGGCCGTCGGCGTCCGAGGCGGCGAGCACCATGCCCTCGCTCATGCCGAACTTCATCTTGCGCGGTGCGAGGTTGGCGACCATGACAGTGAGGCGGCCGACCAGCTTGGCCGGGTCGTAGGCCGACTTGATGCCGGCGAACACCTGGCGGGTGCCGAGCGGGCCGACGTCCAGGGTCAGCTTCAGCAACTTGTCCGCCCCTTCGACATGTTCCGCGTTGGCGATGCGCGCGATGCGCAGATCGACCTTGCCGAAGTCGTCGATGGCGATGGTTGGCGTACCGCCATGGCTGACTTTTTCCGCAGCGCCGGCAGTCTTCGCTGCGTCGGCTTGATGTTCCGCGTGGCGCTGTTGCGATTGCTGCTCGGGCGCGGGGGCCAGACTTTCGCGGTTGGCGGCGATCAGCGCGTCGATCTGCTTCGCGTCGACGCGCTGCATCAGGTGCTGATAGGCGTTGACGCGATGCGGCGCGTCGGCGAGGTCGCTCCACAGGAAGTCGCGCGGCATGCCGAAGAGTTCCCGTGCAACGCGGCTGGTCAGGGCCGGCAGTACCGGCCGCAACAGGATCGAGAGGACGTAGAAGCCGTGCAGCGCGCGCGAGCAGATATCGTGCAACTCGATGCGCCTGGTCTCATCCTTGGCCAGATTCCAGGGTTCGGCGACGGCGATCTCGCCGTTGATGCGGTCGGCGATGGCCATGATGTCGCGCAGTGCGCGGCTAAAGTCGCGGTTCTCGTACGAAGTGGCGATCGCCCGCCCGCTGTCGAGTGCGCCTTCCATCAGTTCGTTGACGTTGCCGTAGGCCAGCTTGCCGTCAAAACGTTTCGTGATAAAACCGGCGCAGCGGCTGGCGATGTTGACTACCTTGCCGACCAGATCGGCGTTGACCCGCTGCTGGAAGTCTTCTAGGTTGAGGTCGATGTCGTCGATGCCGTCGCTCAGTTTGGCGGCGAAGTAGTAGCGCAGCCACTCGGGGTTGAGCTTCTCGTTCAGATAGCTTTCGGCGGTAATGAAGGTGCCGCGCGACTTGCTCATCTTGGCGCCGTCCACGGTCAGGAAGCCGTGCGGGAATACGGCGGTCGGCGTGCGGTAGCCGGCGTGCTCGAGTTCGGCGGGCCAGAACAGCGCGTGGAAGTAGAGGATGTCCTTGCCGATGAAATGGTAGAGCTCGGCCGTCGAGTCCTGATTCCAGTATTCGTCGAAATTCAGGCCGAGTTTGTCGCACAGGTTCTTGAAAGAACCCATGTAGCCGATCGGCGCGTCGAGCCAGACGTAGAAAAATTTGCCCGGCGCTTCGGGAATCTCGAAGCCGAAATAGGGCGCGTCGCGGGAGATGTCCCAGTCGGTGAGTTTGTTCTCGCCCGGTCCGCCCAGCCATTCCTGCAGCTTGTTGGCCGCTTCCGGCGGCACGTGGTCGTTGGTCTGCGTCCACATGCGCAGGAAGTCCTGGCAGCGCTGGTCGGAAAGCCTGAAGAAGTAATGGTCCGACTTGCGCAGTTCCGGCGTCGCTCCCGACACCGCCGAGTAGGGGTTCTTCAACTCGGTCGGTGCGTAGGCCGCGCCGCAGACCTCGCAGGAATCGCCATACTGGTCCTTCGCTCCGCACTTCGGACATTCGCCCTTGATGTAACGGTCCGGCAGGAACATCTGCTTGACCGGGTCGTAGTGCTGCTGGATGGGCTGAACCTTGATCAGCCGCTCCTCCTTCAGCCTGGTGAATATATCCTCGGCGAAGTAGCGGGTTTCCTCGGAATGGGTCGTGTAGTAGTTGTCGAACGCGACATGAAAGCCGGCGAAGTCGCGGCTGTGCTCGCCATGGACGCGGGCGATCAGCGCTTCGGGAGCGATGCCTTCCTTCTCCGCGCGCAGCATGATCGGCGTGCCGTGGGTATCGTCGGCGCAGACGTACCAGCATTGATGACCGCGCATTTTCTGGAAGCGGACCCAGATGTCGGTCTGGATGTACTCGACGAGGTGGCCGAGGTGGATGGCGCCGTTGGCATAGGGCAGGGCGGAGGTGACGAGGATCTTGCGCGGCTTCATGACGGGAGTTTTCTGGCCTGCTCGGGCCTGCGGTGTGTACTGGAAATTCTAGCAAACGCCCCAACTTAACGAAGGTCTGCGTTATATTAGATAAATCTAATCAACTATTTCCCTGGAGTATTCCCATGGCCATTTCCGAATCACAAGTCCAGACCGCCCTCAAGGAAGTGGTCGACCCGAATACCGGCAAGGATCTCGTTACCGAGCGTTCCGTGAAGAACGTCAAGGTTTCCGGCGCCGACGTTTCGCTCGACATCGAACTCGGCTACCCGGCCAAGAGCCAGATCGACGCCATCCGGAATCTGGTGATCGACAAACTGAAAACGATTCCCGGCATTGGCAACGTCAGCGCCAACGTCTATCAGAAGATCGTCGCTCACACGGTGCAGAAGGGCGTCAAGCTCGTGTCCGGCGTCAAGAACATCATCGCTGTCGCGTCCGGCAAGGGCGGCGTCGGCAAGTCCACCACGGCGGTGAACCTCGCCTTGGCGCTGGCCGCCGAGGGCGCCAAGGTCGGCATACTCGATGCCGACATCTACGGTCCCTCGCAGCCGCAGATGCTGGGTATCTCGGGCCAGCCGGAATCGGTTGACGGCAAGAAGCTGGAGCCGATGACGGCCTACGGAATCCAGGCCATGTCGGTCGGCTTCCTGATCGACCCCGAAACCCCGATGGTCTGGCGCGGCCCGATGGTCACCCAGGCCCTGACCCAACTGCTCGGCGACACCAACTGGCAGGACCTCGATTACCTGGTGGTCGACCTGCCGCCGGGTACCGGCGACATCCAGCTGACGCTGGCGCAGCAGGTGCCGGTGACGGGCGCCGTCATCGTCACC
>JBNKCS010000021.1:0-21707 GCA_050287865.1 Rhodocyclaceae bacterium | reverse complement strand
ACGACACCCACAAGTGCTACAGATTGATCACCTAGCGAGGAAGAAGGGATTTGAACTCACCACCGCTCCCTAGTTTGCTGCCAGATGCTCTATCCCTCCGTACTACGGGCGCTACGCCCCGATATGGGGTGCCAACTATATCGGTGTTCCCCAACGACGTCATTTTCGATTCGTGCAAACGCCAAGGCCAACACCACATGCATATCAAACACGCCTCTCGACAACGACTGCTGGAACACCAACGACCGTCGCACCCGCTGGCACATTGTGTATAACTACGGCGTTTGCGCCAACACGGACATGGTCACCGATCGTCACCGCGCCAAGAATTCTTGCGCCCGCTCCGATATCCACATTCCCCCCAATAATCGGGACTAATTCGTCGCTACGCGTGCCGATCGTCACTTGTTGCATGATCAAGCAATTCGGTCCGACTACGGCTCGCGGGTGAATGACGATCCCGTTCGGATGCGGAATCAGCAACCCCCCACCAATTTTCCCGTGGATTGGAATCTCGGCGCCGGTAATCGCACTCCACCACCGATAACGCAATACTGCCACCTTACGAAAGAGTACCGAGAGGGGACTTCGGGAGGCAGCGTGACGCTGGTAACTTCTGATACTTGCGAGAAGGGATTTCGAGGGATCCCAAGCGAATATCGACTTATGCTCTCTAAGCCAATCGGGGTTCTCTGAAGAGATCCTTGTTCCGGTTGACGCTGGCAGCAAATCTTCTTTTGGAACAAATTCTCTACTCCATGTTCCATTGGTTCTCATATCCATAATTTTGTTTTTGCTCTTATTTAACGAAGGGGTTGGGAGCAATGCTGCACGATGGACAAAACCGGAGCGCAATGGTTCCGCAAATCTGCCATAGCGAATCGCCACTCAAAATCAATAATCGAACACCATGGAATACTAACGGCACCCCTCCGCCAGTTCGACGCCCATGCTCAAGTTAACAAGAAAATTTACAAACAGGAAGAGATCATTAATCACCAAACACCCATTTCCATACCCAGGAAATCCAGGCTATCGATCAGCAGATCGCCGCGAGGGCAAAGGGTAGCCAGTGAGAACCGATGTGCAGCGCTGAAGGGCTAAAGGTGATATGGCCACAAAGATGGCCACTTAGAACGTTTGGTAAATTACCATTAGAGGGTATCGGGACGATGCTAGTGCGCCGTCCCGACGAGTGTGAGTCAAAGCAATTGATGGCGGAGAAGGAGGGATTCGAACCCTCGATGCAGGTTTTGCCCGCATGCTCCCTTAGCAGGGGAGTGCCTTCGACCACTCGGCCACTTCTCCGGAAGGTGCGCGATGATACCCGCTTCGCGTACCTGGGGTCAAACTCAGGCGGTAGCCTGATCGAGTCCGAAAGTGCCGTGTAGCACACGCACAGCCAGTTCGAGATACTTTTCATCAACAACGACGGAAATCTTGATCTCCGAAGTCGAAATCATCTGGATGTTGATGCCTTCTTCGGCGAGCGCGCGGAACATCTTGCTGGCAACACCGGGATGGGAACGCATGCCGACACCGACGGCGGATACCTTGCAAATATGGTCGTCGCCTTCGATGGCACGCGCACCGACGTGCGGACGAATCTGCTCCTCGAGAATATTCCTGGCACGAGCGAATTCGCCACGCGGCACGGTAAAGGAAAAGTCGGTGGTGCCATCGTGACCGACGTTCTGGATGATCATGTCGATATCGATGTTGGCATCGGCGATCGGACCAAGAATCTGGTAGGCGATGCCCGGACGGTCGGGAACGCCCTGCACGGTCAGCTTGGCCTCGTCGCGGTTGAAGGCGATGCCGGAAATGATCGGTTGTTCCATCTTGGTATCTTCCTCGAAAGTAATCAACGTACCGCTGGTTTCCTGGCCTTCTTCCTCGAAACTCGACAGCACGCGCAGCTTGACCTTGTACTTGCCGGCGAATTCGACCGAACGGATTTGCAGGACCTTCGAGCCGAGGCTGGCCATTTCCAGCATTTCCTCGAAGGTGATGCGATCCAGCTTGCGCGCATGCGGCACGATGCGGGGATCGGTGGTGTATACGCCATCGACGTCGGTGTAGATCTGGCACTCTTCGGCTTTCAACGCAGCGGCCAGCGCCACGCCGGACGTGTCCGAACCGCCGCGACCGAGCGTCGTGATATTGCCGCTCTCGTCGACGCCCTGAAAGCCGGCAACGATGACCACGTTATCGTTATCGAGGTCGCGACGAATCTTCGCGGACTCGATGTCGAGAATCCGCGCCTTGGTGAAGGCGTTGTCGGTCAACACCTTGACCTGCCCCCCCGTGTAGCTCTTCGACTTGACGCCGATATCCTTCAGCGCCATGGCAAGCAAGGCGATGGCCACCTGCTCGCCGGTGGCCATCACGACATCCAGCTCCCGCGGATCGGGCTGAGCCGATACTTCCTTTGCGAGCGCAATCAGGCGATTGGTCTCCCCGCTCATGGCGGAAACCACGACCACCAGTTGGTGGCCCTGCGCCTTCCAGCGCGCCACGCGTCGGGCCACGTTGCGAATGCGATCCGGCGACCCCATGGAGGTGCCGCCGTACTTCTGGACGATGAGTGCCATGACGTGAGTTTCGGTTCGGTCTATGCGAAAAAGCCCGTTATTATAAACTCGCTCCTCGACCAGTCGTCACGCCGTCATAAATTCCCGACCGGGATGCGCCGCGAACACCGCGGTTATGAGCCGAACGGACCTCTTGTATGGCATTGAAATACCCGCTATGCTATAGGCCATATGACTTCGGTACTACCCGTAACCGCTGACGTCATACCCAGTCATCGTATTGTGAAAGAGGAACCCAGGCATGAAATCAATCGAGAAAATCGATGTCCGCGAGGTCCGGCGCAAGCTGGGCATGAACCAGCAGCAGTTCTGGTCCAAGCTTGGCGTCACGCAAAGCGGCGGATCCCGTTACGAAAGTGGCCGCAACATTCCCCGCCCAGTCCAGCAGTTGCTCCGCTTGGTTCACATCGAGCAGATTGACATCGCCCGTATCCGGCGCGAGGACTATGAGGTCGTCGAATACCTCAAGGCGACCGATCCGGAAAAATTCAAGAATCTCAAGAAGTTGGCAAGGACGTCGATGAGGAAGTCGGCCTAACTCGACTGCAAGAATCAGGGGCTGACCTCCGTGGTCAGCCCTTCTTGTCTCAAGCGGGTAGCCACCATCTCCAGCCAGGACGTCGGTGCCCGACTCAGGCGCGCCGCTTCGGGCTGGGCCGACGGACGGGCCAATCCGTATAGATGAACGCCGCGGATGCTGTCGCGGCATCGTCTAAGAAAACCGACCAACGCCGCAATCTCGGCTTCAGATGGCAATTGCCCATCCAGCATAAACAGGCAGGTCTGCACCCAGGTCGGACATAGTTCACCGCACAGCCTCAACCGCCGTTCGACGCTTTCCATTTTGATCCGGCTACCGTTGATCCGCGCGATGGCCACGCTGTTCGCCGTATCCACCTTGAACCACACCTCGCCGCCGCCGGCCCCGATCGCAGCGATGCCCTCCCGCACGCCACGCCGGTCGATCAGGCTGCCGTTGGTAATCAAACGCAGCTTCACGGCGGGCAGCAGGTTCCGCTGCCTCAAAATCCGTACCGCAATCTCGACGGCCTGCGGGAATTCCGTCGCGCTGGTCGGTTCCCCATTCCCCGAAAAAGCCACGTCAATGAGACGACGCTGCCCTTCCGGTACCCGTGTTTCGAGAAAATCGCCCGCCACAACTGCATCCAGCATCTCGTCAAGTTCGGCCCGCAACTGCGCCAGATCGATTGGCGGCGACCCGCCGCGAACAAGGTTCGGCACCTGACAGTAGATGCAACGCCAGTTACAGGCGTTGTTCGGATTGAGGTTGATGCCAACGGAAACACCGCCGGCACGCCGCGATACCACCGGATAAACATAGGTCATTCCCGTGCTGTTGCGCGAATGGTCTTCGACGGTGAGACGACCTGACTGAGGAAGCATGAGGGCACAGCTATAATGGTGACCGTTCAAGCTTATCATCGATCCCATGCAGATCACCCGTCGCCTTGAGTTCGACGCTGGTCACCGTATCCCCGACCACAACAGCCAGTGCCGCCACTTGCACGGCCATCGCTACGCGATCGAAATCACTCTCGAAGGCACCATCATCGACGCAGCCGGCAACGCGGAAAACGGCATGGTAATGGACTTCTCCCGCGTCAAGGAACTCGCCAGACAGCACATCGTAGACGCGTGGGACCACGCCTTCCTCGCCTATCGGGGCGACACCGCGATCGTCAATTTCCTCGCCACACTGCCCGACCACAAGACCGTGCTGCTCGACGCGGTACCGACCGCCGAGAATCTGGCGCGCATTGCCTTCGCCAAACTAAATGCTGTATACCAGGCCACCTACGGCAATCGTCTGCAACTGGAGCGCGTCCGCATCTATGAAACACCGAACTGCTGGGCCGACGCCTCCCGGACCGACCTTCCGGAACGCGGGTAGAATCGCTCCGCTAGATCGCGGGAAGCGTGGCAGAGTGGTCGATTGCACCGGTCTTGAAAACCGGCAACGGGCAACCGTTCGTGAGTTCGAATCTCACCGCTTCCGCCAATGTCTCGGGGGACAGTGGATGCCTTCTCAAACGGCTCGACAGTAGCTACTGAGGCACGGATGCGTCACAAAAGAGCTTGGCCAACTTGGCTGCTCCCGTATCGATGGAATGCCTTTGCACTACCCGCTGGTGAGCCAATTCACCCATCTGCTCCAACTCATCTATGGATGTGGATAAATACTCTTCCAGTGCAGACACCAACGCGTTGATGTCTCCCGCCGGGAAAAGCCATCCATCTATTCCAGGACGAACCAGTTCCGGGATACCAGCTACATAAGTGGTCAGTATAGGTCTGCGAAGCACCATGGCCTCCATGATCACGACAGGTAAACCTTCGGCAAAGGTGGGCAGGATCAATGCCTGAGACGCAAGAATTTCGTCCCTGACTTGTTGGCTACTGATCCAGCCGGTCACTCGAACCTTGCCATGAAGAGACAGTCGTTGGATCGCGGACTCGACCTCTGGTCGTAACTCCCCATCCCCCGCCAACACCAGCTCGAAACCACTCCCATTGCGCAATACACGACTCATTGCCTCTAGTAGCAGAAGCTGGCCTTTGGCTTTACACAACCTTCCGACACAAACCAGACGACGGGTTTGCGGAATTACGGAAGTGGCTCCATCGTAAAACTGCTCTTCCAGTCCGCAATGGACTACCTGAACCTTCGGCCAGTCGCTTTGATCTATCCATCGATACAGTTGACTACGACCAAAACTACTGATTCCCACAACAAATGCCGCATGCCTTACTTTCTCTGCGATATGCAGAAATTCCGGCTTGTTGAACTCATCAGGGCCATGAACAGTGAAACTGTAAGAAAAGTCACCCAAGGTACTAGCCAAGGCCGCAACTTCTGTTGAATTGGTTCCGAAATGCGCGTGCAGGTGTGTCGCCTTGAATGAGGTAACCCAAAACACGACACGACATGCTTCGGCGAGATACATCATGTGGTAGAGCAACGGACGATCGGCTTTCCATCCCAATCGTAATGCCAGCGCAAACGCGGCAAAGAATCGCCTCGGCATTCTTGCGAGTGCATTTATAGTGGCAAGCAGAAGAGGGATAAAACCACCCTGCAGCACATAGCGGGTATAAATCTGTTCTTGTTTATCCTCGTCGTCCGCCAACTTGGCATCCCAGCCGCGCAAGGCAATTCGCAATACGTCAATTCCCCGGCGCTCAAGCGCAAGAATCTCCCTACGAATAAAGGCGTGGCTAACCATGGGATATTGATTGATAAGGTAAGCCACTCGCATACGTGTAATTGATTGATTAATTGGGGAAATTGCTTGAATAATTGAGCATCGAGAGACGACTCAATGTTATCCCATTTGCTGACAATTCGTCTTGTATGATGAAAAAAAACCGGCCAAAAAACATACCGCCTGACGTTCATAGGCACACTTTGTTTGGGGCAGTGGTCGGAACAAAACTGTCCTGATCTGCCGACCACCTTCGTGGCAGTGCCAACGTACGGTATTGATGGGGTAACTGAGCCACCCCGGGCGCTGGTTTGAGAACCAGCAAAAGAATCGATCGTGAGTTCGAATCCCGTTCCGCCATCTCCGGCGGAATCGCCTGTTGCCTACGCGGCGACGGGAACCGCCTGCTCGATCAGCCGGGCTCCCGGGGCGATTTCCAGCCGGTCGTATTCCAATCGCGAGCCATCGGCTAGCACCAAGGCGCGGCCGTAGGGATCAATGCTGGCAACACTGGCACCGATCACACGAACGCCATAACGATCCTGAAGACAATGGGGATCGTACGGGAAATACTCGGAAAATCCGTCGCTGCTTCCCTCGGCTGCAGGGGAACCGGACCAGTGTGCATCGCAATCCGGCTCGACCAGGGTGACATCCAACCTTTTCCCAGCCCAAAGTTTGAGAAAGCGGGCCATGTTGGCACCCGCCACACCGTGAGAGCCGATCACCACTGTCCGGATGCGACGATCCGCGACAGCCTTGCGGTCGCTTTCCATGGAGGAGGCACTTTCGACCACTTTAAGCGGCGAAGCCGGGCGAACTGGCGTCTGGGCTTGGCTACGCGTACCGAGAAATCGACTTTCGATCATCATTGCGCCCCTCTGTCAGGATTTTTCGTTATGCTGTCACTTAAGCTTTATGGGCCAATGCTGTCGTCGAAGGGCGACAACGATGTCTCCAGCGGGTTATCCGCGCATTGAAACTTCCCGGTTCGTCCCTACTCTAATAGCCGGGTTTATGCGAAATCAGGAGAAGTCACACATGAATAGCAATTACGAAGTTATCCGCGGCGGCGCCACTGGCAGTTCGGCACTGCAAACCAACCGCGTTCTGCGCAACACCTACGCCCTGCTCGCGCTTTCGATGGTACCGACCGTGATCGGCGCCTTGGTCGGCGTCCAGTTGAACTTTTCCTTCCTCGCCGGCAGCCCGATCCTGGGGCTCCTGCTCTTTTTCGGTGTCGCGTTCGGATTGATGTGGGGCGTCCAGCGCAACAAGGACAGCGGTCTTGGCGTGCTGTTGCTGTTGGGTTTCACCTTCTTTATGGGCATGGCACTCGGGCCGATTCTGCAAGTGGCGCTAGGCTTTGCCAATGGCGGCAAGCTGATCGCCTTGGCGGCAGGCGGTACTGGTGCGATCTTCCTGTCGCTCGCCGGCATCGCCTCAAGTACGCAGCGCGACTTCTCGAATCTGGGCAAGTTCCTCTTTGCCGGCTTGATTCTGCTGATCGTCGCCTCCATAGCGAACCTGTTCTTCCACATCCCGGCGTTGGCGCTGGCGCTGTCGGCAATCGGCGTGGCGATCTTCTCCGCCTACATTCTCTATGACATCAACCGCATCGTTCGCGGCGGCGAAACCAACTACGTGGTCGCCACCTTGTCGGTCTATCTCGATATCTACAATATTTTCGTCAACCTGCTGAGCTTGTTGATGATGTTGTCCGGCGAACGCGACTGACCTGAAAAGTCAGTCATGGTAATACGCCGCCTGCGGGCGGCGTTCTGCCTTCTAGCGTTCGAACAGTGCGATCGATTCGACGTGCGAGGTGTTCGGGAACATGCTGGCGATCCCGGCGCTGCGCAACACATATCCCTTTTCGTGTACCAGAATCGCCGCGTCGCGCGCCAGCGTCGCCGGGTTGCACGATACATAGACGATCCGCGCCGGGCCGGCTTCGCCCAATGACTTGATCACTTCGACCGCGCCCTCGCGCGGCGGATCGATCAGCAGCTTGTCGAGTTTACCGAGCGCAGCGACGCTCTCCGCCGTCGCCTCGAACAGATTGGCGACGTGGAATTCGCAGCGCTGCGCAAGGCCGTTCAACTCGGCGTTCGCGCGTGCGCGCTCGACGAGCGCCTTGGCGCCTTCGACGCCGACTACCGTCGCGCCGAGCGCAGCGATCGGCAGCGTGAAATTTCCGAGACCGCAGAACAGATCACCGATGCGCTCGCCCGGCGCAGGTTTGAGCAGACCCATCGCGCGCCGCACCAGCATGCGGTTGATTCCGTGGTTGACCTGCGTGAAATCGGTCGGACGAAAGCGCAGCGCGACGCCGAAGTCGGGCAGGCTGTACGCGAGCGGCGGCGCTTCGAGCGGGTGGAACAGCGCCACCGTGTCGGGTCCGCCGGGTTGCAAATACCAGGTGACCGAATGCTCGTCGGCGAAACGGCGCAAACGTTCCGCATCGCCGTCAGTCAGCGGCTCCAGATTTCGCAGCACCAGCGCACACTGTTCGTCGCCGACCGACACCTCGATCTGTGGCAGGCGGTCGGGCCGCGACATGCTTCCTATCAGAGCCTTCAACGGATCGATCAACGCGGACACCGCCGGCGGCAGCACCGCGCAGGAATTCATCACCGCGACATAACTGCTGCGTCGCTCGTGGAAGCCGACCAGCACACCGCCCTTCTTCAGCACGTTGCGCACCGAAAGGCGCGCCCGGTGGCGATAGCCCCAGGCGGGTCCGGAAATCGGCGGCAGCATGGTTTCCGGCTTCAGCCGCGCCAGGTGCCAAAGCGCATCTTCGAGCACACGCTGCTTGGCGGCCGTCTGCGCCGATGTCTCCAGATGCTGCATGCTGCAGCCGCCGCAGACGCCAAAGTGCGGGCAGCGCGGCGTCACACGTTGGCTCGATTCCCTGAGAATGCGCACCACCTGCGCCTTTTCGTACGTCGGCTTGCGATGGAAGCTCGCATACTCGACGCGTTCGCCCGGTAGCGCACGCTCTATGAAGATCGCCTTGCCGTCGACGTGCGCGACGCCGCGTCCTTCCTGGTCCAGCGATTCGACGATGGCTTCCGGCATGGTGATTCCGAGAAAAGGCGGGGATTATAATCACTCGATGATCACCACTCTGCTGGGCGGCCTGACGGCCGAGCAATTCCTGTCCGAATACTGGCAGAAGAAGCCGCTGCTGGTCCGCAACGCCCTGCCGGGCTTCACCGGCCTGCTCACGCGCGACGAGATGCTGGAGCTTTCCAGCCGGGACGACGTCGAGTCGCGCTTCGTTTCGCAAGCAGGCGGCTGGACCATTTCCCACGGCCCATTCTGCCGTGCCGCGCTGCGCCGCAAGACCAGGCCGTGGACGGTGCTGGTGCAGGGACTCAACATGCTGCTGCCGCAGGCCGACGAGATGATGCGCAATTTCAGCTTCATCCCTTACGCACGCCTCGACGACCTGATGGTCAGCTACGCCACCGACGGCGGCGGCGTCGGCCCCCACTTCGACAGCTACGACGTCTTCCTCCTGCAAGGCATGGGCAAACGACGCTGGCGCATCGGCAACCAGATCGACCAGACCCTGATCGAAGGCCTGCCGATCCGCATCCTCAAGGACTTCCGCCCCGTGCACGACTGGGTGCTGGAACCCGGCGACCTGCTCTACCTGCCGCCGGAATGGGCGCACGACGGCGTTGCCGTCGACGAATGCATGACCTACTCCGTCGGCTTCCGTGCGCCGCCAGCGCAGGATCTGGCCGAGCAGTTCCTGACCTTCCTTCAGGACCGCGTCGCGGTGCCGGATCGCTACCGCGATCCGGATCTCAAATTGCAGAAGCACCCGGCAAAGATCGGTGCCCCGATGATCGACCAGGTCGCCGACATGGTCGGTCGCATCCGCTGGAACCGGGACACCGTACGCGATTTTCTCGGCGCCTATCTGACCGAGCCGAAGCCGCACGTATTCTTCGAGCCGCCGGAAAAGCCGCTTGGCGAAAAGCGGTTCATGGCCGCACTGGCCCGTCGCGGCGTCCGCCTCGACGCGCGCAGCCAGTTGCTGTTCGCCGAGGACTGCTTCTACCTCAATGGAGAGTCAGTCGTGGTAACACGCCGGGATCGCTCGCTTTTCCGCCAATTGGCCGACACGCGCGAGTTGCCGCCGCAGGACTTCAGCGATGCGGCGCAGGCATCGTTCCTTGACTGGTATCGCTGCGGCTTCGTCCACTTGCCATGAACGGCGCCATCGAACATTTCGACAGCGAAGCCGGCTATCGCGCTGCCATCGCCTGCACGCTGGCCAGCGCACAGCGCGAGATCCGCATCTTCGACCGCGACCTGTCGCACATGGGCTTCGATGAGATCGCGCAGGTGGAACTGCTGAATCGTTTTCTCTCCGCCTCAACGCTCTGCCGGTTGCAAGTGGTCGTGCACGACCTGGCGCCGCTGCAGTCTCGCCTGCCCCGCCTGCTGTCGCTCTTGCGCGACCACGCCCACCACGTCGAGGTCCGGCAGACACCCGAGCATTTGCGCCATCTGGCCGACTGCTGGGTGCTTACCGAACAAGGCAATGGCACCATCCGCTTCCACGCCGATCATGCGCGCGGCAAGTTGGTCACCGCCACGCCGACGGAGACCGAACCCTGGTGGCAGCGCGCGAACGACCTGTGGAACGAAAGCGCACCGTGCACGCCCTGGGCCACCGCCGGCCTCTGAGAAACCGCAAGTCCTCCGAACGACCGGCTTAGGCAACGTCCCGCCAGTCGCAACCTGTATCCTGATCGGCGATGCCGATCCATTCGGGCGTGCAGCCGAGTACTGCCGCCAGCGCCCTGGTCGCCAGCGCCGGCGTATTGTTTTCCTGGCTAAGATGCGCCGCGACGACGTGCCTTAACCGGGTTCGATCGATTTGCGACAGCAACTGCGCCGCCGCGGCGTTGTCGAGGTGGCCGAATCGCCCGGCAATCCTGCGCTTCAAATGCTGGGGGTAACGTCCCGCCGCCAGCATCGTCGCATCGTGGTTGCATTCCAGCACCAGCGCATCGCAACCGGACAATATGTCGACCATGTGCGGCGTCACGCAGCCGGCATCGGTCAGCACGCCCAGCCGGCGATCGCCGTCCGAAAATACGAACTGCGCCGGCTCGCGGGCGTCGTGTGGAACCGGGAAAGGCCGCAGCTCCATGTCGCCGACGGCAAACGGCGCATGGCTGTCGATGACGCGAACCGCCACATCGTCCAACTCGACCGAAGCCAGCGTACCGTGGGTCAGCAGAACTTCGACACCAAAACGGCGAGCGCAGGCGGCAACGCCGCCGACATGGTCGGCATGTTCGTGGGTGACCAGAATAGCGTCGAGGTCTCCGGGCTCAAGACCGGCACGGGCGAGCCGCGCCGCGAGTATCCGCGGTCCGAAACCGCAGTCGAGCAGGATGCGCGTCTTCCCGACCTCGACGACCAGCGCGTTGCCGCGGCTGCCGCTGCCGAGCGAGGCAAACCGCATCCGTATTCCCTACTTCAGTTGCTCGTGCAGCAGGCGCAGGATCTTCTTGCCGGTTTCGGACACATCAACGCCCCCTTCGGCCGTCAACACCTGTACCAGGCTGTTGTCGCCGTCCGCCTTGACGAGAATGCGGTGTTTCGGGGTCTTGGAAGGATCGGGCTTGCTATCGCGCCAGAAAGCCAGTTTGGAAAAGAAGCCCTCCTTCTCTGCCGCGGCTTCCGGATCGACATAGCGGACGAAATAGACGCCTTGCGATCGATCACGATCCTCAACGGTAAAGCCGACGCGATCCAGCGCCAAGCCGACACGCCGCCAACCGCGATCGAAAGGCTCCAGCACCTGCAAGCTGCCATCCGGCAACAGTTTGGCCCGCTCCTCGGGAGGAGCGGCGGCCATCATCGTCTTGGCACGCGATTCCTCGACTCCGAAACTGACCATCAAACGGCGCAGCATCTCGGCTTCCAGGTCCGGATCAGCAGGCCGCGGCTGCCAGCGCGTCTGCTCCTTGCCCTCGTCGATGTAGATCTCGTACATGCCGCGGTGGCTGATGTAGATCTCTGTCGTGCCAGGCTGAGCGCCCTGCTCGAGACGGGTACGGAACTTGTCGCGCTCAGGCGTCGAATACAGGGTATCGAGCGCTCTGCTGAGCATACCGCGGATGGCCCCCTGCGGAATCTTGGCACGCTTCTCCGCCCAGTCCGTCTCCATGATGCCGGCCTCGGGCAGTTCCTTGTCGAGGATGAAGCCCATGCCCTGCCAGAACTCCTTCAGCTTCGGCCATATCTTGTCCGGCGTGCCCGACACGACCAGCCAGCGCTGGTTGCCGTCGCGCTCGATGTGCATCTTGTCAACATCGGGCAACACGCCACCGGCAGCGGCGCGCACAGCCGGGTCGTTTCGCTCTTCGGAATAAGCGGAGAAGGTTGCGGTACCTTTCGGCGCGACATCCGGAACGGCATAACGATCGTCGCGACCGGGTTGGGTAAGATCGGGCGGTACTTCCAGCGGCGGCAACTTGCCCGCCGACTTGTATTCGATCTTATTCGACTCCATCATCGAACCACAACCCGCGAGCAGCGCGGAGACGGTCAAAACGACAACGACCACATTTGGCTTCATGTATTTCCCGTAGTTTTCAGAGTTGGATGCCGGCTTCGCGTAGCGCGGAACGCACGCGCTCGTGATGCTCGGAAGAAAGCGGCGTCATTGGCAGACGCAGGCCATTTTCGATCAGTCCCATCTCGACGCAGGCCCACTTGACCGGAATCGGGTTGGCCTCCACGAACAGGTTGCGATGCAACGACAGCAGGCGGAAGTTGATGGAACGCGCCTTTTCCAGGTCACCGGCCAACGCAGCCGCGATCATTTCGTGCATCAGGCGCGGCGCCACGTTGGCGGTCACTGAAATCACGCCGCGGCCGCCCAGCAGCGTCAGCGCCAGCCCGGTACCGTCGTCACCGGAAAGTACCGAGAAACCCGTCGGCGCGCGCTTGATGAGGTCGGCGCCACGCTCGATGCCGCCGGTGGCGTCCTTGATGCCGATGATGCCCGGCACCTGCGCCAGGCGCAGCGCAGTGTCGTTGCCCAAATCGGCGCCGGTGCGGCCCGGCACGTTGTAGAGGACCATCGGCAAATCCACCGCCTCGGCGATGGTCTTGAAATGCCGGTAGAGCCCTTCCTGCGTCGGCTTGTTGTAGTAGGGCACGACGGAAAGATGCGCGACAGCACCGGACTTCTTCGCAAACTCGGTCAGTTCGATCGCCTCGACGGTCGAATTGGCCCCCGTGCCGGCAATCACCGGCACGCGACCGGTCGCCTGCTCCACAACCGTTTCGATGAGCTTGCAATGTTCATCGAAATTTACGGTGGGGGATTCGCCCGTGGTCCCGACGACGACGATGCCGTCCGAGCCCTCGCTTATGTGCCATTCGACCAGACTGCGCAAGCGCGGCAGGTCGAGGCTGCCGTCTTCGTGCATCGGCGTAACGATGGCGGGAAGAGAACCCTGAATAGTAATGGTGGCCATATCCTTGCCCTTAGGTCCGGGCGCCGCGGAAAAGTTCGATTCTAACGTAGGGGCCGGTCCCAGTCATGCGACAGCGGCACCGGTCGATTGGACGCTAAAGATCGGCCAGCACCTTGATATGGGCCGACACGCTGCGCGCCAGCGCGGAGAGGTTGTAGCCGCCTTCGAGGATGGAAACGATGCGTCCCTGCGCGCTTTCCCTGGCCACGGACACGATCTGTTCCGTAACCCAGGCGTAATCGGATTCCACCAGGCCGACCGAGCCCATGTCGTCCTCGTAATGCGCGTCGAAGCCGGCAGAGATGAAAATCATCTCGGGCGCGAACTCGCGCAGGCGCGGCAGCCAGGTTTCCGTAACGATCTCGCGGAAGCGGTCACCGCGGGTGCCCGCCTTGATCGGTACGTTGACCATGTTCGGCGCCGGATTGTCGGCGCCGCTGTACGGATAGAACGGGTGCTGGAAGGTACCGACCATCAGCACCTTCTCGTCGTTGGCGAATATGTCTTCCGTCCCGTTGCCGTGGTGCACATCGAAATCGATGATGGCCACACGCTGCAGGTTCCACTCCTCGATGGCGTGGCTGGCCGCGACAGCGACGTTGTTGAAGAAGCAAAAGCCCATCGCCCGGGAACGCTCGGCATGATGGCCGGGCGGACGGACGGCGCAGAAGGCATTCGGCGCCTCGCCGCGCATGACGATGTCGGTGGCCATCACCCCCGCGCCCGCCGAACGCAACGCTGCGCGCCAGGTGCCGGGACTCATCGCCGTATCCGGATCGAGATGATGGATGCCATGCTCGGGCGCGCTTTCCTCGACCATCTCGATGTACTTGCGCGAATGCACGCGCAACAGATGTTCCATTTCAGCCAGCGGCGCGTCGTGGAATGAGAGATAGAGGTCGAGGCCGGCGGCGATCAGGCGATCCTGTATCGCGCCAAGGCGTTCGGGGCATTCGGGATGGTGCGTGCCCATGTCGTGTCGCCAGCATTCGCGATGGGTAATGAAGGCCGTGGTCATTTCGGGATTGGCATACAATCGATCGGAGTCATGATTATGAACTGATTTTTCGTCCGCCTGAAGGCGGCACCCCGGCAACATGCGCACACCCGACCCCAGCACCCCCATGGACGGCGTCATCGCCGCCGCCAGCCGTGTCATTCTCGGCAAGGATCACCAGTTGCGGCTCGCACTGGCCTGTCTGCTGGCGCGCGGTCACCTGTTGATCGAGGATTTGCCCGGCGTCGGCAAAACCACACTGGCACACGTGCTGGCGCAGCTGCTCGGACTGAATTTCCAGCGCATCCAGTTCACCAGCGACATGCTGCCGGCCGACATTCTCGGCGTCTCCATCTACGACCGCGACAGCGGCGCCTTCAACTTCCACCCCGGCCCGATCTTCGCCCAGGTCGTACTGGCCGACGAAATCAACCGCGCCACGCCGAAGGCGCAAAGCGCGCTGCTCGAAGCCATGGAGGAACGGCAGGTCACTGCCGAAGGCCAGACGCGGCCGCTGCCCGCCCCCTTCTTCGTCATCGCCACGCAGAATCCGGCGCACCAGATCGGCACCTTTCCGCTGCCCGAATCGCAGCTCGACCGATTCCTGATGAAAATCGAGCTCGGCTTCCCCGACCGCGCCGCCGAGCGCGAACTCCTCGCCGGCGGCGACCGTCGCGAAGTGCTGGCCGGTATTGCGCCCTGCCTTTCGTCCGTCGAACTGCTGGCCCACCAGGAATCGGTACGGCGCGTGCACGTCGCCGAGCCGCTGATCGACTACGTGCAGGCGCTGGTCTCGCACACCCGCGAATCGGCCGACTGGCAGACCGGTCTGTCGCCGCGCGCCGCGCTGGCGCTGCTCGCCTCGGCGCGAGCCTGGGCCTGGCTGGCAGGCCGCGACCATGTGCTGCCCGAGGATATCCAGGTCGTGCTGCCCGGCGTCGCCGGCCATCGCCTGCGCCCCGTCGGCGACCACCCCGCTGCCGCCAATATCGCGCGCCTCATTGAGGCCGTGCCGATTCCGTAAGGCCAATGCAGCGTGATCGCCCGCCCCCGCTCGCGATGCTCGACATGGGCGTCAACCGACGCTGATCTATTCACGCCGACGCGATGAATCTCGCCAACATCGCACACGAGCAGTTCATCCGCTGGGCGCTGCGCGTCAAGCCGCCGGAGGAATCGCCGATCACGCTCGGTCAGCGCCGCGTCTATGTCCTGCCCACGCGCGTCGGCATCGGCTACGCTGCCGTGCTGCTGGCGATGCTGCTCGGCAGCATCAACTACAACCTCAGCCTCGGCTATGTCCTGACCTTCCTCCTCGCCGGGCTGGGCGTCGTCGCCATCCTCCATACCTTCCGCAATCTCGTGCGGCTAAAAGTCAGCCGTGGCAGGACGCCACCCGTGTTCGCCGGCGACCCGGCCGCCTTCCACCTCGTCCTTTCCAGCGAGGTCGAGCGCCGCGCGCTGCGCCTTTGGCTGCCCGAAGGCGACACCACGACCGTAGACATCCCGGCGCGCGATTCCGCCGATGCCTGCCTGCGCCTGCCAACCACGAAGCGCGGCTGGCTGACGCTGCCGCGCGCCGGCATCGAGACCACCTGGCCGCTCGGCCTGATCCGTTCCTGGGTTTATTGCGCGCCCGATATGCGCTGTCTGGTCTATCCACGACCGGCGCCGAAAGCGCCGCCGCTACCCTGGGGCGCCGGAGAACACGGCGGACGACGCTCCGGCGGCCAGGGCAGCGACGATTTTTCCGGCCTGCGCGACCATCACCCCGCCGACCCGCCGCGCCATGTCGCCTGGAAGGTCGCCGCGAGGCAGGGCGACGAGGCGCCGCTGCTGACCAAGCAATTCGACGGCGCCGCCGCCTCCCGTATCTGGCTCGACTGGGATGCGGCACCGGGGGACGATGTCGAAACGCGCCTCTCCGTACTCACCCGCTGGGCGCTGGACGCCCACGCCGCCGGCCTCGAATGGGGCCTGCGTCTGCCGGAACGCAGTATCGCGCCAGCCTCCGGCGACGAACACCTGCACGCGGCGCTCAGCGCCCTCGCCCTCCATGGCAAGGACTAGCCCCTTCCTCTCGCCCACGCAGACCTGGTGGCTGATCGCCACCGGCATCGCCGTTGCCGCGCCGCTCGCAGCGCACGTTCAGGCATGGCTGACGATCGCCGCCGGACTGGCGCTTTTCTGGCGAACCGCGCTCGCCTGGCAGCGCCAACCGCTACCGCCGCGCTGGCTGCTTTTTCTGCTGGTGGTCGGGGGTTGCGCCGGCGTGCTGTGGCAATTCCGCACGCTGTTCGGCCAGAACCCCGGCGTCGCGCTGTTGATTCTCCTGTTGGCGCTCAAATATCTGGAAGCGCGCACCGTCCGCGACGGGCTGGCCATCGTCTTCCTCGCCTTCTTCCTCGCGCTGGCGCAGTTCTTCTACAGCCAGGTGATTCCCGCCGCCATCGCGTCGACCGTCGGTGTCCTGGTCGCCACGGCAACGCTGCTGGTACTCGCCGATGCACGCGATACGCCGACAACGATCCTGCGGCGTGCCGGCGTCATGCTGCTGCAGGCACTGCCACTGATGCTGCTGCTGTTCGTGCTCTTCCCGCGCATACAGGGGCCGTTGTGGGCGCTACCACGCGATGCCAACAGCGCCCGCACGGGGCTTTCCGACACCATGGCGCCGGGCAGCATCAGCGAGCTTTCGCAGTCCGACGCCATCGCCTTCCGCGCCCGCTTCCCCGACGGCGTGCCGCCGCAACGGCAACTCTACTGGCGCGGCCCGGTGCTTGCCGATTTCGACGGCCGCGCCTGGCGCCCGATCAGGGAAAAGCCGCAGCAACAGCTGCCCTACGCCGAACCCGACACCGGCGGTGTCGACTACGAGATCATCATCGAACCGCACAACCGGCACTGGCTGTTCGCCCTGGAGCTGCCCGGCGCAACGACGACCGGCATGCTCGCGACCCACGACTACCAGTTGCTCACCACCGAGCCGCTCACGGCAAGACGACGATTGGCGATGCGCGCCTATCCGGGGTTGCGCGCGGGCGCCGACGAGGACGAGGCAGCGCGACGCCGTGCGACCTTTCTGCCCGTCGGCAGCAACCCGCGCATCCGCGCACTGGCCGCGCAGTGGCGGGCGCAGGCGCAGAGCGACGAGGACGTACTGCATGCCGCAGAGACCTTCTTCCTGCGCCAGCGACTGCTGTACACCCTGATGCCGCCTCTGCTCGGCGAGCAAACCGCCGACGAATTCCTCTTCGACACGAAACAAGGCTTCTGCGAGCACTTCGCCAACGCCTTCGCGGTCGCCATGCGGGCAGCGGGCATTCCGGCGCGCGTCGTTACCGGCTATCAGGGCGGCGAGCTGAATCCGGTCGACGGCTGGCTCACCGTGCGGCAGTACGACGCCCACGCCTGGACGGAGGTCTGGCTGCCGGGACGCGGCTGGCTGCGCGTCGATCCGACGGCCATCAGCGCGCCGACGCGCATCGACATGAACCTCGCCGCCGCCGTACCGGCGGGCGATCCGCTGCCGCTGCTGATACGCGTCGACCTGGCCTGGCTGCGCGATCTCCATTTCCGCTGGGACGCCGTGACCAACGCGTGGAACCAGTGGGTGCTCGGCTACAACCCCGCGCGGCAACGCGACCTGCTGCGTCGGCTCGGCATGCCGGAACCCGACTGGCGCAGCATGACGGCGACGCTGGCCGTGCTTTCCGGCCTGGCCCTGCTGGCGCTGACGGCATGGACGCTGCGGCAGCGGCGCCGGCGCGATCCCGTGCTGGCGGCCTGGGAACGATTCTCCCAGCGCATGGGCCGACGCGGCCTGGCGCGCCGGCCCGCCGAGGGTCCGCAAGACTATGCCCACCGCATCGCTGCCGCGCTGCCCCAGGCCGCCGCCGACATGCATGCCATCGCAAACCTTTACGCCCGCCTGCGCTACGGCCCGACGGCAACCCGATCAGACACGGGATTGGACGAACTACGCCGCCGCATGGCATCCTTCGCACCATGATCCGCTCACTGCTTTCCGCCTTCCTGCTGTTTTCCGCCTGCGCACTGGCCGCTGCCGACGCGTCCAGTCCGCCTTACGACGAGCGCGACGATGTGCGCGCTTTCGTCGCCGACATGGTCGCGCGCCACGGCTTCGACGCCGCGTCGCTGCTCGACCAGTTCCACAAGGTCACGCCCAACCCGTCCGTCATCAAGGCGATCACCCCGCCAGCCGATCCGGCGGCCCGCTCCTGGCAGGAGTACCGCAACCGCTTCGTCGAAACCAAGCGCATCACGCACGGCCTGGAATTCTGGCGCGACCACGAAATTGCCCTGGTCCGCGCCCAGGCGCTCTACGACGTGCCAGCGGAAATCATCGTCGCCATCATCGGCGTCGAGACCCTTTACGGGGAAATCACGGGCGGCTTCGACGTTTTCAACGCGCTGGCCAACCTCGCTTTCGACTACCCGCCGCGCGCCGCCCTGTTCCGCCGGGAACTGGAGTCACTGCTGCTGCTCGCGCGCGACGAGAAACGCGATCCCTGGGATTACCGCGGCTCCTACGCTGGTGCCATCGGGCTGCCGCAATTCATACCGTCGAGCATCCGCGACTTCGCGGTGGATTTCGACGGCGACGGCCGCGTCGACCTGTCCGCCAGCAGCGCGGATGCCATCGGCAGCGTCGGCCGTTTCCTGTACATGCACGGGTGGGCGCGCGGCGAACCGATCTGGGCACCGGCAAAAGTCAGCCGTGGCGACACGCCGAGCCTGCTGGCCGAAGGCATCGAGCCGCGGCGATTGCCCTCCGAAATGGCTCGGTTCGGCGTCGAGGCCGATGGCGCGCCATCCCTGCCGGCCGCGCTGATCGACCTGAGCACACCTGACGCGCCAACCGAATACCGGCTGGGCTACAAGAACTTCTACGTATTGACGCGCTACAACCGCAGCAGCTTCTACGCCTCCGCGGTCGCAGACCTGGCCGCGGCCCTGCGCGCCGAACGGCCGCAAGCGCCGCTCGCCGCCGACCTCAATGTGATGGAAGCACCGGCAGCCGGACTTCATTAAACGGAATCGAAGTCGTCGCCGGGCAAGCCGCGTGTCGTCAACTCCCTGTAACTTGACCTCCTGACAAATTCCATGCAGATTATGCCGAGGGTATTTGAATTCGCGACAATTCCGGGAGGGCAACGCGATCATGGATATGGATATCGGCATCGAGCTATCGACGGATGCTCTGGAAACCGAAAGTCAGGTGGCGTTGCTGCGCTGGGCCATGACGCAAGTCGACCGGCTTGTGGAAAACGGTTCCGCGCGTAGCCGCCTGGGCGAACTCCTCGATTGCGTGGCGTACCTCACTCGCGAGCATTTCGGCTTCCAGGAACGCGTACTGAAGGAATGCGCCGAACAGCACGAGTATCTGGCGGAACGGATGGCCGCACACAGGAAGTTCGAGCGCCGCCTGGCGAACATCAATGTGGATGCCTTGCAGGGCGACTCCACGGTGGCGGAACGCCTGAGTGCGCTCTGCCACGAGTTGTGGCAGGACGTGAACGCGCAACAGGAGCTGTTCGCCAAGGTGGTACAAGACAGCGGAAAAGCGCCGCGGCTAAGAAGAAAGCCCCGATGGGAAACCGCCTTCTTTCTCTCGACGCTGCGTTTCGACTCCTGACCGCCGGCTGACGCCGACCTCAATGCGGAGGAAGCTCCGGAAACAGGATTTCGGTAAAGCCGAAGCGGCGGAAATCGCGCACCCGCATCGGATAAAGCTTGCCGATCAGGTGGTCGCACTCATGCTGGACCACACGGGCATGGAAGCCATCGGCGGTCCGGTCGATCGGGTGTCCATGCTGGTCGAAGCCGCGATAGCGGACACGGGCAAAGCGCGGCACCTCGCCGCGCAGGCCGGGCACCGACAGGCAACCCTCCCAGCCGAGGGCCTCGTCATCCGTCAGCGGCGTAACGATCGGGTTGATCAGCACCGTCTCCGGAATCGGCTCGGCGTCGGGATACCGTTCGCTCTTGCCGACGCCGAAAACCACCACTTGCAGTCCAACGCCAATCTGCGGCGCCGCCAGACCGACGCCGCCCGTCGCCGCCTTGGTGTCGAACATGTCGGCAATCAGCGCCTGCAGCAGCGGATCGCCGAAATCCCTCACCCGTTCCGTGAGCGCCAGCAGGCGGGCGTCGCCCATGCGCAGGATTTCCCGAACTGCCATCCGACTCCTCCGTGTCATCGTTTGCCACGACAGCCTCGCATTATCGCCGTGCTGGCCGATTTTTGGTCTGTCAAGTGTCGCGAGCGCCTGAAACATTCTGTTTCATCCCCCACCTGAACTTTCGCCATCGACCGGTATCTATCTAACCAGCGCCAACGAGAGGAGAGACAGTGATAACCATTACACCTCAAGCGGTTGAAAAATTTCTTGCCGACTCCAAAAGATATCTTGCCCAAGAGAACATCCGTTTCACGCGGGTTGCCGGAAACCTCCCACCGGCATCCCGCCGGCCCCGCCAAGTGGCGGGGCCATTCCAACCACGCTGGGAAGCCCGGAGCAGTCTATGACGCAACGCAACATGAGTCTGGTCGACATCCTCAAGCCACCCCGGAACAATTGGCTCAGGCAACTGGCCCGGCGTAAGTCGGACCTGCCGGCCGGCGTGCGGGTCGTGCGCTTCAGCAACTACGACGACGACGATTCCGAGGGAACTGAGGCGATCGCATCCGCACCGGCCCGGCAGGACCGGGTTTCAGCCACTGTCTAGACTACTGCGCAGTGCCCGTCTGGTACGCCTTCCGGATCAGGCGTCCGCACTGCGCGGAGGCATAGCCCTGGTTGCTGCCAACCAAGTCGGCACGGGCCACGATGCCGTACAAAGTCTTGGTACTGTCGATCCACGGGTAGAAGCCGAACGCACCGGCCGAGCTGAAGGCGCCGTCGCCGACGGCAGAATCATCCTCCACCCAGTGGCCGACGCTGTAATGCCAAGCTTCGGCGGTAATCGGCGAGTAATCGGCCGTCGGGCACGAAGACGGCTGGGTACAGGTCGGCTGATCGCCCAGCAGGTCGGCAATTTTCAGTTGATTATTCAGTATTTTGCGCAGGAACACCGCGTAGTCGTCGGCTGACGCGATAGCGCCGCCGGCCAGCAGCGGGCCATTGAAGCTCACCGCCACCCCCAGCACGTTCTGATAGGCCGCCGCCACGTCGTCGCCGGTCATCGCCGTCATGCCGTTGTCCACGCCCCACTTCTGGAAATGCCCCGAGTCGTAGTTGAAGCGATCCAGTTTCGTTGGCGTATAGGTATCGTTGTTCAACATCTGGAAGCAGGATTCGACGGTTGCGTTGGCCAGGCAGGCATTGCCCATGCTCGCGTAGCC
>JBNKCS010000020.1:0-22227 GCA_050287865.1 Rhodocyclaceae bacterium | reverse complement strand
GATGAAGTAGGGGATCAGGTACTGTTCCTTGCCGGCCGCCTTCGAGGCGGCGTCGAACAGGCGCTTGAACTTCTCGTAGCTCTCCATGCCCGGCTTCATCATCTTCGAGAGCGGGCCGGCTTCGGTATGTTCTGGTGCGATCTTGAGGTAGCCGCCGACATGGTGGGTGACCAGTTCCTTCACGTATTCCGGCGAGCGCACCGCGAGGTCGTAGCGCAGGCCGGAACCGATCAGCACTTTCTTCACGCCCGGAACCTGGCGCGCTTCGCGATACAGGTGGATGAGCGCGGAGTGGTCGGTGTTCAGGTTTTCGCAAATGCCGGGATAGACGCAGGACAGCCGGCGGCAGGCCGATTCGATCTTGGGGTCCTTGCAGGCCATGTGGTACATGTTGGCCGTTGGCCCGCCCAAGTCGGAAATGATGCCGGTGAAGCCGGGTGTCTTGTCGCGGATTTCCTCGATCTCGCGCAGGATGGAGGCCTCGGAGCGGCTCTGGATGATGCGGCCTTCGTGCTCGGTGATCGAGCAGAAGGTGCAGCCGCCGAAGCAGCCGCGCATGATGTTGATCGAATGCCGGATCATCTCCCAGGCGGGAATCTTCGCGTCGCCATAGCTGGGGTGCGGCGCCCGGGCATAGGGCAGGCCATAGACGTAATCCATCTCCGCGGTAGTGAGCGGAACCGGCGGCGGATTGAGCCAGACGTCACGGTCGCCATGTCGCTGGACGATGCAGCGGGCGTTGCCGGGATTCGATTCGAGGTGGAAGGCGCGCGAGGCTTCGGCGTAGCGCAGCGGATCGTCCTTCACTTCCTCGTAGGCGGGCAGGCGGACGACCGTGTCCTGTCGTTCCGGTGGCGTACCGCCATGGCTGACTTTTCCCGCTTTCAATGAGCCGTGCTGCGTCATGAAGGCGGAACCGCGCAGGTCGCGGATGTCGGCGATCTTCTCGCCCCTGGCGAGCCGATGCGTCAGTTCCACCAGCGCGCGCTCGGCGTTGCCGAACAGCAGCAGATCGGCCTTGCTGTCGGGCAGGATGGAACGATGCACCTTGTCCGACCAATAATCGTAGTGGGCGATACGCCGAAGACTGGCCTCGATGCCGCCGATGACAACGGGCACCTCTGAAAACGCTTCGCGGCAGCGCTGGGCATAAACGACCGTGGCCCGGTCGGGCCGGCGATTGGGTTCGCCGTTCGGCGTGTAGGCGTCGTCCGAACGAATCTTGCGCTCGCTGGTGTAGCGATTGACCATCGAATCCATGTTGCCGGCGGTGACGCCGAAGAACAGATTCGGTTTGCCGAGAGAGCGGAATGGCTCGGCCGACTGCCAGTCGGGCTGGGCGATGATGCCGACGCGGAAACCCTGCGCTTCCAGTAGTCGGCCGACAAGCGCCATGCCGAAGCTGGGATGGTCGACGTAGGCGTCGCCGGTGACGAGCACGACATCGCAGGAATCCCAGCCGCGTGCTTCCATCTCGCTGCGCGACATCGGCAGGAAGGGCGCAGTGCCGAAACGCTGCGCCCAGAACTTGCGATAGGAGGTGAGAGGCTTCGCTGCCGTCACGCTGGTTTCACACGCCCGACCGGATGAATCGTTCGCCGCGTCAAATCCGGACGCGACTCACGCTGGGTACGTGGCGGGCGAGGAAGTCCATCTGGTCGGCGAGGATGTGGCGGTTGCAGAGAATCAGGTACTCGGCCTTGTTGGGCACGTAGGGCGCGTAGAGCAGTTCCATGCCGGCTTGTTCAGGTGTGCGGCCGCTCTTCATCTGATTGCAGCCGCGGCAGGCGGTGACGACGTTCATCCAGGTATCGCGGCCGCCTTGCACCACCGGGACGACATGGTCGCGCGTCAGCCGCTGGCCGGGAAGCTCGTCGCCGCAGTAGGCGCAGACGTGACGGTCGCGGTGAAACAACTCCCGATTGGACAGCGGCGGCACTTTGTGCAGCGACTTGCCCGCCAGCGCCTTGCCCTTGATGGCGATGATGCTGTTGGCGCTGATCTGGGAGCGTGTGCCGGTAATGCGGTTGGTGCCGCCGTGAAAGACGAAACTGTTCTCGCCGATGGCCCAGGCCACCAGATCCTTGGCGTAGTAGAAACAAGCGTGCTGCCAGCTTACCCAACGGTGGGGTACGCCGTGCTGGTCAAGCGTCAAAATCAGCGGATACGCGCTCATGTCTTAAAATTCCAGTTGCGACAATCTAGCAGAGCCCTGTTACTTTGCAAATCATCCACACCGCAAAAATGCCCGGCAAGCGTTTCGGTCTCGGCCAGGCAATTGCCGTTTCCCTCCTGCTGCATGTTCTGCTGCTCTGGCCGGCCGTGACGGTCTGGCCGGAGGCGGCGTCGCCCGTGCCGCTCGTCGCCAGCCTGCGGCCAGCGTCGCCGGTCATGCCAGCGGCAACTCCCATCATGCCGAAATCCACGGAACGGAAAGACGAGGAACAGAAGCCGAAACCGACCCCACCGATACCGCTTGTCGATGCGGCAGAACCGGCCGACGCGGAGGCTGAATTCCCATCGTCTTCGACCATCATTTCGGCAAACGGTTCGGCAAGCGAGGCGCCGGAGGCTGAAGCGTCCGTATTGCCGGCGGAGCGGAGTGTCGATGCCGGAGAAGTGCGCGCCTACCGCCTGGCGTTGGCGAGCGCGGCACGACGCCACCGGCACTATCCGCCGATGGCGATCGATGCCGGCTGGAGCGGGACGACGGAACTGCGGGTCAGCGTTGCGTCGGACTTTGGCGTGATACCCGAAATACGCCTGAAGAAATCGAGCGGCCATTCCGCGCTCGACGTCGCGGCGCTCGAAATGATGCGCCTGGCGACGTCCGCCACTCCCGTCCCCCCATCGCTGCGGAAACGGGATTTCGCTGTCGACCTGCCGATCGTCTTCGAGCTACCCGAGTGAGGGGGTCGGACTGGCGGCGCCGGCCGACGTCGATTCGGGCGCGTCGTCGAACACCAGCCTGATCTTTTCGTCGACGCCTTCGTCGACCTCGCTGTCGAGGTCGATCGTCACGCGTCCGCCATGTTGCAGCCGGCCGAACAGCAGCTCGTCGGCGAGCGCGGCCCGTATCGAGTCCTGGATCAGCCGCGCCATCGGACGCGCGCCCATCAGCGGATCGAAACCCTTCTCGGCCAACCAGGCGCGCAGAGCGTCGGTGAAGACGACTTCCACCTTCTTTTCGTGCAACTGGCCTTCGAGTTGCATGAGGAATTTGTCGACGACACGCAGGATGATCTGCGTATCGAGGGGCTTGAAGGAAATGATGCCGTCGAGCCGGTTGCGGAATTCAGGCGTGAACATCCGCTTGATGTCCGCGATTTCGTCGCCGGACTCCTTGCTGGTGGTGAAACCGATCGACGTCTTCTGCAGGGCTTCCGCACCCGCATTGGTCGTCATGACGATAACGACGTTGCGGAAGTCCGCCTTGCGGCCGTTGTTGTCCGTCAGCGTGCCGTGGTCCATCACCTGCAGCAGGATGTTGTAGATGTCCGGATGGGCTTTCTCGATCTCGTCGAGCAGCAATACCGCATGCGGCTTTTTGGTCACAGCCTCGGTGAGCTGGCCGCCCTGGTCGAAGCCGACGTAGCCCGGCGGCGCGCCGATCAGCCGCGATACCGCATGGCGTTCCTGGTATTCGGACATGTCGAAGCGGATCAGTTCGATACCCATGCAGTAGGCGAGCTGGCGCGCCACTTCGGTCTTGCCGACGCCGGTTGGGCCGGAAAAGAGGAAGGCGCCGATCGGCTTCTGCGGATTACCGAGACCGGAGCGCGACATCTTGATCGCCCTGGTCAGTGCTTCGATGGCCGGATCCTGGCCGAAGACGACGGTCTTCAGGTCGCGTGCCAGGTTCCTGAGCGCCGAGCGATCGTCGGCCGACACATGCTGTGGCGGCACGCGGGCGATCTTGGCGACGATTTCCTCGATTTCCTGCTTGCCGATGGTTTTCTTCTGCTTCGACTTGGGCAGGATGCGCTGCGCGGCACCGGCTTCGTCGATGACGTCGATGGCCTTGTCCGGCAGATGGCGATCAGTGATGTACTTGGCGGAAAGTTCCGCCGCGTTGGTGATCGCCGCCGCAGAATACTTGACGCCGTGATGTTCTTCGAAGCGGCTCTTCAGGCCGCGCAGGATGGCGACGGTATCCGTCACGCTCGGCTCGCTGACGTCGATCTTCTGGAAGCGCCGCGACAGGGCGTGGTCCTTCTCGAAGACGCCGCGGAACTCGTTGTAGGTGGTGGCGCCGATGCACTTCATCGCGCCCGAGGAAAGGGCCGGCTTGAGCAGGTTCGACGCGTCCAGTGTCCCGCCGGAGGCGGCGCCCGCGCCGATCAGCGTATGGATTTCGTCGATGAACAGGATGGCGTCCGGGTTGTCGGCAAGCTGCTTGATTACGCCCTTCAGCCGCTGCTCGAAATCGCCGCGATACTTGGTTCCCGCCAGCAGGGCGCCCATATCGAGCGCATAGACGGTCGCCTTGGAAAGAATCTCCGGCACACGTCCCTCGACGATGCGTTGCGCGAGCCCTTCGGCGATCGCGGTCTTGCCGACGCCGGCTTCGCCGACCAGCAAGGGATTGTTCTTGCGGCGGCGGCAAAGCGTCTGGATGACGCGTTCCAGTTCCTTGTCGCGGCCGATCAGCGGGTCGATCTTGCCCACCAGCGCCGACTGGTTGAGATTCTGCGTGAAGTTTTCCAGCGCACCCGCTTGTTGCTGCCCTTCGGCGTCAAGCTCCGTATGCTCTTCCCCCGGCGGGGCGGACTGCGGAATCTTGGTGACACCATGGGATATGAAGTTCACGACGTCGAGACGCGATATGCCCTGCTTTTGCAGGAAGAAGACCGCGTGCGAATCCTTTTCGCCGAAGATCGCCACCAGCACGTTGGCGCCGGTGACTTCCTTTTTCCCCGAGGACTGTACATGCAGGATCGCCCGCTGAATGACGCGCTGGAAACCCAGTGTCGGCTGGGTGTCGATCTCCTCGTTGCCGGCGACGGTCGGCGTGTGCTCGTCGATGAACTCGGTCAGCTCGCGGCGCAATTCATCGATATTCGCCGCGCAGGCGCGCAGAACGTCGGCTGCCGACGGATTGTCGAGCAGGGTCAGCAGCAGGTGCTCGACCGTTATGAATTCGTGGCGCTTCTGCCGTGCTTCGACGAAGGCCATGTGAAGGCTGACTTCAAGTTCCTGGGCAATCATTTAGCTTTCCTCCATCACGCACGCCAGCGGATGCTGGTTCTGACGCGCAAACTCCGTGACCTGTTCCACCTTGGTTGCCGCGACGTCACGCGGAAATACGCCGCAGACGCCTCTTCCTTCACGATGCACCTTGAGCATGACCGAGGTCGCCTGCTCGCGGTTCATGCCGAAATAATGTTGCAAAACTACCACCACGAAATCCATCGGCGTGAAGTCGTCGTTCAACAGCAAAACCTTGTATAGGCGTGGCGGTTTTGCCAGTGCCCGTTTTGGTTCGAGTACGGTGTTGCCTTCACGCGACGGCTTCTGTGTTGCCATGATTTGATTCTATAGCCAATCTTCCAGCCTTCAACACCGGCTGCAACAGGGGAATAGGGGTTGGATCGACCTCCATTTTCCACCGGGAGCCGCTTTTTGGCTGTTGTCGTGCAACATAGAATTTTCTTGACGCTGTCCTGAAAATTGCGATAGAAATCACGCGTGTTTGGTTCAAGCCTCACTGCTGTGCTGTTTCAGGAGTTGCCCCGCTGTCCTTCAGTACTCTGAGTTACCGCTTGGCTTCCTTGGCTGTAGAGACTTTGTAACGCAAACATGTTCCGGCGTGTTGCTTGCGCCGGTGTGTTTTTCGTTTTTTGGGATGAGATTTATGGCAACTGGTACCGTCAAGTGGTTCAACGACTCCAAGGGTTATGGCTTCATTACTCCGGATGATGGTAGCGAGGATTTGTTCGCCCATTTTTCCGCGATTACCATGGCCGGCTTCAAAACCCTGAAGGAAGGGGAAAAAGTTTCTTTCGACGTCGTGCAAGGCCCCAAAGGCAAGCAAGCGTCGAACATTCAAAAGGCCTAACCGGCCCCCAGAATGCGAAAGGCCTGCCGGGGCAACCCGGCAGGCCTTTTTTTCGTTGCATTACCGAAAAGTTACATGCGATCGATCATCGCCTGGCCGAAGGCGGAGCACTTCACCTCCGTGGCGCCGTCCATCAAACGGGCAAAGTCGTAAGTCACCACCTTGTCGCCGATGGCGGCTTCCATCGCCCTGATAATCAGGTCCGCCGCTTCCTTCCATCCCAGGTGGCGGAGCATCATTTCGGCGGACAGGATCAGCGAGCCCGGATTGACGTAGTCCTTCCCTGCGTATTTCGGCGCCGTGCCGTGGGTGGCCTCGAAGCAGGCGTAGCGGTCCGAGATGTTGGCGCCCGGGGCGATACCGATGCCGCCCACCTGCGCTGCCAGCGCGTCGGAGATGTAGTCGCCGTTCAGGTTCAGTGTCGCGATCACGTCGTACTCGGCGGGGCGCAGCAGGATTTGCTGCAGGAAGGCGTCGGCGATGACGTCCTTGATGACGATTTCGCGGCCGGTCTTGGGGTTCTTGAACGAACACCACGGGCCGCCGTCGATCGGCACGGCGCCGAATTCGTTTCTGGACAGGGCGTAGCCCCAGTCGCGGAAGCCGCCTTCGGTGAACTTCATGATGTTGCCCTTGTGCACCAGCGTTACCGAACGACGGTCGTTGTCGACGGCATACCGGATGGCGGCGCGCACCAGCCGCTCGGTACCTTCCTTCGATACCGGCTTGATGCCGATGCTGGACGTGGCCGGAAAGCGGATCTTCTTGACGCCCATTTCGTCCTGCAGGAACTTGATCAGTTTCTTCGCACCGTCGCTTTCCGCCAGCCATTCGATGCCGGCGTAGATGTCCTCGGTGTTTTCCCGGTAGATGACCATGTCGACCTTGGTCGGGTCCTTGAGCGGCGAGGGCACGCCGTTGAAATAGCGCACCGGTCGCACGCACTGGTAGAGGTCGAGTTCCTGACGCAGGGCGACGTTGAGCGAGCGGATGCCGCCGCCGACCGGCGTGGTCATCGGGCCCTTGATCGAGACCGAGTATTCCTTCAGCAGCGCCAGGGTTTCTTCCGGCAGCCAGACGTCCGGACCATAGATCCGGGTCGCCTTCTCGCCGGCGAAGACCTCCATCCAGGAAATTTTCTTCTTGCCGCCATAGGCCTTGGCCACGGCCGCGTCGACCACGGCCTTCATGACCGGCGTGATGTCGACGCCGATGCCGTCGCCTTCGATGTACGGAATGACGGGATTGTCGGGGGTCGGTTGTCCGGCGACGATTTTCTGTCCGGCCGGAATTTTTATGGGGGTCGTGCTCATTGTCCACTCCAGCTTGTTGTTGAAGATCTGCGTTGGAACTATTATCACTCAACAGCAATCGGCTGGCGGAACTCGATCACCGGCGACTCCCATGCAACGTAGCGACATCGACGAAGCCGCGTCCCGGCGCATTGCCCAGGTCATGATCGAGGGCTTTGACAGGCACTACCGCCTGTTCCGCGAATGCTCCGCCGGCGCCAAGGAACGCTTTGAAAACGCCGACTGGCGCGGCGTCCAGACGGCCGTACGGGACCGGATCGCCTTCTATGACGCCCGTGTGCGCGAGGCCATCGAGCAGCTGCACCGCGAGTTTCCGGTTGGCGGCATCGAGGACGCCGTCTGGCAGCGGGCCAAGCTCTACTACATCGGCTTGCTGACGGAACACAAGCAGCCGGAACTCGCCGAGACCTTCTTCAATTCGGTGTTTTGCCGCGTCCAGCACCGAACCTATTTCCACAACGACTTCATTTTCTTCCGCCCCGCCGTTTCCACCGAGTTCATCGAGTCGGAGCCGCCTTCCTACCGTTGCTACTACCCCGGCACGCTGGGCTTTCGCGCGGCCCTGAAGAAGCTGTTTCTCGATTTCGGCTGGCGCCGCCCGTTCGAAAATCTGGATCGCGATATCGACTACCTGTTCCGCATGGCGCATCGACAGGTCAGCGAGCGCGGCGAACCGCAGCCGAACCTGCAACTCCAGGTGCTCAACTCCGCCTTCTATCGCAACAAGGCGGCCTACGTGATCGGCAAGATCGTCAATGGCTCTGAAGAATTTCCCTTCGCCATCCCGGTGCTGCAAACCGATCGCAGCGAACTGTTCCTCGATACCGTGCTACTCGATCCCTGGCGCATCGCCGCACTGTTCTCGCTGTCGCGCGCCTACTTCATGGTCGACATGGACGTGCCTTCTGCCTATGTGCAATTCCTCTGCTCGATGATGCCGGGCAAGCCGCGTTCGGAGCTTTATACGATGCTTGGTCTCGGCAAGCAGGGCAAGACCATGTTCTTCCGCGACCTGTTCCATCACCTGCATCATTCCGAAGACAAGTTTGTGGTCGCGCCCGGCATCCGCGGCATGGTCATGATGGTGTTTACGCTGCCGTCCTTTCCCTATGTGTTCAAGGTGATCAAGGACGTCTTCAGCCCGACCAAGGAGGTGGACCACGCGACCGTCCGGCGCAAGTACCAGCTCGTCAAGCAGATCGATCGAGTCGGTCGCATGGCCGACACGCTGGAATTCTCCTACGCGGCGCTGCCGCGGGCGCGCTTCTCGGCCGAGCTCATCGACGAACTGGAAAGGCTGGTGCCGTCGCAGCTCGAGGTCGACGGCGACGATCTGGTCATCAAGCATCTCTACATCGAACGGCGCATGGAGCCGCTCAATCTGTATCTGGACCGGATGGACAAGTCCGGCCGCGACGACCTGATCGATGCGGCGGTGAAGGAATACGGTGATGCCATCCGCCAGCTTGCCATCGCCAACGTGTTTCCCGGCGACATGCTGTGGAAGAACTTCGGCGTCGCCCGCTTCGGCCGGGTCGTCTTCTACGACTACGACGAGATCGAGTGGATGACCGATTGCAACTTCCGCCGCATACCGCCGCCGCCCAATCCCGAGGCGGAGTTGTCCGGCGAGCCTTGGTATTCCGTGGGAGTCCACGACATCTTTCCGGAAGAGTTCGCAACCTTCCTGTTGTCCACGCCCAAGATTCGCGCGGCGTTCATGAAGTTCCACGCGGACCTGCTCGATGCCGATTTCTGGCAGCGCACCCAGGCCGCGATCCGGCGCGGCGAGGTGCAGGACTTCTTTCCCTATCCCGCGTCGTTCCGCTTCTGCAACGCTTTCGGCGACGACGGCGTCTCCGTCTGATGTCGCGCATCGTCCTGCTCAACAAGCCCTACGGCGTGCTCTGTCAGTTCACTTCGGCGGACGGCCGCGCGACGCTCAAGGACTATGTGCCCGTCCCCGGCGTCTATGCCGCAGGCAGGCTGGATGCCGACAGCGAGGGGCTGGTCGTGCTCACCGACGATGGTGCCTTGCAGGCGCGCATCAGCCATCCGCGCCACAAGCTGGCCAAGACCTACTGGGCGCAGGTAGAAGGCGTTCCCGACGAGGCCGCCCTCAAGAAGCTGCGCGCCGGCGTGGATCTCGGCGACTTCGTCACCAAGCCATGCCAGGCGAGGCTGATCGACGAACCGAAAGACCTCTGGCCGCGCGATCCACCGATCCGCTACCGTGCCGCGATTCCGACTTCATGGGTCGAACTCGTGCTCACCGAAGGCAAGAACCGTCAGGTGCGGCGGATGACCGCCAAGGTTGGCTTTCCGACCCTGCGGCTGATTCGCCGGGCGGTTGGCTCGTGGACGCTGGCGGACCTGCTTCCGGGCCAGTGGACCGACGCGCAAGCGCAAAGCGGAAATACTTCGAGCCGCGGTCAACGCCGGTAAACCGGCCGCGTTATGGCCTTGACGCTTGGGTTTTTCCAGGCGTAACCGTAGTCAAATCCGCTACCTCGAATCGAAAGGAAATACCCAATGAGCAAGTTCGTTAGCGTTCTTGTTGCCACTCTGTTTGCCGCTTCCGCCGCCATGGCCGCCGATGTTCCGGCTGCCGCCCCTGCCGCTGAACCGGCTGCGACCGCCCCTGCCGAAGCTCCTGCCGCCACTCCGGCGAAGGCTGCCAAGAAGCACCAGGCCAAGAAGGTCGCCAAGAAGAAAGTTGCAAAGAAGGTAATCAAGAAAAAGGCCGCCGCCGAAATGTAGTAAGCCTTTTCGAAAAAGGGAAGAAATCGGGCAGGGCGACCTGCCCATTTTCTTGCCTGCCGCGGCTATCGCGGCGTACCGCCACGGCTGACTTTTGTCGCTGAGCCGGTCGCCCGGAAAAGTCAGCCGTGGCGGTACGCCAGGCTCGTGCGGGAAGCCCTGGTCTGTTGGCAGGAAGGGGCATGGATCACTCGACCGTGGCGTCGAAATCGCAGCCGCGGCCGGCGGCGATCTGGCGGCGGAGCAGGGCGGCCACCGGGCGGTGCAGAAAGCCGGGCAGGCCGGGGATGAAGCGCCGGGGATCGACAAGCAGGGCGCAGCGGTAGCGGCTGGTGGCTGCGTCCCACTCCAGGGCCAGGCAGGCGCCGTGGCGGCGGAGGAAGCGGAGCTGGCCTACCGGGCAGGGCTCGGCGGCGCAGCAGACGCCGCAGCCAATGCAAGGCTCGCCCAAGCGCGGTTTCGCCGGCGCGCGGGCGTGGAGGGTGATCAGTTGTTCCACGTCGCGGTTTCCTTAGGTGGCGTGCTGCCACGCCTGACTTTTGGCTCCGGCCGCGCTGACGCGCTTAACCGGCTTGCGCCGATTAGCCTGCACCGAAAGTCCGCTCGGATCAACAGTCGTGCGGCGTACCACCACTGCTGACTTTTGGCTCCGGCCGCGCTGACGCGCTTAACCGGCTCGCGCCGGTTAGCCTGCACCGAAAGTCCGCTCGGATCGGGAAACGCTCGGCGTACCACCACTGCTGACTTTTCTACGAAGCACAGCGCGCGGCGATGTGCGCCAGCGCTTCCTCGATCTGGTCGATCAGGATCAGGCAGAGATCGCCGGCCTGCAGTTTCGCCAGGGCCGTGTCGATGGCGACGAACTCGCCGTGGATTTCCTCGATCGTTTTCGTCCGGCTGGCCTTGGCCAATCCGTCGCGCAGCAGTGCGATGACTTCGCCGTCCGCGCGACCGCGCTGGCAGGCGTCCTGATAGAGAATCACTTCATCGAAGGCCTCGCCGAGAATCTCGGTCTGTTGCCGGATGTCTTCGTCGCGCCGGTCGCCGGCGCCGCTGATGACCACGATGCGGCGTTGGGCGGGCATCGATTCGACCGCCTGCACCAGCGCCTTGATCGCATCGGGATTGTGTCCATAGTCGGCGATTACCGTGGCGTCGCGGTAGTCGAACAGGTTGAAGCGGCCGGGCGCGGACTGCGCATCGTTGACGAAGCTGTTCAGTCCGGCGTGGATGGTCTGCCAACTGATGCCCAGCGCCCATGCGGCGCCGACGGCGGCCATGGCGTTTTCGACCTGGAAGCCGATGCTGCCGTTGCGTGTGATCGGGATGTTGGCCAGCGCGATGCGATGCTCGAGCAGACCCTCGACGGCGACGATGGCATCGCCGTCGCGATAGACGACGCGATTGCCCTGTGCGCGGTGCGTGGCCATGACGGGCAGATAGCGGTCGCTGGCGAAGTAGGTGACGTTGCCGGGGCACGAGCCGGCCATGCGGGCGACGATCGGATCGGCGGCGTTGAGCACTGCCGTGCCGCCGGGCGCGACGTTTTCGACGATAACGCGCTTGACTACCGCCAGATCCTCGACCGTGCTGATGTAGGAGAGGCCGAGATGATCACCCATGCCGATGTTGGTGACGACCGCGACGTCGCAGCGGTCGAAGGCCAGGCCCTCGCGCAGCACGCCGCCGCGCGCCGTCTCGAACACCGCCGCGTCGACGTCCGGATGCAGCAGCACGTTGCGCGCGCTCTTCGGGCCGCTGCAATCGCCGCTGTCGATGCGCTGGCCCTCGATGTAGACGCCGTCGGTGGTGGTCATGCCGGTGCGCAGGCCCTTGCGCGAAAGGATGTTGGCGATCAGTCGTACCGTGGTGGTCTTGCCGTTAGTGCCGGCGACCGCCACGACCGGAATGCGCGCCGTTTCGCCGTGCGCGAACATCGTCGAGATGATGGCTTCGCCGACGGCGCGTCCCTTGCCGTAGGAGGGGGACAGGTGCATGCGCAATCCGGGCGCCGCATTCACTTCGACGATGCCGCCGCCCTGGTCTTCCAGAGGCTTGAGAACGGTGTCGCAGATCACGTCGATGCCGCAGATGTCGAGGCCGACCATCTGTGCCGCCGCCACCGCGGCCGAGGCCATGTCGGGATGAACGTCGTCGGTGACGTCGGTGGCGGTGCCGCCGGTCGACAGGTTGGCATTGTTGCGCAGGACCACGCGGGCCCCCTTGGCCGGCACCGATTCGGCGTCGTAGCCCTGCTGGGCGAGTGCCGCCATGGCGATGTCGTCGAAGCGGATCCTGGTCAGCGAGGTCGCATGTCCGACGCCGCGGCGCGGATCCATGTTGACCTCGTCCACCAGTTGCCGCACCGTGCGCACGCCATCGCCGAATACCTGCGGCGGATCGCGCCGCGCCGCGGCGATGAGGCGGTTGCCGATCACCAGCATGCGGTAGTCGTGTCCGGAGAGGCAGCGCTCGACCAGTACCAGATCGCTGAATTCGGCGGCGACCGCATAGGCGGCCAGCACCTGCTCCCGCGTGTCGAGATTGACGGCGACGCCCTTGCCCTGGTTGCCATCCTGCGGCTTGACCACCACCGGACAGCCGACTTCCTGCGCGGCGGCCCAGGCATCCTCGGCATCGCGTACCGGCCGGCCGTGGGGGACCGAAACGCCGCCCGCCATGAGCAGGCGCTTGGTCAGGTCCTTGTCCTGCGCGATCGACTCGGCGATGGCGCTGCCGAGATCGGTTTCCGCCGCCTGGATGCGCCGTTGCCGCGAGCCCCAGCCGAGCTGAACCAGGCTGCCCGAAGTCAGGCGCCGAAAGGGAATGCCGCGGGCGACGGCGGCCTGGACGATGGAACCCGTGCTCGGACCGAGGCGTTCGTCTTCGTCGAGTTCGCGCAGTTGGGCCAGCGCGGCTGCGGTGTCGAAGGGTGTGTCGTCGAGCGCCGCGCGGCAGAGCTTTTCGGCCAGTTCAAAGGCGAGGCGACCGACCGCCTCTTCGCTGTATTCGACCACAACCTGATAAACGCCTTCCTCCAGCGTCGCTGTCGTGCGGCTGAACGTCACCGGGCAGCCGGCCTGGGCCTGCAGGCCCAGTGCGGCGAACTCCATGACATGGGCCAGGGAGATCGGCTCGTCGTGGCTGGTCGGCGCGAGGAAGCCGATTTCCGGGAAGCGGGCGCGCAGGCGGTCTTCGAAGCCGTGGATACCGGCGATCATCCGCTCATCGTCGTCGCAGGCGATGATCGCTTCGATGGCGGTGTGCCGGCTCCAGAGATTGGGGCCGCGCAGCGCCCGGATGCGGGAAACGTCCATGGCTTGTCCTACGCTTTCCTCTCGAGCCCGGCTTCCAGCCCGGCATAATGGGTTTCGATTCCCGCCCGGATCAAGTCCGGCGCGACCGCCACGGCCCACGCTGCCGCGGCTGCTGCCGCGATGATCGTCGCCTTGCTCGGGTCGCACGCGATTGCCGCCGTCGCCAACGGCGTAGCGATCAGGATTTCCTGCTTGCCGCTGGCGAGGATCAGCCTGCTGCCGCGAAACAGGACTGCCCGCCGGCCCTGGGCGCGGTGCTGCGTGACTACCGGATTGTCCGGCCCGCTGCTGAAGAAGATCACTTCGCCGTCGCAAAGCGGCGCCAGCGGCGCGACCAGCGGGTCGTCGGCGTTGAGCACGGCAACGCCCTCCGGTAAAACCACGTCGACCAGCGTACGCAGCACGTTGACCAGCTGCTCGGGCGTTTCGATGTAGTGGTCGGCGATCTGTGCGGCGGGATCGATGTTGGTGATCACGGCCACCTGGCAGCGATCGTAGGCGAGACCTTCGGCAAGAATGCTGCGCGCGCCGGTCTCCAGAACCGCGACCTCGACGGCGCGGTTGATCAGCATTTGGTGCGCGGCGCTCCAGTTGGCGCTGTCGGCCTTGTGCAGGCAGCGTGCCCCGAGAAAGGCTCCCGCGCTGCAGGCAAGCCCCGTCGGCAGGCCGGAAAGCCGCAGCAACTCGGCCAGCAAGCGGGCGACCGCGGTCTTGCCTGTGCTGCCCGTAACGCCGACGATGGGGATGCGGCCGTTTTCACCGACGGCGAACAAGTGGTTGGCGATGGCCATGCCGACCGGCCGCGGCTTGCCCTCCGCCGGTTTCAGGTGCATCAGCAGACCCGGACCGGCATTGACCTCGACCACGGCGCCGCGCGTTTCCGCCAGCGGCTTGCCGATGTCTTCGGCGACGATGTCGATGCCGGCGACGTCCAGGCCGACGATGCGTGCCGCCAGCGTGGCTGCTGCGGCGACATCCGGATGTACGGCGTCGGTTTCGTCGTAGGCTAGGTCGCCCTGGCGCTTGATCAGGACGTCCTGGCCTTTCGGCGGCACCGATTTCGCGGTATAGCCCTGACGCTCCAGTTCCAGCAGGGCGATGGGTTCATCGGCCAGCACCAGTGGTTCCAGCGGGAATTCCTCCTCGACACCGCAACGCGGATCGCTGTTGATCTGGCTGTCCACCAGTTGCGCAATCGTCGATTTGCCGTTGCCGATCACGTTCAGCACCTTGCCGCCGGTGGCCGCGACGACGCGGTTGCCGACCACCAGCAGGCGGTGCGAATCGCCGCGCACAAAGCGCTCGACCATTACGCCGCTGCCCTCCTTTTCCGCTGCCGCATACGCCCGCTCCACTTCCGCGCGCGTGTTGAGGTCGGTAAATACGCCGCGGCCGTGATTGGCGTCGGTCGGCTTGACCACTACCGGCAGACCGATGTCTTCGGCGGCGTCCCAGGCGTCGGCGGCGCCATCGACTTCACGGCCCTCGGGGATCGGTACGCCGCAGGCGGCGAGCAGGCGCTTGGTCAGCTCCTTGTTGCCGGCGATACCTTCGGCGATGGCGCTGGTGCGGTCGGTTTCGGCCGTCCAGATGCGGCGGCTGCGCGCGCCGTAGCCGAGCTGCACGAGATTGCCGTCGGTCAGCCGGATCGACGGAATGCCGCGTTCGGTGGCGGCATCGACGATGCACGCCGTGCTCGGCCCGAGGCAGTGGCGGTCGGCAATCGTGCGTACGTCGGCGACGGCGGCAGAGACGTCGAAGGGACGATCCTCGATCGCGGCCAGGATCAGTTGCCGGGCGTGTTCGAGACAGGCGCGAGTCACTTCCTCCTGGCGCGAACGGACGACCACTTTGTACAGGCCGCGTACCGAAGTACTGCGCGCCTTGCCGAAGCCGGTCCGCTGGCCGGCGAGGTTCTGGATTTCGAGCGTGGTGTGTTCAAGGATATGGGCCGCCCAGGTGCCTTCGCGCAGACGCTGGATGAAGCCGCCGCGCTCGCCGATGCTGCACTTGTGCTCGATCAGCGAGGGCAGCCAGGCAACCAGCCGATCGACGAATCCGGGCAGGGTGTTGGAGGGGAAATCTTCCAGTTCGCCGATGTCGACCCAGGCTTCGAGGGCCGGCCGGTAGGTCCAGACGTTGGGGCCGCGCAGGGGAATGACGCGGACGATGTCGAGTTTCTTCATTTCGTTCTTGGTTGATGCGGCTGCCGGTTTCGAAGTGCCTTCTGACGCCTAGTAACGCTGGACAGGATAACCAGTTTACCGGACGCCCGGACATGACGTACAAATGTCTGTCGGGCGACAACGCCACCGGGCTTCGCCGATGCGCGCAGGTATACTCGCGGCCATGACGCGATCCAGAACGCCCCGCCTGGCGGGAGATTCCATTCCCCTGCCGGAAGTATGGCGTATCGCCACGGCTGACTTTCTGGACGAGGGCGAACAGATCGCGGCCTGCCTGGCGCCCGATCTCGATGCCGGGCTTCGCTTCGCCCGCGGGCTGGTCGTTGTTACCGATCGGCGCATCGTCGCCCGCGCAGCGGACGATGCGGCGTGGCAGTCGTGGGATTTCCGCCCCGGATTGATCCTGCAAGGCCACGACCACGCCGGCGTGGGGACGCTGGAACTGCGCGATGCCGATTCACGCCTGGCCTGCTGGCGCTATACGCTGGCCGAGAACGTTCATTCCCTGCGCCTCGTTTCCGAGTTCAATCGGCGCTCGGAAAGCCATTGCAGCGGCCGACCGGTGCCGCCGCCGGACGAGGCCGTCTGCCCGACCTGCAATACGCCGCTGGAACCGGACCAGGAAGAATGCCCGGTGTGCAGCAAGGTGATCCATACGCCGCCGTCGACCTGGACGCTGTTCCGTCTCTGGCGTTTTGCGCGCCCCTACCGGGGGCGCTTACTGACCGCCTTTTTGCTGATGCTGGCCAGCACGGCCGCGACGCTGGTGCCGCCCTATCTCACCATGCCGCTGATGGACGACATTCTTATTCCCTACCAGAACGGCAAGCCGATCGACGTCGACCTGGTGACGCTCTACCTGGGCGGCCTGCTGGGGGCGGCCCTGCTGGCCTGGGGGCTGGGCTGGATCAAGACCTATATCCTGGCGCTGGTGTCGGAGCGCATCGGCCGCGACCTGCGCACGGCGACTTTCGAGCATCTGCTCAACCTGTCGCTCGAGTATTTCGGCGGCAAACGCACCGGCGACCTGATGGCGCGCATCGGTTCGGAAACGGACCGCATCAACGTCTTCCTGTCGCTGCACCTGCTCGACTTCGCCACCGACGTGTTGATGATCGTCATGACCTCGGTCATCCTGGTTTCGATCAACCCGTGGCTGGCGCTGGCGACCTTGCTGCCGTTGCCGCTGATCGCCTGGATGATCCATGTCGTGCGCGAAAAGCTGCGCACTGGCTTCGAGAAGGTCGACCGCGTCTGGGCCGAGGTGACCAACGTGCTTGCCGACGTGATTCCCGGCATCCGCGTCGTCAAGGCGTTCGCGCAGGAGAGCCGCGAAGCGGAGCGCTTCCGTGAAGCCAACCTCCACAACCTGACGCTCAACGATCGCCTGAACAAGACCTGGTCGCTGTTTTCGCCGACCGTGACGCTGCTCACCGAAATCGGCCTGCTGGTCGTCTGGGGCTTCGGCATCTGGCAGGTCGCGCACGATCAGATCACCGTCGGCGTGCTGACCGCCTTCCTGGCCTACATCGGCCGCTTCTATACCAGGCTCGATTCGATGAGCCGCATCGTTTCCGTGACACAGAAGGCGGCGGCCGGCGCCAAGCGCATTTTCGACATCCTCGATCACGTGTCGAGCGTGCCCGAGCCGGTGACCCCGGTGCATCTGTCCGACGTAACCGGCCACATCGAACTTCGCGACGTCGGTTTTCGCTATGGCAACCGCGCGGTGATCCACGGGTTGAGCCTGTCCATTGCGCCCGGCGAGATGATCGGCCTGGTCGGCCACAGCGGTTCCGGCAAGAGCACGCTGGTGAACCTGATCTGCCGCTTTTACGACGTCAGCGAAGGCGCCATCCGCATCGACGGCACGGACATCCGCTCGGTGCCGGTTTCCGAGTACCGCCGCCACATCGGCCTGGTGTTGCAGGAACCTTTCCTCTTCTTCGGCACCATCGCCGAGAACATCTCCTATGGCCGGCCGGACGCGACGCGCGAGGAGATCGTCGCTGCGGCCCGCGCCGCGCATGCGCACGAGTTCATCCTGCGCCTGTCGCACGGCTACGATTCGCTGGTCGGCGAACGCGGGCAGGGCTTGTCGGGCGGCGAACGGCAGCGCATTTCGATCGCCCGCGCGCTGCTGATCGACCCGAAGATCCTGATCCTCGACGAAGCGACTTCGTCGGTCGATACGGAAACCGAAAAGGAAATCCAGAAGGCGCTCGACAACCTCGTGCGCGGCCGCACCACCATCGCCATCGCGCACCGGCTGTCGACCTTGCGCAAGGCCGATCGGCTGGTGGTGATGGATCGCGGCAGGATCGTCGAGGTCGGGCAGCACGACGGGTTGATGGCGCGCGAAGGCCATTACTATCGCCTGTACCAGGCGCAGGCGCGAAACGTGGATACCGAGATGGCGGAAGCGGCTAGCGATCCCGTGGAGAGAAGCCATGACGGCGATTGATTTTCACCTCGTGCGCGACGCCTTCGGCCGGCTGGTGTTCACCGGCGCCGACGGCGCGGTGGCTGAGGGCGTGGTACCGGTGCGGGCATTTCCGATCAGCGCCGCCGACGAAGGCGTTGCGCTGGTCGCCGCCGACGGCCGCGAAGTGGCCTGGTTCGATCGTGTATCCGATCTGCCCGAAACGGTGCGCAATCTGATCGAGAGCGAACTGGCCAGCCGCGAGTTCATGCCGGGGATCGAGCGCATCGTCAGCGTGTCGAGTTTCGCCACGCCCAGCACCTGGATCGTCGAAACCGATCGCGGCGAGACCGCGCTGGTGCTCAAGGGCGAGGAGGACATCCGCCGCCTCGGCAGTGCCGCGCTGCTGATCGCCGACGCCAACGGCATCCACTTTCTGGTCCGCGACATCCGGGCGCTCGACCGCGCCAGCCGGCGGATGCTCGACCGTTTCCTCTGACTCCGGAAGCAATACCGATGCTGCTGCGACTTTTCATCCTGCTGCTCGGCGTATCGCCATGGCTGACTTTTCCCGCCACGGCCCAGAGCCTGCCGACGATCGAACTCACCGCGGGCATGCATCGCATCGAGGCGGAAGTCGTCAACACCATGGAAACGCGCATGCGAGGCCTGATGAAGCGCGAGTCGATGCCGGCGCAGCACGGCATGCTGTTCGTCTTCGACGCCGAGGCCCGTCACTGCATGTGGATGAAGAACACGCTGCTGCCGCTGTCGGTCGCTTTTCTCGACGACGACGGGCGCATCATCAACGTCGAGGAAATGAAGCCGCAGACCTTGAACACCCACTGCGCGGCCAGGCCGGCGCGCTATGCGCTGGAGATGAACGGCGGCTGGTTCCGGCAGCGGGGACTGAAGGCGGGAACGACGCTGAAGGGAATCGACCGCGCACCGCCGCCGAGGTAGGCCGTGGCGGTGCGTCTCAGGCGCCAGCGCGGCTGAACAGCGGGAAGCGCTCGGGGTGGCGAACCGATTCGATGGCGAGGTCGACGTCCAGTTCCGGCCAGTAGAGGTGGTTTTCGGCGGGGAGTTCGACGTGCAGGATTTTCCCCACCGGGACATCGCGGAACCACGGAAATTCCGCGAACGGCAGGAACAGTTCCTCATCCCTCAGCAGCAGCCAAAAGCCCTGTCGGGAAATGTTGGTAACTTCAACTTGCGAAATGTCGGCGCCAAGCGTTGCGGATGTCATCTTCGTGCTCCTTAACCAGCCGCAGGGCAGTATTGATTTCGATTCGCGTCAAACCGTCGGACAGTGCCAGTTCAATCGTCGGTTCCAGCCAGAACTTGGCTTCGCCGTTCTGGCCTTGAACATGCACATGCATCCTCGGTTCTTCGCGCGAAAAGAAGAAAAACCGAAAACCACCCTCGCGGAATACGGTCGGACTCATGGCGCGATGATACGCGCAAGCGCCGATGGCTGAAATGGTGGCGAGCAAACCGCGCCGCCGTGCCAGGCGGCGGCAGCCCTGTCAGGGTCAGGCCGCGGCCTGGACCGGAATCTTGCCGCTGTGGCGGATGATGCGGTTCTTCGCGTCCACGTACACGAGATCCGGCTCGTACTTGGCCAGTTCGATCTCGGTGTAATTGGCGAAGGTCGCGATGATCATCAGGTCGCCCGGCGAGGCTTTGCGGGCGGCGGCGCCGTTCACCGAAATGGTGCCGGAACCGCGTTCGGCCTTGATCGCGTAGGTCGAGAAGCGCTCGCCGTTGGTGACGTTCCACATCTCAATCTGCTCGTATTCGCGGATGTTGGCGGCGTCGAGCAGATTTTCGTCGATGGCGCAGGAGCCCTCGTAATGCAGTTCGGCCTGCGTGACGGTGACGCGGTGGAGCTTGGACTTGAGCATCATGCGTTGCATGGTGGTTCCTTTCTCAGGCAAAGGAAACAACACGTCGGGGTTGCTTGGGATGCGGCCCCGCCCTGTCCGCTGCTGGGTCACCGCCGGCCTGAGCGCATCGCGGTGCCCTACACTTCCAGATTGTCGATGAGGCGCGTGCTGCCGAGGCGCGCCGCTGCCAGCACCACCAACCCGGATTCGTGAGCGGGGGGCAATTGTAGATCATTTTTTTTTCGTATTGCAACATAGTCGGGAATCCATCCCGCCGCGGTCAGCTCGGCCATGGCCTGCCGCTCCAGGCCTGGAAAGTCGCCATTTCCGGCGCGGATCGCCGTTACTACCTTGGTGATAGTGCGGTTCAGGCGGGGCGCTTCGGCCCTTTCCGTCGCGGAAAGGTAGCCGTTGCGCGACGACAGGGCCAGCCCATCCCCAGCGCGGACCGTCTCGCCGCCGACGATTTCGATCGGCAGGTTCAGGTCGGCGACCATGTTGCGGATTACCATCAACTGCTGGTAGTCCTTCTTGCCGAACAGGGCGACGTCGGGTCCGACGATCTGGAACAGCTTCATGACCACCGTCGCGACGCCGCGGAAATGGCCGGGCCGGAATTCGCCTTCGAGAATGCCGTCCTGTTCGGACGGCGGAACGACGTGGTAGCCCTGCGGTCGCGGATACATCTCGGCCTCGGTGGGCGCGAACAGGTGGTCGACGCCCGCCGCCTCGAGCTTCTCGCGGTCGGCCTGGAAGGTGCGCGGATAGCTTTCGAAATCCTCGCCAGGCCGGAACTGCAGCCGGTTGACGAAGACGGTGGCGACGACGGTGTCGGCGTGGCGGCGCGCCTGCGTCATCAGCGCGATATGACCGTCGTGCAGGTTGCCCATCGTCGGCACCAGCACCACGCAACCGGCGTTCTTCAGCGCGGCCCGCAGGCCGGCGATGGTTTCATGGACTTGCATGGTGGATGATCAGTAGCAGTGTTCGGCAGCGGGGAAGGAACCGTCCTTGACGGCCTGGACGTAGTTGGTGACCGCCCCCTCGATGCTTTGCGCCTCGGCCATGAAATCCTTGACGAAGCGGCCCTTCTTGCCAGGATAGAGGCCGAGCATGTCGTAGAGCACCAGCACCTGGCCGTCGCATTGCGGTCCCGCGCCGATGCCGATGGTGGCACAGGCTTTCAGGGAGCGCGTGATCTCGCCGGCCAGTGCCGAGGGCACCATTTCCAGCACCATCAGCGCCGCGCCGGCCTGTTCCATGGCGATGGCATCGTTCTTCATGCGCACCGCGCCGGCTTCGTCGCGGCCTTGCACGCGATAGCCTCCCAGCGCATGCACCGATTGCGGCGTCAGGCCGATGTGCGCGCAAACCGGCACGCCGCGCTCGACCATGAACTGCACGGTCTCGGCCATCACTTCGCCGCCTTCGAGCTTGACCATCTCGGCGCCGACGGCCAGCAGGCGGCCGGCGTTGCGGATCGCCTGCTCCTTCGACTCGTGGTAGGCGCCGAACGGCAGGTCGGCGACGACCATCGGCCGCAGCGCCTGATGGGCCACGCATTCGGTGTGATAGACCATGTGCTCCATGGTCACCGGCAGCGTCGAGGTCTTGCCCTGGATGACGTTGCCGAGCGAATCGCCGACGAGGATCACATCCACGCCGCAGCGGTCCTCGAGCGCGGCGAAGCTGGCGTCGTAGCCGGTGAGCATGACAATCTTCTCGCCCTCGCGCTTCATGCGCGCGAGTTCGGGCAGGACGATGGGCTTGTTGCTGGCCAGGTAGGTCATCGCGAAGTTCCGGAAATCGGATGCGGCTAACTATACCTTGAGGAATTCAGCCGCGTGTCAACGGATGAATGCGCTGATCGGCGCAGGCGGCCAGCAAATCGCCGACCGGCCCGCGGCCGGGAATGACCAGGTCGGGCGCGATCTCGGCCAGCGGCGCCAGGACGAAGGCGCGTTCGTGCATGCGCGGGTGCGGCAGCGTCAGGTCCGGATCGTCCTGCACCGTCTCGCCATGCAGCAGCAGGTCGAGGTCGAGGGTGCGCGGCGCGTTCTTCACGCTCCGTTCGCGGCCGAAACGCGCCTCCAGCGCGAACAGCTCGTCGAGCAGGTCGCGCGGCGAAAGTCGCGTGTCGAGGGCGACGACGGCGTTGATGAAGTCGGGCTGGTGTTTCAGCCCCACGGGCGCGGTGCGGTAGAGCGAGGACATCGCCTTCAGCAGCGAGCCGCGCAGTGCCGCCATGGCATCGATGGCATCTTCTATCGTCTGCACCGGGT
>JBNKCS010000019.1:0-23081 GCA_050287865.1 Rhodocyclaceae bacterium | reverse complement strand
GGCAATCAGCTTGCCGTGCTGGTTGCTGACCTCGATGTCGTAGACGCCGCTGCGGCCGCCCTGATGACGGGCGTGGCCGACGGCGGTGAGCACGTCGCCCAGGTGCGCGGGTGCCAGAAAATTGATGTCGACGCCGGCGGCGACGGCGCGGTGATTGAAGCTGTTGCATGCGTAGGCGAAGGCGGAATCGGCGACCGCGAAGATGAAACCGCCGTGGCAGGTGCCGTGACTGTTAACCATGTCCTGGCGCACGGTCATGGTCAATGTGGCGGTGCCGGGTCCCACCGCGACGATCGCCATGCCCAGTCCGCGGGCGGCGTGGTCGTCGGGCCACATGATTTCGGCGCAGCGGTTGGCGATCTGGTCAGGCGTCATGCGTGCAGGTGGTTCGTGATCCGTTGTGCAATGCGGCACATGAATTTGGATATTATGGCCCCCTTTCGGCATGACCCAACGAGGAAGAGAATCTAATGAAGATCCATGAGTATCAGGGGAAGGAGATCCTGCGCAAGTTCGGTGTCGTGACTCCACGCGGCATTCCGTGCTTCTCGGTTGACGAAGCTGTCAAGGCCGCCGAGACGCTTGGCGGCAAAATCTGGGTGGTCAAGGCGCAGATCCACGCCGGCGGCCGCGGCAAGGGCGGCGGCGTTAAGCTGGCCAAATCGCTCGACGAAGTGCGCGCCAATGCAACGGCGATTCTCGGCATGCAATTGAAGACGCACCAGACCGGACCGGAAGGGCAGAAGGTGCGGCGGCTCCTGATTGAAGACGGCGCCGACATCAAGAAGGAGTACTACTGCGCGGCGCTGACCGATCGCGCGACGCAAACGGTGGCGATGATGGCGTCCTCGGAAGGCGGCATGGATATCGAGGAAGTGGCCCACAAGACGCCGGAGAAGATCATCAAGGTCTTCGTCGATCCGCTGGTCGGTCTGACCGATACGCAGGCCAGGGAACTGGCGGTCGGCATCGGCGTCCCTGAGGCGTCGCAGGCGCTGGCCATCGATACCTTCAAGAAGCTCTACACCTGCTATATGGAAACCGATGCCTCGCTGGCGGAAATCAATCCGCTGATCCTGGAAGGCAACGGCAACATCAAGGCGCTCGACGCGAAGTTCAACTTCGATTCCAATGCGCTTTACCGTCATCCCGAGATCGTCGAATATCGCGATCTGGACGAAGAGGACGCCGACGAGATCGAGGCGTCCAAATACGACCTCGCCTATATCTCGCTCGATGGCAACATCGGCTGCCTGGTAAACGGCGCCGGTTTGGCGATGGCGACCATGGACACGATCAAACTGTTCGGTGCCGAGCCGGCCAACTTCCTCGACGTCGGTGGCGGCGCCACGACCGAGAAGGTGACCGAGGCCTTCAAGATCATGCTCAAGAACCCCAAGGTGAAGGGCATCCTGGTCAACATCTTCGGCGGCATCATGCGCTGCGACACCATCGCCACGGGCGTCGTTGCCGCCGCCAGGGAAGTGCACCTCTCGGTGCCGCTGGTGGTGCGCATGAAGGGCACCAACGAGGACATCGGCAAGAAGATTCTCGCCGAATCAGGCCTGCCGATCATTGCCGCCGACACCATGGCGGAAGCCGCGACCAAGATCGTCGCGGCGCTGAAGTAAGGGAAACAGAACATGTCGATCCTCATCAATAAGGACACCAAGGTCATCACTCAGGGCATCACCGGCAAGACCGGCCAGTTCCATACCGAGAAGTGCATCGAGTACGCCAACGGCAAGAACTGTTTCGTCGCCGGCGTTAACCCGAAGAAGGCTGGCGAGAAGATTTTCGACGTACCGATCTACGCCTCGGTGAAGGAAGCCAAGGCGGCCACTGGTGCTACCGTCTCCGTGATCTACGTGCCGCCCGCGGGCGCTGCCGACGCGATCTGGGAAGCCTGCGAAGCCGACCTCGATCTGGCGATCTGCATCACCGAAGGCATTCCGGTGCGCGACATGCTGGTCGTGCGCAACAAGATGAAACAGAAGGAAGCCAGGGGCGGCAAGAAGACGCTGCTGCTCGGCCCCAACTGCCCGGGCCTCATCACGCCGGACGAAATCAAGATCGGCATCATGCCGGGCCACATCCATCGCAAGGGCCGTATCGGCGTCGTCTCGCGCTCAGGCACGCTGACTTACGAGGCTGTAGCTCAAGTGACCGAACTGGGCCTCGGCCAGTCGTCGGCGGTCGGCATTGGTGGCGACCCGATCAACGGCCTGAAGCACATCGACATCATGAAGGCTTTCAACGACGATCCGGACACCGATGCGGTGATCATGATCGGTGAAATCGGCGGTCCGGACGAAGCCGACGCCGCGCGCTGGTGCAAGGACCACATGAAGAAGCCCATCGTCGGTTTCATCGCCGGCGTCACCGCGCCGGCCGGCAAGCGCATGGGTCACGCCGGTGCGTTGATTTCGGGCGGCGCCGATACCGCGGATGCCAAGCTGGCGATCATGGAAGAGTGCGGCTTCAAGATCACCCGCGATCCGTCGGTGATGGGCAAACTGCTGAAATCGCTGCTCTGAGCCGATTTCGGCGAAAATCCAAAGCGGGCTGCGGCCCGCTTTTTCGTTTCGTGGAAGGGACACAATGGCGCTCTATCTGACCGAAGCCGACGTCAAGCAACTGCTGACCATGGATCTGGCGCTGGAAGCCGTCGAGGCGGCGCATCGCGCGCACGGCACGGCCCGCGCCATCGACATTCCGCGCCAGCGGACGCGTGTGCCGACGGCCTCGATGCACATCCTGCAGGGCGCGCTGCTCGATGAAGGCGTGATGGGTTACAAGGCCTACACGGTGAGCAAGGAGGGCGCCCGCTTTCTCGTTCACCTGTTCGACAGCGTCGGCGGTCGTTTGCTGGCCGTCATCGAAGCCGACTATCTCGGCATGATGCGCACGGGAGCAACTGGCGGGCTGGCGGCAAAGCTATTGGCACGCGAGGACGCGGCAACGGTCGGCGTGTTCGGTGCCGGCTGGCAGGCGCAAAGCCAGATCGAGGCACTCTGCCGCGTGCGGCCGATCAAGCGGGTCAAGGTCTATTCGCGCGACCCGGACAAGCGGCGTACCGCCACGGCTGACTTTTCCCGTCGCTTCGGCGTCGAGGCGATCCCGGCCGAGAGTCCGGAGCAGGCCGCGCGCGACAGCGACATCGTCGTCACCATCACGACCTCGGCGACCCCGGTGTTCGATGGCGCCTGGCTTACCGAAGGCTGTCACGTCAATGCTGCCGGTTCCAATGCCCTGATCCGCCGCGAGATCGACGAAACGACGGTGCGCAACGCGGCGCTGGTCTGTGTCGACAGTCGGGCCACGGCGCTTGCCGAAGCGGGCGACCTGTTGCCGGCGCTGGAGAAAGGCCGGCTGCACGCCGGACAACTGGTCGAGCTTGGCGAACTCGTTGCCGGGATGCGCCCGGGTCGCCAGACGGCGCAGGAAATCACCCTGTTCGAGTCGCAAGGCATGGCAATTCAGGACTTGGCGCTGGGCCGGCGGCTGTTGCATTTGGCGCGCGAACGAGGGGTGGGACAGAATCTGGTACCGGGAAGTATTTGACTGAATTGATGTTTTACTGCAAGAATGGGCGGTAAACCTATGACTTGCATGATGTGTTATGGCGTCATCCCCCTCCGCTGTGCTTGAAATCGCTACCCGTTCCGACCCTGGGCGGGTGCGTCCGCACAACGAGGATTCGGTACTTGCCAATTTGGATCTCGGACTGGTTGTTCTTGCCGACGGCATGGGTGGCTACAACGCCGGCGAGGTGGCGAGCAGCATGGCTACGTCGCTGCTTGGCAGCGGCATGGCAGCCGCTTTTGCCGAGCGTCGTCCTGACGCGAAAGGCGCCGACGGGCAGTCCTGGGCGAGGACGGCGCTGGTGCGCGAAATCGGCAGGGTCAACGCGGCGATACATGACGCCGCAGGCGACCAGCCGCAATATTCGGGCATGGGAACGACCCTGGTCGCGGCGGTATTTCATGACGATCGCGTCACCGTTGCGCATGTCGGTGACTCGCGCTTGTACCGTCTGCGCAGCGGATCGCTGGAACTGCTAACCCGCGATCACTCCTTGTTGCAGGAGCAGGTCGACGCCGGGATAATCACGTCCGAACAGGCTGCCGGGTCGGCAAACCGGAATCTGCTCACCCGTGCGCTTGGCGTCGATCCCGAAGTCGAGGCGGATACTCAGGATCACGAAGCGCGGGCGGGCGATTTTTATTTGCTGTGCTCCGACGGGCTGACCGACATGCTTGATGACGACAGAATTGCGGCTACGGTGCGGGAGTTCGCTGTTGACCTCGACGGATGCGTCGCCCGTCTGGTCGACCTGGCGAACGGGAACGGCGGACGCGACAACATATCGGCGGTGCTGGTCAAGGTGGTGCAGACGTTTCCGGCGCGGCGTTCGTGGTGGGTTCGCTTGCGGGGGTGGTTCAGGTAGTCGAGGACGATGGCGATGGCAAAAGTGATACTCAGTGTGGATGGCGTGACGCTCAAGGAATTTCCCCTCGTCCGGGAGCGCACCAGTATCGGCCGCAAGGCGCAGAATGACATCCGCATCGACAACCTAGCCGTTTCCGGCGAGCATGCGGCGATCATCACGATGATGAACGACTCCTTTCTGGAGGACCTCGACAGCACCAACGGCACTTACGTCAACGGCAGGCAGGTGAAAAAGCACTTCCTGCAGGACGGCGACGTCATCGAATTGGCGAAGTACCGGATTACGTACATGAAGGAGGCGCCGCAGCACCCGGGAGCGGATGCCGAGAAGACGATGGTGTTGCGCCAGGAGAGCGTACGTTCAGCGCTTGAGCCGCCGGTGCCGGCCAAGCCTGCCGAACCGCCGCCATCGCCGGTTGCCAGCGTCAGGCTTCGTGGGCAACTGCCCATCGGGGTCATCCAGGTGCTGAACGGCCAGAACGCCGGACGAGAGATGGATCTGGCCAAGACGCTCACGACGCTAGGCAAGCCCGGGGTCATGGTGGCGGCAATTGCACGGCGTCCGCTCGGCTACTTCATTACCCACGTCGAAGGACCGCATCCGCCGCGCGTCGGCGGGCGCATGCTGGAGACCAACAAACCCTATGCGTTGATGGACCACGATATCATCGAACTTGGCGGCGTGAAGATGGAGTTTTTTCTCCGGGCATGAATGTCGCTTGACTGCCCCGTTTCGATAAGGTGAAGGTAACAGCATGAAGGTGCGCATACTGGGTTGCAGCGGCGGCATCGGCGGACGCGATCAACTGACGACTTCGCTGCTGGTCGACCAGGACATCCTGATCGATTGCGGTACCGGTGTTGGCGACTTGTCGCTGGAGGAACTGGCGCGCATCGACCACCTGTTCGTGACGCATTCCCACCTCGACCACATCGCCTGCCTGCCTCTGCTGATCGATACCGTTTGCGATATGCGCAGCAGTCCGCTGATGGTCCACGCCACCCAGGCGACCATCGATGTGCTGCGTTCCCATATCTTCAACTGGGCGGTCTGGCCAGATTTCAGCGTGATACCGAGCACCGAGGAGTCCTATCTGCGCTTCGCGCCTCTGCGCGTCGGGGAGACTTTCGATTTCGGCGGTCGCCGCCTCTCGGCGCTGCCGGTCGATCACACCGTGCCGGCCGTCGGCTATCACCTCGACTCGGGTGCCGCGAGCCTGGTATTCACGGGCGACACCGGCCCCTGTCCGGAATTGTGGACTGCGATCAACGCGATCGGGAATCTTCGCTATCTGATCGTCGAGACCGCCTTCTCTAACCGCGAGGCGCCACGCGCCACCATTTCGAAGCATCTGTGCCCCGATACGCTGGCCAAGGAACTCGAAATGCTGGCCGTGCCGGCAGAGATCTTCATCACCCACCTGAAGCCGGGCATGAGCGAAGTCACCATGCGTGAAATCGAGGAGCGGGTCGGACCTCGCAAGCCCGGCATGCTTCGCGGCGGACAGGTGTTCACGTTCTGAGCGATGCCGAAATGATCGAGGGGGCATGGGCATGAACACCAAAACGAGCGCCGTCGAGTCTGGCGCCCTTGCGGATATCGGCAGCCGGCTGGCGTTCTTCAAGAACCTTCAGGCGGTCACCAACAAGGTGCACGCGGCTGGAAATGCCGACGAGATCATGCTCGAACTGTCGGAAGACATCTGCGCGCTCTTCAACGCCGATCGTCTCACCATCTATGTCGTTTCCGACGACAAGTCGGCCATCGTCTCCAAGATCAAGACCGGCCTGAATTCCTTCAAGGATCTACGTCTGCCGATCTCGGAGCAGAGCATTGCCGGCTATGTGGCGTTGAGCCGCAAAGTCGTCAATATCCAAGATGTCTACGATGAGACGGAGCTTGGTGCCATCAACCCGAACCTGCGCTTTCTGCAGGAAGTCGACCGTCGTACCGGTTACCGGACCATGCAGATGCTGGTTGCGCCGATCGTCGATTCGCACAGCGGCGAACTGTACGGTGTGGTGCAACTCATCAATCACACGGCCGGCACGCCGTTCACCGCCGTCGCCGAAGAGGGAATCCGCGGCCTTTGCGAAACTCTGGCGATCGCCTTTACCCAGCGAGCCAGGTTCGCCCATGTCGTCAAGTCGAAGTACGACGGCCTGGTGCACGATGCCGTGCTGTCGGCACAGGAGCTCGAACTGGCGACCCGCACTGCCCGGCGCCAGAACGTCGATGTCGAGCAAGTCCTGATCGCCGAGTTCCAGGTTACCCCAGAGGCGCTCGGTACCGCGCTGTCAAAGTATTTCAGCGTGCCCTACGAGCGGTTCCAGCCCGAGCGCATCCGTCCGATGGACCTGCTCAAGAACCTGAAACGCGAGTACGTCGAGCAGAACCACTGGCTGCCGATCGAAGAAACTTCGGAGGGTGTCATCGTGCTGTGCCTGGATCCCGAGCAGATCAAGGGCTCGCGAATCGTCCAGAACGTCTTCCCGAAACGGAGGCTGGCTTATCGTGTCACGACCGTCCGGGAATTCGCCCAAACCATCGACCAGATGTTCGGCAGCGTGATCGAGGACGTGCATGTCGGCGATTTGCTGTCGGGGCTGGAAGACGGCGAACTGGACGGCGACGGTTCGCTGGAAGACATCACCGCCGCCGCCGACAACGAACTGGTCAAGTTGGTGAACAAGATCATCGTCGATGCCTATCAGCAAGGCGCCTCCGATATCCATATCGAGCCGGGCACCGGCAAGGACAAGGTGCTGGTGCGCTTCCGGCGCGACGGAACGCTGTACAAGTACATCGAGGTGCCGGCCAGCTACCGTAGCGCCATGGCTGCCCGCATCAAGATCATGTGCGACCTCGACATCTCGGAACGACGGCGCCCGCAGGACGGCAAGATCAAGTTCCGCCGCTTCGGCCCGCTCGACATCGAGTTGCGCGTGGCGACCGTTCCCTCTGCGGGTGGCGTCGAGGATGTGGTGCTGCGCATTCTTTCCGCGGGCGAACCGATACCGCTCGACAAGCTCGGCGTTTCGCCGGGCAACCTGGAGAAGCTCAAAACCTGCGTTTCCAAACCCTACGGCATCTTCTTCGTCTGCGGCCCCACCGGGTCGGGCAAGACCACGACGCTGCATTCGGTGCTCGGCTTTCTCAACAAGCCCGACACCAAGATCTGGACGGCCGAGGACCCCGTCGAAATCACCCAGAAGGGCCTGCGCCAGGTGCAGGTGAACCGCAAGGCCGGACTCGATTTCGCGGCAGTCATGCGATCGTTCCTGCGTGCCGATCCCGACATCATCATGGTCGGCGAAATGCGCGACAAGGAAACCACGGCGATCGGCCTAGAAGCCTCGCTCACCGGCCACCTTGTATTGGCGACACTACACACCAATAGCGCACCGGAGTCGGTGGTGCGGCTGCTCGACATGGGCATGGACCCGTTCAACTTTGCCGATGCCCTGTTGGGCATCCTCGCCCAGCGCCTTGCCAAGCGCCTGTGCGTCAAGTGCCGGGAGGCCTACCGGCCGTCGGACGACGAAATGAACCACTTTCTCGACGAGTACTGCGAGGAACTATTGGCGACGACTGCGTTCGGTGAAGCTCCGGACGCCGCGAAGGATACATTGAAAAAACAATGGCTTGATCAGTACGGGGAGAACGGCCATTTCACCCTGTACCGGCCAACTGGTTGCGACGCCTGCGGCAATACCGGCCACAAGGGCCGAATCGGCCTCTTCGAACTGATGGTCTGCGACGACGCGATCAAGCGTCTGGTCCAGGATCGCGGCCGCGTGCCCCAGTTGCTTGCCCAGGCTATGGAGAATGGCATGCGCACCCTGAAACAGGACGGCATGGAGAAAGTGCTGCAAGGCATTACCGACATGAAACAGGTGCGCACGGTCTGCATCAAGTGACGAAAATTGTCACATGCTGCCGTTACTCGTCGCCCCATCCCCCGATCAATGGCCAAATTTGTCCCGATTTCCAACCAATTGAACATGGCATGGCCATTGCTATAGTCCCTGCGCGCACTTCCGTGCATTTTGCCAAGGAGAGATTCATGAAAAAGATCCAACAAGGCTTCACTCTGATCGAACTGATGATCGTCGTCGCCATCATCGGCATCCTGGCCGCCATCGCGATTCCGCAGTACGGCGACTACACCTCGCGCGCTCGTGCCGCGGGTGCCGCGACCGAAATCAACCCGGTCAAGAAGGCCGTTGCGATGTGTATTTCTGATAATGCCGGCGATCCCGCAAACTGCGATACCGGCGCTGCCGGCCAAGGGATTCCCACCATCGCGATTACCGACAACATCACTGCCAGCTCCGGCGTTGCCAACGGCGTGATTTCGATAACGACCGGTGCGACGACCACCGCGGGCGTCGGCCTCACGGCAGTCCTGACTCCGGGGATCGTCGCGGGCCAGAACGTCATTACTTGGGTAAATTCGGGTACGAGTTGTGACGCGACCCGTGGCTACCGTTCTGGCCAAGGCGATTGCCCGTAACTCTGGCGGTTTAGCCCTTCAAGAGGCCCCGCTTCGGCGGGGCTTTTCATTTTGGCGATGAATTTTGGATAATTGGGGTGAATTGGTTTAGTTGAGGCGTTAGCGATGAAATTCCGATTGAGTGCCTTTGGGGGCCACTTGCTGATCAGTTGTTTGGTATTGTCATCGGTTCTGGCAGCCCTATACCTTGGCTGGTATCGCTGGCCCGCCTGGTGGCTGGCGGGGGCAGATACCATCGTCGGTGTCCTAGTTCTGGTCGACGTCGGGGTGGGCCCGCTGGCTACGCTGATCATCAGCAGTCCAGCCAAGCCGCGTATGGAGTGGCGTCGGGACATCATGGTGATTGCCATGGTGCAGATTGTTGCGCTCGCGTATGGCACTCACTCGCTCTGGCAGGCGCGCCCGCTTTTCAACGTTCTTTCAGGTATGACGATCAGTACCATCCAGGCCAACAACATCAAGCCGGAAGCAGTTGCGCGCGCACGCGCAACCGGAGGCGGTATCGTTCCCGAGTGGTACTCGCCGATACAGTGGGTCTGGGCTCGCTTGCCAGAAGATCCAGAAGAGCGCTCGCGGTTGGCCAACCAAGAGTTTACCAAGGGTACTGGCGTGGCTACCCAGCCGGAATACTATCGTCCGCTGGCTGCCGCGAAGGACGCATTGGACAAGGCAATGGCTCCGGCACAACGGCTGGTGACTTCCCGCCTCAAGTTTATGACCGAGGAGGAACTGCGGGCGCGGGCGGGCAAATTGCAGCGGCCGCCGGAGGAACTGGGGGTGCTGCCGGGGACCGGCAACATGCGCAATGGCACCTGGGTCTTCGATCGGAAGACGGGCGAACTGCTGGGATTCTGGCCGGTGGAAAGCCTGGGAGTGCAACAGTACTGAAGGTCGATGTTGGCGGACGACTAAAGCATATCCGTCCCCACCACCGCCTGTAGCACGATCTGATCCTCACCCTCCCGTGTTCGGCGCGAGAACCACCAGACTGCTCCTTTCTTGAACGGCCAGTCGGCTTCGACGCCTGAGAGAAGCAATGCAGCCAAACGCCCCAAGGTGGGCTGGTGACCAACCAGTATCAGCGTGCCGCCACGGCTGACTTTTGAATTGGGCCAGCCAGCCGCGGCGAGAAGATCGGCGCAGTCGGCGCCAATGCCGATTCTTGGCTCGATTTCGAACGGCAGGCCGAGTGCGTGCGCGGTTTGCTGGGTGCGTTCGCTGGGACTGACCAGTACGACAGTCTGTTTCGGCAGTCTGGCGTTGAGCCAGGCCGCCATCTTGCGCGCCTGCTTTTCGCCCCGCGCCGTCAGGCGCCGCTTCGTGTCGGGCATCCGGCCATCGCCGTCCTCGGCTTCGGCGTGGCGCCAGAGGATCAGGTCCATCGTCGTCTCCCGCTTGTCATCATCCGCCATTCTCGCCGGTTTGCGTTGCATGTCCGTTACCGATGTGAATGGGAAAGAGCCAGAAGCGCATCCAGCAACTTCGGCAGACGCGCCATCAACCTGGCATGCCGTGGACCGTGCCAGCCGCCGATGAGCGTGACGGCTTCGCGCAGTCGCTCATCGTGGCCGGCGCAAGTCATCAGCAAGTCGCCGGCGTTGGCGAGGTCGTTGAGTTCGCCCAGGGTTCCCTGCGCTTCGGCGAGCCATTCGGCCAGGCGCCGTCGCGATTTGCCGCGGGAGAGCGAGGCGAAGAACTCCAGCGCGTAGCGCAGCCGTTTGATACCGATGCGCAGGGCGTGCAGGCTGGCCGGATCGTCGAGCCGTGCGGCGCGCGTGCGCGCACGTACTTTGCGGCGAAGATTCCGCAGGCGACCGTCGGCGAACTCGCCTACCGACAGGGGAGTGTCGGGCACGACGGGAATCGGTGCATGCAGCAGCGCGGCGTAGCGAATCATCAACCGGCCAAAACTGAGCGACTCCAGGGCGCGGACGGCGTTGCGTCGCGCGGTGTAGCGATCTTCCGTAACGACACCGGCGAGGGCCGAAAGGCGCGGTTCTTCCGGCAGGGCGGTGGTCACCGGGGCGCAGATTTCCATCAGCAACACGTCGAGGTCGCGCGCTTTGCCCAGCGGTTCCATCATTTCGTGCAGCGGCGGCAACAGGGCATCGGCATATCCCGGCGGCAACACCGGGGCGAACAGGCGCAGGCAGGCGCGCAACCGTCGCGTGGCGACGCGCATCTGGTGGATGTACTCCGGATCTTCGCTGGTAACGGCACCGGCGTGATTGCGCTGCATCTGGTCGAGACAGGAGAGCGCGACCGTACGGAAGGCCTCCTGGGGCGACATCTCCGGAACGAGCGGAATCCTGCCTGCGCGGGTGGGCGACGGCGCCGCATTCAGATGCAGCCGAACGCCACGTTCGGCCTTCGACAGGGGAGCGGGCAGCAGGGGCAGTCGCTCGGCCAGGGCTTCGGCGAGCGTGAACAACTCGCCGACCTCGCCACCGGCCAGTTCGAATTCGAGTTCGGAAATCGCCTCGCGCCGTCCGGCGGCGGCGATCCAGCCGCGATCGAACATCAGCAGCAGGTTGCCGAAGCTCCAGGTGGTGCGCCGGAAACTGGTCTCGAACAACGGCGTTAGCCGCGACAGGACGCTGCGCCTCTCCAGCCGGGCGCGCACGTCGTGATCGTCGACGCCCGAAAAGTCGAAATGGCCGCCGTAGGGCGTTTCCCACTCGGGCCGGTCGGAAAGCCCGCCCGCGCTGTTGCCGGCGCATTTCACGGTTTGCAGCCAGGTGCGGCCCTGGCGGCGGAGGCGTACCGCCACGCCTGACTTTTTCAGCGCCAGGTCCGGTGTGTCGTAGTAAATACTCACCACCTGGGCGGTTTGCCGGGAACTCGCCGACTTCAGTAGCGGGTGGCGGAGAAAGGCGCGCTGTGCCGATTCCGGCAGCGCAAGCTTGAGTTCGATTTCTTTGGCCATGGCGGGGGGATTATCCACCCGATGTGCAGCCGGCTGCTACCGCACTCGCGACTTTGGCTGACCGAGTTGCGTTCCTGTTTGCACGGACTCCGAATGACAGGTATCAGGAAGCCAGGCCGGCGTTGCCGTCCATGCCGATCAGCCGGGGCGTGTTGAGCTTGCGTGGCGTCACCGTCTTCTTGTCGCGCAGCCAAGTCGCCACCACGTCCCAGATCGGCTCGCCTGCGACACCTTCGCCGACCGGCGCCCAGCCGGCCACCTTGTAGGTCTTGCCTGCCTCTATGGGTTTGTCGCCGATGCGCATGTCCCGGATGCGGTTGCCGACCTTGGCGTTCGGGTCGCAGGCATAGGTCATGCCGCCGACGCGCACCATGTCGCCGCCCTGCTGGTAGTAGGGGTCGGGGTTGAACAGGTTGTCGCCGACGTCTTCGAGGATCGTCCTGATTTGTTCCCCGCTCATCTCGGTCAAGGTCGATTGCGGATAGGTGATCGCCGTCTGGTCCATCAACTGCTCGAAGGTAATCGCCTCGCCGGGCAGGATGCTGGTGCCCCAGCGGAAGCCGGGCGAGAAGGCGATGTCCGCGCCCTTGACGTCGATCATGGCGTCGAGGATCAACTGGTCCCACGAACCGTTGAAGTTGCCGCGCCGATAGAGCAGGCCTTCCGTCACCGCCAACTGCTCTTGCAGCTTTGGCAGGTGGGATGCCCGCACCTTGTCGATCAGCGCCGCCATTTCAGCATCGGCTGGCAGCAGGTTGCTGAATACCGGCAGCAGCTTGTAGCGGAAGTCGTGCACCTTGCCGCCCTTGACGTCGAAATCGAGCACGCCGAGGAATTTGCCATTCGAGCCGGCGTTGGTGACCAGCGTCACGCCCTTGGCATTCTTCACCTTGACCGGTTGCGGCACGCCGTCGTGGGTGTGGCCGCCGAGGATGGCGTCGATGCCGGTGACCCGGGTCGCCATCTTCAGGTCGACGTCCATGCCGTTGTGCGAGAGCACGACGACCGCCTGCGCGCCCTGGGCACGCACCTCGTCGACCACCTTCTGCATGTTGTCGTCCTGGATGCCGAAGCTCCAGTCGGGCACCATCCAGCGCGGGTTGGCGATAGGCGTGTAGGGGAAGGCCTGGCCGATCACCGCCACCTTCACGCCATTCATGTCGCGCATGGCGTAGGGCGCGAACACCGGATCACCGAAGTCGGTGGTCTTGACGTTCTGGGCGAGGAAGTCGATCTTGCCTTTGAAGTCGTTGTCGACGATCTGCTTCACGCGTTCGGCACCCAGCGTGAATTCCCAGTGGGGAGACATCATGTTCACGCCGAGCAGCTTGCAGGCGTCGACCATGTCCTGGCCCTTGGTCCACAGCGCCGTCGCCGAACCCTGCCAGGTGTCGCCGCCATCGAGCAGCAGGGCGCCGGGACGGCTGGCGCGCAACTGCTTGACCAGGGTGGTCAGGTGGGCGAAGCCGCCGACGCGGCCGTAGGTCTTCGCCGCCTGCGCGAAATCCAGATAGGTGAAGGCATAAGCTTCGCGCGTACCAGGCTTGATGCCGAAGGCCTTGAGCAGATGCTCACCAACCAAATGCGGCACGCGACCGGTCGCGGTACCGAAGCCGAGATTCACGTTCGGCTCGCGGAACCACACCGGCAGGAGTTGCGCATGGCAATCGGTGAAGTGCAGAAAGTGCGCATTGCCGAAGCGCGGCAGGTCATAGAAACGATCCGCGCCTTGCCCTGCCAGCACATCACGCGCGTCGAGGCTCATGCCGGCCGCCGAAGCGGCGGCCAGCACCTGCAGGAACTCGCGGCGGTTCACTTGTTTACTGGCGACTCGGGATCGAGCAGCAAGGCGACCAGATCCTTGATCTGGTCGGTATCCAGCGCGCCGATATGGCCGAAGCGCGGCATTTCCGAGCAGAGGTTGAACGCCTTGGAGTTGTATATCTTGCCGTAGACGTACTTCTGCATGTCCGGCGTGTTGCCGCGAATCTTGCCCAACTGGAAGAGGCTGGGCCCGATGGTGCCGAAGGAGGATTCGTTGGGGCTGATCTGGTGGCAGTTGTAGCAGTTGCCGCCGACCGGCAGGCCAGGCTTGTCCTTCCAGGTGAAGCCTTTGCCGCTCTGGGCCAGCTTCTCGCCCTTCTTCCAGTCGCCCATCAATACGCCGTCGTCCGGATATTTCACGGTGGCGAGTTGTTCGTTTTGCATCTGGTGGGCGATGCTCTGCGGCGGATTGTTGTCGGTACGGTTGCAGACTGCCTGGAGCGGATCGGCATCGAGACGGTCGAGTCCTGCCTGGCCGCGCGGCTTGAAGTCGCGTTTGATGATTTCCAGCGCCTGGGCATGGTGGTCGGGGACGACCATGGCCGTCGTGCAGGCACCGGCGATGATGGCGGCGGAGACCGCCAGCGAAATGGCTTTGGTTTTCATGTCTTCTGTCTCCCTGTCAGCGCTTGATGCCGGGGCCGTTGTAGATCTGGCCATTGGCGTTGCCGGTCATGTAGGTCAGGATGTCGGTGATGACTTCCGAGGCGTACTTCGGCTCGGGGAAACGCTGCTGGCGGAAGCAGTCGTTGATGCGCCACTGGTGGGTGAGCATGATGCCGCCGGTCATCCGGTAGCCCGGCCAGCCCTGCACGCCCTTGATGGCGCCCTTGCCGGTGCTGAGGTTGGGCAGGTTCTGCATGCGGATGCGCTTGCCGTCGACGCCGTGGCAGGTGTTGCACGAAAAGTCGTAGGGGCCGGCGCGGTACTTGGTGATCTCCTTGCCGGTCAGATAGGCGTCCTTGACCTTGGGATCGTTCAGCGGCACGGCGATCGTCATGCCCTTGGAGCCCGCAGCGACGAAGGTGACCAGATTGGTGATGTCGGGGGCGCTGGTATCGTTGCGGCCCTGGAACGGCTTCTTGGCGATATCGTCAAAGTTGAAGCCCTGCTTTTCGACCATGCACCAGACGATTCGCCGTTCGGCATCCATGACCGCGTCGGCATCGGCGAAATAGCGCGGCATCGCCACGTAGGCGCCCTTGACCACGCCGACGCCCTGACCGAGATCGCAGCTTTCGGCCAAGGAAACATTCTTCGGGCCGCGCTTCTCGTTCCAGAGATCCTCGCCCTTCATTTCGAACAGCTCGGCCGGATTGGAATCCTCCATTTCCGCCCGGAACTTCTCGAACTCGGCTTCTGTGGCGTCCTTCTCCTGGGCAAAAGTCAGCGGTGGCAGTACGCCGAGCATCAGCGCAATGCCGACCAATATTGTGTTTTTCATGTCTCCTCCTCTGTTAGACCTGCTTAACGCTCACGGCTCCGAAGTGCCGCCCCGCGCCATGAAATGCACGGTTGTTGCGGTGCCTCCAACTGGCAAATGGGCCCGCCCCTCCCGTCCTCCCCTCGCGGGGAGATAACTGATTGGCTCGCTACGCTCGACAGTTGCCAAGCGCGCTGACCAGTGTTTTTCCCGCTAAACCTGCAAATAGCGCCATCCCTGATCGATCCGCGTGGCGATTTCCTTGATGGCCGATGGCACGACATCCACTTCCGGCAGCAAGACGATGTCCACGCCGCGTTCGCGAAGCCGATTCAGTGTTTCGTTGCATGCCACCAATCGAATGTTCTTGTGCTGCGCGCTGATCCTGACGACGCGCGACGCGAGCCGGGATGCGCCGTCCTGCAGCATGCGGATGCCCGGCCCGTTGGCGACGACTTCGACCTGAATGACTCCTCCCTCCAGGTTGTGCGCCTCGGCGAGCTGCTCAGCCTTGCGCAGTGCCTTGTCGATCTCGGCCGCGTCTCCGGAAACCAGATGCAGGACAACTCGGCCGCCATTGGCCTGAATGGCCCGCAGGTCGGCGCCGGATACCTGAAACTCGTCGATCTGGTCGCGCGCCAGCCAGCCGGAACTTGCGCCGACCGCCAGCAGCAGGCAGGCCGCCAGCGGCAACCCGAGCAGTCGCCAGCGATCCGGTTTCTTCCTGGGGCCGTGTTTATCGCCCAGCGGATGGGCACTGCGCACCAGCTCCTTGAGGTGCCAGGTTTCGCAGACCTTGGCGCGCAAACGCTCGTCGGCGGCGATGCACTCGAGTACTTCCGCTTTTTCGGCGCCGTCGAGTTCGTTGTCGGCAAAGGCGTTCAGTAACTCTTCGGAGATTTCACGGTTCATTTGACCCTCGCAATCCGGGGAGTCGCAAGGCTGCAGGCGTTGTGCTCGCGCAACCGCTCCTTCAGCGTCGCCCTGGCCCGCGACAGTCGGCTCATGACTGTCCCGATGGGAATCTCCAGGATCGCGGCGACTTCAGCGTAGGAAAATTCTTCGAGATCGACCAGCGTCACGACCTCGCGCTGCGGGACGGGGAGGTCCGCGACGGCGCGGCGTACGCGCATGACAATCTGACTTTGCAGGCATTCGGCTTCGGGGGTTCCGTCGGCGACCAGCAGGGACTCGTCGATATCGGCGACGTTATCCATGTGCCGATGCGAACGCAGGTAATCGTGCCAGCAGTGGGCGAGGATGCCGCACAACCAGGCGTGCAACGATGCCTCCTCGCGCAGTTGTCCGTGATGCTTCAGCCCCTTGGACAAGGCCTCCTGAACCAGGTCGTCCGCCAGGGCGCCGTTCCGGCACCAGGTGTGGGCGAGGCGCCACAAGCGCGGGCGACTTTCCTCCAGCTGCCGCTCGAACTGACGGGTCCGGCCGATGAATTTCAGCAGATCCATCCTGTCTCCTCTCTGTCTTCTTTATTAGACGGCGGGCACCTCGCCTTTATTCCATGACTTTACTTCGATGCCGCAAGAAACAGACTCCCCGCGGGCGGGGAGTCCTTGACGTCCGCCGGACATCTCCGGCAGGCGCGTCAGTTGATGGTTGTGGTGTCGGTGCGGGAGTCGCCCTTGCTGTCGCGCCAGGTAATGACGACCTTGTCGCCGGCCTTGGCGTCCTTGACCTTGAAGCCGAACACCGGGTTGCGCGACACCGAGGTACCGGTCTGGCCCTGGATCACCATCTTGCCGCCTACCTCGACCGAGATGTTCTGGATGAAGTGCGGCGGAATGGTCTTGCCGGCGTCCTTGCGCTGGCCGTTTTCCATCGGGTGTGCCATCAATACCTTGATCTCGGCAACGTCGCCGGCCATCGTGGCGCGGATTTTCATTCGATCTGCCATGATTGTCTTGTTCCTGTCTGAAATAGGTTGGAGGAAGGTCGTCGGGTCGGGATCAGCCGCCGCAGCCGCCGACGGTGACCTTGACTTCCTTCTGCGTCGCGAAGTACTTGCCGTCCGCCGTTTTCACGATAGCGCGGACCTGGGTGGTTTCGGCCAGTCGGACGCGAATCTGGAGTGCCGGCACGGCGCCATTCGCGAATTCGAACGAGGCCGCCAGTGGCGTAGGATTCTTCAGCGACAGTACCGAGATGGACACTGTATTGGGGATGTTGCTGATCACTTCGACCGGCACCACGGCGCCGTTTTCGGCGATATCCGGGGCCTTGAGGACGATGTCCTTGCTGTCGGCAACACTGTCGGCGCCGATGCCCTTGAGCGCGCCGGCGACATCCTTGGCTTCGAATGCTGCGCTATTCCATCCCTCGGCCGCGAACGCGCGGGCGGGCTTGAGCAGGCCGGCCGCCAGGGCAACCGCCAGGACGCCTCCCGCCCCGGCTCCTTTCAACATCGATCTGCGAAACGTGTCCATCTGGGAATCTCCTCCTTGGGTTGTATGTTTGTATCGACTTATAACGACCGGTGTGATTGGTAGACGCCGCATCCGCGGAAATTATTCCCAATGTCGCAAAACAAATTCAACGACCTTCGCTGTCGGGATGCGAATCCGCCTGCCAGTGCCCCGATTTGCCGCCTGCTTTTTCCAGCAGACGTACGCTCTTGATCGTCATCCCCCGGTCGACCGCCTTGCACATATCATATATGGTCAGCAGCGCAACTGTCGCTGCCGTCATCGCTTCCATTTCCACTCCGGTGCGGCCGACCGTCTGGGCGACCACCTCGCAGGTGATCGACGAGTCGTTCTCGTCGATTGCGAACTCCACTGCGACGCGCGTCAGCGGGATCGGATGGCAAAGCGGAATCAACTCGCCGGTGCGCTTGGCCGCCTGGATAGCGGCGATCCGGGCGATGCCGAGCACGTCGCCCTTTTTGGCATCGCCAGCAAGAACCAACGCCAGTGTTTCGGGTCGCATGCGAATGCTGCCCTCGGCCCTCGCGATGCGTTCCGTTTCCGGCTTGCTGCCGACATCGACCATGTGGGCCTGGCCTGTCGCGTCGAAGTGAGTAAGATCGTCCTGTGACATCTACTTACAAATCCGGATTGAGGGGTGACGCCGGGCAACCGGTGTCACCGCTATCATAGCCTTCATGCGTCGAATTCGCTTTTTCCCCTCGCTGGCCGTGCTGTTGCTCGGCCTGGTTCCCGTCGCGCTCGCCGAGGGCTTGCCCGATTTGGGCGAGTCGGCCCAGGGCGATCTCTCGCCACAGATGGAGAAGAAGATCGGCGAGGCCACAATGCGCGAGATTCGCCTGCGTGAACCAAGCTACGTCGACGATCCGGAAATCACGGGTTATCTCGACGGACTGGGACACCGCCTGGCGCTGCAAATTGAGGGCGAACATCCGGACTTCCGGTTCTTCGCATTGCGGGACCCTACGCTCAACGCCTTCGCGATGCCCGGCGGCTATATCGGCGTCCATACCGGCCTGATTCTCGCGGCGCAGTCTGAATCCGAGTTGGCCTCGGTGCTCGCCCACGAGATTTCCCACGTCACCCAGCACCACCTGGCCAGAATGGTCGCCAAGCAGAACCAGGGGCAACTTGCCGCCATGCTGGCGATGGCGGCGGCCGTTTTGGCTGCGAGAAGCAACCCCGACGTGGCGATCGGCGCGGTCGCGGCAGGTCAGGCCGCCGGTATCCAGAACCAGCTGAACTATTCCCGGGACTTCGAACGCGAGGCCGACCGGATGGGGCTGCAACTCCTGGAAAAGGCGGGCTTCGACATTCGCGACATGGCCTCTTTCTTCGAGCGCCTGCAGAAGTTCGGCCGCCTCTATGAAAACAACGCCCCGGGTTACTTGCGGACCCACCCGCTAACCACGGAACGGATCGCCGACATGGATAACCGTATCCAGCTCCGTCCCTACAAGCAGGTTCCCGATTCGCTCGACTTCAAGCTGGTCCAAGCCAAGATTCGGGCGCAAGAGGGCGACGCCGAGGATGTCGTGGTTGATTTCGAAACACGCTTGAAGGACAGGAAGTTCGCTTCGGAGCCGGCGACCCGTTACGGCCTGGCCAGGGCGTACCTGAGAGCCAAGAAACCGGATGCCGCCGAGGCGCAGATTGCCGAGTTGCGACGGCTGAAGGTTCTGTCGCCGATGGTCGAAACCCTTGCGGCGGAAGTTCTGACTGCGAAGAGGGACACAGCGGGTGCGGCCAGGGTCCTGCGCGCGGCAGCGGCGCGCTACCCGAACGATCGGGCGGTGGCTTACGCCCTGGTCGACGCGCTGCTTGCCAACCGGCGGGCGGACGAGGCGCTGAAATTCGTGGCTGCCGACCAGATCGGCCATACGACGGATTTCCGCATGCGCGATCTGCAGGCGAAGGCCTACGCCATGCAGGGCAAGCAGTTTCGCCAGCACTGGGCCCAGGGGGAGTCCTACGCGCTTCAGGGGCAGACCCTGTCCGCCATCGAACAGCTGCAATTGGCGCAAAAAGCCCCGGATGGGGATTTCTACGACCGCTCCCAGGTTGACGCTCGCCTTCGGGAGTTGAAGGCAAAGCAGGCCGAGGAAGCGAGACAGGAAAACGCCCGCTGAATTTCATGGTGTATTGGTTGCGACACGACCATGAAAGTCGGCGGCAAAATCAAGGCTCTCTGCCTCCTCTCTCCGCCCCGGGCAGGGCGGCTATATTTGTTCGTTACACTCAGGTATTACCAGGCACGCCCCGGAAATCTTTCGCATTGATTGATCCCGGTCGCCGGCCCCGATAAGCAAAATTGGGGTCGCTTATTCGGGCATCAAAAAATGAGTTTATGGGGGTTCCGGGGAAGTGCTAGCCTTCGCATCCTCCAAAGAATCAGACCCAATAACGGGAGGAGCAGATTCCATGTCACTCGTAAATCCCCACGGCGGTGGGCCGCTCAAGCCTTTGCTTTTGCAGGGCGATGCCCTCAAGGCCGAGCAGGATCGCGCCAAGTCCCTGCCGCAACTGAAGGTGAGCTCGCGCGAAGCCGGCGACATCATCATGCTCGGCATCGGAGGTTTTACCCCGCTCGACGGCTTCATGACCCACAACGACTGGGAAGGCGTTTGTGACGGCATGAAGATGAGCAGCGGCCTGTTTTGGCCGATTCCCGTCACTCTCTCCACCGACGACGAAGCCATCAAGGTCGGCAGCGAGATCGCGCTGTTGGACGGTCAGAGCGGCGAGATTCTGGCGACCATGAAGGTCACCGAGAAGTACAGCATCGACAAGGCCCACGAGTGCATGCAGGTGTACAAGACTGCGGACACCGAGCACCCGGGCGTCAAGATGGTCATGGCCCAGGGCAAGTACAACCTGGCCGGTCCGGTCAAAGTGCTTTCGACCGGCGGATTCAAGGAAAAGTACGGCGAGCAGTTCATGACGCCAGCCGAGACCCGCGCCACGTTCGAAAAGCTCGGCTGGAAGCGCATCGCCGCCTTCCAGACGCGCAACCCGATGCACCGCTCCCACGAGTACCTGGCCAAGATCGCCATCGAGACGATGGACGGTGTGCTGGTTCACTCGCTGCTGGGCAACCTCAAGCCGGGCGATATCCCCGCCGAGGTTCGTTCCGAGGCGATCGCCACCCTGGTCGACAACTACTTCGCCCCGAACACCGTCATCCAGGCCGGCTATCCGCTCGACATGCGTTACGCCGGGCCGCGCGAGGCGCTGCTGCACGCGCTGTTCCGCCAGAACTACGGCTGCTCGCACCTGATCGTCGGCCGCGACCACGCCGGTGTCGGCGACTACTACGGCCCGTTCGACGCCCAGCACATCTTCGACGAGATCCCGAAGGGCTCGCTGGAGACGGTCAACATGAACATCGACTGGACTTTCTGGTGCAACAAGTGCGGCGGCATGGCTTCGCAGCGCACCTGCCCGCACACCAAGGACGACCGCATCCTGTTGTCCGGTACCAAGGTGCGTTCGATGCTGTCGGAAGGCCAGGACCTGCCGGTCGAATTCAGCCGCCCGGAAGTGGCCAAGGTTCTGCAGAAGTACTACAAGAGCCTGAGCGCCGAGCAGAACGTCAAGGTCGAGTTGAAGGGCCACTCTGCCGCATGAGGGTCGCCTGAGGAATTTGGAAGTCTGGGCCCGCCGGAAGCGGATTCGCGATACGCCCCGGCCAAGGTAGGTCCCGGAATCTGAATGGACCGCTGATTACTAAAAGCAGCGGATTGTTAGCTAGCAAGGAGAGTAAGCAATGCCAACCTATGTTCGTACCGAAAAGTGCGACGGCTGCAAGGGCCAGGACAAGACCGCTTGCATGTACATCTGCCCGCACGATCTGATGAAGCTGGACAAGGACGGTTCCGATACCGGCCATGCCATGAAGGCGTTCAACCAGGAGCCCGAGCAGTGCTGGGAGTGCTATTCCTGCGTCAAGATTTGCCCGCAAGGCGCCATCGAATGCCGCCACTACGCTGACGTCGTGCCGCTGGGCGGCCAGGTGCAGCCGATGCGCGGTTCCGATTCCATCATGTGGACCATCAAGTTCCGCAACGGCAACGTCAAGCGCTTCAAGTTCCCGATCCGCACGACGGCCGAAGGCTCCATCGATCCGTTCGGTGGCAAGCCGATGCCGAAGCTGGCCGACATCGAGGCGATCGGCTCGTTCACCCGGGACGTCATGGGCGGCTATCGCTCTGGCAACGCCGCTGAACTGATCCGCAAGTAATCCAACGAATCGAGGAACAAGACAATGGCTGGAACTTTTGACAATCCGGAAATCGTCCAGGAAGAAGTTGACGTCCTGTTGATCGGCGGCGGCATGGCCTGCTGCGGTGCCGGTTATGAAATCATGCGCTGGGCCGAAGCCGTCAAGGCCGAAACCGGCAAGGAACTGAAAATCAAGCTGGTCGACAAGGCTGCGCTGGACCGCTCGGGCGCCGTCGCCCAGGGCCTCTCCGCTATCAACACCTACATCGGCGACAAGCAGGATCCCGCCGACTACGCCCGCATGGTCTCCAACGACCTGATGGGTATCACCCGCGACGACCTGGCCTACGATGTTGGCCGTAACGTCGATGACTCCGTGCACCTCTTCGAAGAATGGGGCCTGCCGATCTGGAAGACCGACGCCGACGGCGTTCGTCACGACGGCGCGGAATCCATCCGCGAAGGTTTGCCGGCGCTCAAGGACGGCGGTCAGCCGGTCCGTTCGGGCAAGTGGCAGATCATGATCAACGGCGAATCCTACAAGTGGATCGTTGCCGAAGCCGCCAAGAAGGCCCTGGGCCTGGATCGCATCCAGGAACGCGTCTTCATCGTGCACCTGATCAACGACAAGAACGATCCGACGCGCATCGCCGGTGCCGCTGGCTTCTCCGTCCGCGAAAACAAGATCTACATCTACAAGGCCAAGGCTGTGCTGCTGGCCGCCGGTGGCTGCGTCAACCTGTTCCGTCCCCGCTCCGTCGGTGAAGGCCAGGGCCGCGCCTGGTACCCGGTGTGGAACGCCGGTTCGACCTACTCGATGGCGGCGGAAGCCGGCGCCGAGCTGACCATGATGGAAAACCGCTTCGTGCCCGCCCGCTTCAAGGACGGTTACGGCCCGGTCGGTGCCTGGTTCCTGCTGTTCAAGGCCAAGGCTGCCAACGCCTACGGCGAAGACTACATGGCCAAGAACAAGGAAATGCTGAACGACTATCCTCCCTACGGCCAAGCGGCTGTGCCGGCGTCCTGCCTGCGCAACCACCTGATGCTGAAGGAAATGAAGGAAGGTCGCGGCCCGATCTACATGGACACCGTCACCGCGCTGGCCAAGCTGCGCGAGACCCTGTCCGCCAAGGAAGTGAAGCACCTCGAAGCCGAGGCCTGGGAAGACTTCCTCGACATGTGCGTCGGCCAGTGCGGTATCTGGGTTGGCGAGAACATCGAGCCCGAGAAGAAGATGTCCGAGCTGATGCCGACCGAGCCCTACCTGCTCGGCTCGC
>JBNKCS010000018.1:0-23403 GCA_050287865.1 Rhodocyclaceae bacterium | reverse complement strand
TCTGTCCCATCTGCCCTTTGAATAACACGTCAAAGCGGGCTTCCATGTCATCATGCAATGCCGCCATATCGGGTGGACCATAGTACGAAATGACAGCCCGCACAGACGTGTCCGCAGTAGAGCCATCTGGCTGCAAACCCAGGGCGTCGACGCCTTGCCCTACCACGCCGGCCTCGACGCCGAGACGCGGCGCCAGCACCAGCAGCGCTTCGTCCGCGACGACGCCGTAGTGATGGTCGCCACCATCGCCTTCGGCATGGGCATCGACAAACCCGACGTGCGCTTCGTCGCCCACCTCGACCTGCCCAAGAGCCTCGAAGCCTACTATCAGGAAACCGGCCGCGCCGGCCGCGACGGCGAGCCCGCCGAAGCCTGGATGACCTACGGCCTCAACGATGTCGTCATCCACCGCCAGCGCATCGACGAATCCGTCGCGCCCGACGAACAGAAGCGCATCGAACGCCAGAAGCTCGACGCCATGCTCGCCTACTGCGAAGCCGCCGGCTGCCGGCGCACCGTGCTGCTCAACTACTTCGGCGAGATGCGCGATGCCTGCGGCAACTGCGACACCTGCCAGACGCCACCCGAACTATGGGACGGCACCGTCGCCGCACAGAAGTTCATGTCCGCCTGCTTGCGCAGTGGCCAGCGCTTCGGCGCCGCCCATCTCATCGATATCCTGTGTGGCAAGCATACGGAGAAGGTCTCTCAGTTCGGCCACGACCAACTCCAGACCTTCGGCGTCGGCGCCGACCTCGACGAAGCTACCTGGCGCAGCGTCGCCCGCCAACTCCTCGCCGGCGGCCTGCTCTACGCCGACGCCCAGCACTACGGCGCGCTCAAACTCACCGACGCCGCACGCCCCGTGCTGAAGAACGAAACCACGCTCATGCTGCGCCGGCAAGTGGTCACCAAGAAGACGCAAGCCAAGTCCAAGCAGAAGTACACCAACTTCGCCCCCCTCAACCTGCCGCCCGCTCACGCCGGCCTCTTCGACACCCTGCGCCAGTGGCGCGGCCAGACCGCCCGCGAACAAGGCGTCCCCGCCTACGTGATCCTCCACGACCGCGCTTTGCAGGAACTGGCCACCCACCGCCCGCAAACCCCCGCCGAACTCCTCGCCATCAACGGCATCGGCGAAGCCAAAGTCAGCCGCTACGGCCCCGCCCTGCTCGAACTGCTCGCCGCCACCAAGTAAGCGGCCCAAGGTGGCGTCCCGCCACGGCTGACTTTTTGCATTGCCGCCACGCGATCGGTTTGGCATGATGGCCGCTCGCGTACAGCGGCCGGAATCCGCAAACGATCAATTCAACCTTACCCCTTGTTGCCAGCCCCGCACTCACAGCTCAACGCCATGACCGAAGTCACCGGAATCGACCATATCTACATCACAGTGTCCGATCTTTCGCGCTCCGAGCGTTTCTACGACCAGGTCCTGCTTGAGGTACTTGGCTTCCGAAAGAACAAATTTGTCCTCGGTGGCGATCCGCACGTCCAGTACTTCAATCGTCACTTCGGCTATGTTCTTCGCCCGTCACGCAATTCGTCCGGGCACGATGCCTATGCGCCAGGACTCCATCACTTCTGCCTTCGTGTCGACTCGATCGCCGATGTGGTAGCCGTTGCCGACCAGCTTCGTGCCGCCGGCGTCGAGGCGTCGGCAGCAAAGCTCTACCCGGAATACGCCCCGGACTATTGGGCTACCTTCTTCGCCGACCCTGACGGTATTCGCCTCGAAGTCACGAACTACCGCCAGGAGCGCCGGGATCGCCATGACCAATGGTCGTCGGCGGGCTGAATCGAATTGGCCAGGTTCGAATTGATTCCGGGCAATTGGGGACGAACGCCAACTTTCTTCTCAGCGTCCCGCCACGGCTGATCAGCCCGAAGGGCGCAGGACGTCACGAAGTGACGGTCCCGAGCAAGGCGAGGGATGGAGCAACGCTTCATACTTTTCGCGGCTACTCGTAGCGCAAGGCGACGATAGGGTCGAGGCTGGCGGCGCGGCGGGCGGGCATGTAGCCGAAGACGACGCCGATCAGCGCCGAGAAGCCGAAGGCGAGCAGGTTGATGCTCGGTGTGAACAGGAAAGGCATGTTCATCAGCGCGGTCAGGCCGAGACAGGCGACGAACGCCAGCACGATGCCGAGCAGACCGCCCAGGGCCGAGAGCACCACGGCTTCGATCAGGAATTGCAGCAGCACTTCGTGTTCGAGTGCGCCGATGGCGAGGCGGATGCCGATCTCCCGCGTGCGTTCGGTGACCGAGACAAGCATGATGTTCATGATGCCGATGCCGCCGACCAGCAGGCTGACCGCGGCCACGGCACCGAGCAGGCCGGTCATGGTGCGGATGGTGCCGGAGAGCGTTTGCGCGATCTGCTTGGTGTCCATGACGTTGAAGTCGTCCTCGTCGTTTTCGGACAGCTTGCGCCGTTCGCGTATCAGGCTGCGAATCTGTTCCATCACCGGCGCAGCGTTCACTCCGTCCCGCAACGACAGCATGATCATCGACACATCCTGGTTGCCGGTGAGGCGGCGCTGTGCCGTGCGGATCGGCATCAGCACGATGTCGTCCTGGTCATTGCCCATCGCGCCCTGCCCCTTCGCCGTCAGCAGGCCGATCACTTCGCAGGAGAAGTTCTTCACCCGCAGTTCGTCGCCGACGGGCGATGCGTTGCCGAACAGTTGGGTCTTGACGGTGGCGCCGATCACGCAGACGGCGCGCCCCATGGCCTCTTCGTCGGCAGTGAATTCCCGACCAGAGGCGAGCTTCCAGTTTCCCGCCGTGAAGTAGTCGTTGGTGGTGCCGCTCACCTGCGACGACCAGTTCTGGTTACCGGCCACCAGCGTGACCTTGCTGCCCACCACGGGAGCCACCGCCTTCAACGAGGTGATCTGGTTCTGGATCGCCTCGACATCGGCCAGCTTGAAGTTGGACGCACCGGCGCTGTCCCGCCCCGGTCCGAGATGCTGGCCGGGCCGCAGGATCATCAGATTGCTGCCGAGGCTGGAAATCTGGTTGGCCACCATGCGCGTGGCGCCATTGCCCAGCGTCACCATGGTGACGACGGCGGCAACGCCGATGACGATGCCGAGCACCGTCAGGAAGGAGCGCATCAGGTTGCGCCGGATGGACCGCCAGGCCAGCAGCAACGCGTTCAGCAGCATCTGGCTCATGCGGCCTCCTTGCGCCGGTCGCTGTCGACGCTGCCGTCGGCAAAGCGCACCGTGCGCCTCGCATAGTCGGCCATATCCGGTTCGTGGGTGACCATGATGACGGTGATGCCCTGCTCGTGGTTGAGCTTCACCAGCAGTTCCATGATCTCGTGGCTGCGCTTGCTGTCGAGGTTACCGGTCGGCTCGTCGGCGAGCAGCACCAGCGGCTCGGTGACGATGGCGCGGGCGATGGCGACGCGCTGCTGCTGGCCGCCGGAAAGTTCCCCGGGCGTGTGGTGCTCCCAGCCGTCCAGTCCCACTTGCGCCAGCGCCCGCCGCGACGCCTCGTGGCGATGCGCCGTATCCTCGCCGCGATAGAGCAGCGGCAATTCGACGTTCTCCTGCGCCGAGGTGCGCGCCAGCAGGTTGAAGCCCTGGAATACGAAGCCGAGGTAGTGGCGGCGCAGCAGGGCGCGCTGGTCCCGGCCCAGCGACTGCACCGGCACGCCGCGGAACAGGTAGGCGCCGCGCGTGGGCGTGTCCAGGCAGCCCAGGATGTTCATCATAGTGCTTTTGCCAGAACCGGAGGGCCCCATGATGGCCACGAACTCGCCCGCGTCAATGTCGAGATCGACGCCAGCCAACGCCTGGAAGGCGGCCGTGCCTTCGCCATAGGTCTTGGTGACCTGGCGGAAGGAAATCAGCGGCGCCGGCGCGTTCCCACTCACTGCGCGGCGCCCTGATAGTCGGTGATCACCGCCATGCCGGGCTTCAGGTCGCCGCCGGCAACCTCTGTCTGCCGGCCGTTGCTGGCACCGGTCTGCACGGCGACTGGCTGCGGCTTGCCTTGCTCGCCGAGCACCCAGACCTGGGGCGAATTGGCCGACGTATCCTTGTGGTTGTTGCGTGACGGCGTCGACCGCGGCGGGCGCGGCATGAGCTTGGAGATGAGGCTGCCGGCCGGCGCCGCGGCTGCCGCACCGTTGGCTGGCGCAAAGCGCAAGGCGGCATTGGGCACCAGCAGGACGTTGTCGCGATCGGCCGTCACGATGCGCGCGGTGGCCGTCATCCCCGGCCGCAGCGCCAGATCGTCGTTCTTCACCGCCAGTACGGTCTTGTAGGTCACGACGTTGTCGGTAATGGTGGAACCCAGGCCGACCCGCTTGATGCTTGCCGGGAAATTGCGGCCCGGCCAGGCGGAGACCGTGAAGCTGGCCTTCTGGCCAAGCTGGACGCTGCCCACATCGGCCTCGTCCACGGCCACTTCCAGTTCCATCTTGGTCAGGTCTTCGGCAATCGTAAATAGGACCGGCGTCGACATGGCGGCTACCACCGTCTGACCGGGTTCGACCTTGCGCGCCAGCACCACACCGTTGATGGGCGAGCGGATCACCGCCTTGGTGATGTTGGTCTCGTCGGTCTTGAGGGCGGCGCGCGCGCTGGCCTCGCTGGCCTGCGCGCGTTGCAGGACCGCTTCGGCCGTTTCCAGATCCGCTTGCGAAGGCACCTTGCCGCCGGAAAGCTCCGCCACCTTGCGCAGGCGCGCCAGGCTGGCCTTCGATTCGGTAACGGTCGCCTCCATCTGTGCCAGCGTCGCCCGCGACTTGACCACTGCATCCTCGAGCTTAGACGTATCGAGCCGGGCGATCACCTGGCCGCGCTTGACGTGGTCGTTGTCGTCCACCAGCACCTCGTCGAGCGTGCCGGACAATTCGCTGCCCACATCGACCGAGCGTGTCGGCTGCAGGGTGCCGCTGGCGGAAACCGTCACGACCAGATGGCCGGTCGTCGCTTCCTCGGTGACGTAACGCGCCTGCTTCTGTCCACTGCCCGGCAGCAACAGCCACACAACGACGACAACGATCACGGCAGCCAGCAGCAGCCAGCGGCGTTTGCCGGTCAGGAACCCGCGCCTGGTGGTTTGCAGAAAGTCGGGAAGCGGTGCGTTGGTCTGGGTCATGATTTCGGGTCCGCGATATTGGCCGTGTTCGATGTCTCCGACGTGGGCTGCCAGCCTCCGCCGAGTGCCTTGTAGAGTTTGACGACAGCGGCAAGCAGGTCCCCTTCTGCCGAGGCCAGGCTGTCCTCGACGGTGAGCCGCGTCCGGTCCGTCGTCAGCACGGTCTGAAAGTCGACCGAGCCGGCTTCGTAGAGCGTGCGCGCCAGCAGCGCCGCATTGCGCGCCGACTCGGCCGCGCGTTTGCGCGTCTCCAGCCGCTCACGCCCCGCCGCGTAGGAAACCAGGCCGTTCTCGACATCTTCCAGCGCGGTGAGAATGCTGGCGTCGTAACCTACCAGCGCCTGTTCCTCGACCGCGCTTTGCGCGGCGATGCGCGCAGTGGTACGACCGCCGTCAAACAGCGTCGCCGCCACGCTGCCCGCCAGTGCGCGCACCAGCGTGTCGGTACCACCCAGCGCGGCGGAACTGAATGCCTGCCAACCCCACGAACCGCTCAGCTTGAAGCTCGGATAGCGCGCCGCCCGCTGCTCGGCACTGCGCGCAACCTCGCCGCGCAGTGTGTATTCGGCGGCTCGCACGTCCGGACGCTGGCGAATGGTGTCGGCGGGAATGCCGACGGCAATACCGTCCGGCACGGTCGGCAACGGCTTCGCGTCGCGCAGCTTGTCGCGCAATGCGCCAGGGGCCTGCCCGGTCAGCACTGCGAGTCGATGCTCGGCCGCCGCGCGACCTTCTTCCAGGCCCGGAATCGAGCCCTTGCTCTGTTCGAGGTTGGTGCGCGCCTGTTCGACATCGAGACTGGTCGCCAGCCCGGCCTGCTGCTTCCAGTCGGTGAGCTGCAAGGTCTCGGCCTGGCTCGCCGCGTTGTCGCGGGCAATCGCCAACCGCTGCTGGTAGGTGCGCAGCGTCACGTACTCCAGCGCTACCTCCGCCGCCAGCGAAACACGCGTCGATTCCAGCGTGGCGGCGCTCGCCGCGACATCCGCTTCCGCGCCCGACGCCGCATCGCGCTGGCCGCCGAAGATCGAGGGTTCCCAACTGGCGTCGAAGCCGGCCGCATAGAGCGACCGCGCCGCGCCGCTGCCGCCGGCTTCGGTTCCCGTCTTCGAGCGCGTTGCCGAAGCGGAAGCGCCGAGGCTCGGGAACAAGCCGGCGATGGCGAGATCGCGGCTGGCGCGTACCTGCTTCAGACGCACCTGGGCAAGCCGCATGTCCGGAGCCGAAGTCAATGCCTGTTCGATCAACTCGTCCAGCAGCGGATCGTTCAGCTGTCGCCACCAACGCGACAAATCCTGCTTCGGCGCCGACTTGGGCGACGCATGGCCACTCGCCCAGGCGTCCGAAATGTTGCTTCGCGCTGCCGACTCCGGCAGCGGCGGCATCTGCGTACAGCCCGCCAGCAGGGCCAGCAGCACTCCGAACGCGATTGGGCGACGAGGCGTCATTTGCCTACTCTTTGCTGCGAAAAACGTCGCCGAGCACGTGCATCTGCTTGCGCGCATCCGGGCCTACCAGTTCCGTCAGCGTCTGCTGGTCCGACGTCGCCTGCACACCGGCATTGGCCAGGCGCGCACGCATCTGTTCCGGCGAAACCTGCGCCACCTGCGCCAGCGTGGCGACGCTCGAACCGCTCAGCGCCTTCACCGGTGCCATGAACGGCGGCCCGTCCTCGCCTTCCTCGCCGAGCGGGGCAAAGCTGATCAGCAATGCGACGGCGAAGACGCCGACCAGCGCCTGGCCGCGCCGCGTGCTCAGATGGTTTTTGAGGCCGCTGAAGTTCGCGGTGGTATGCAGCAGCGCGCCGCCCAGCAGCACCAGGCTGAACCACTCGTGTACGAATTTGTTGGCGCCGGAATCGATATGGAAAAAGATCAGCACCCCCGTGACGCCGACCAGCAGAAAAGCGCCGGCGGTAATCGGTGTGACCCAGCTGCGTTGAATGTTCATGGCCTTGCCCTTCCGAAGTGATTGCAAAGCCGATGATATTGGCCGATTATCTTTCCAGGAAGATATTTTACCGGCGCTTACAAATGACCCGAAAACCGCAACATCCAGTTACCGATCCGGTTGAAATGCACCGGCGCTATTGGTCTGAAAACGTCGATCTTGAGGCGATCGCACTGGTCTTCGCGCTGCACCGCGCGCGCGAAGCCGTCATGGCGCCCAGCCGGGAGGTTTGGGTCCGCCACCATCTGACCCCGGCCGAGTTCGACGTTCTCGCCACCCTGCGCCGCAGCCCGCCGCCGCGCGAACTGACACCCTCCGAAATCCGCAGCCTGCTGCTGGTTACCTCGGGCGGACTGACGAAAATCATGGCCAGTCTCGAAGCGCGCGGCCTGGTCGCACGCTCCCGTAGCAATGCCGACCAGCGCGTTCGCCCCATCCGCCTCACGCCGTCCGGCAAGCGCCTGGTCGAAGCTGCCATGGCCGATGTGATGGCCAGTGCGCCACGCCAGATCCATCGGGCGCTGACCGCCAAGGAGATCGCCAAGCTCACCGAACTCCTTGGCAAACTCGCGGATTGAGGAGCGGCCCCGCCGGTCGGCGTACCGCGACGGCTGACTTTTCCGATGCGCGGGAACCGATTGACCATCGTCGCTCTCCCTGCCACCATGGCGCCTGGATCAGCCACACTCACTGCAACGCGCCCGAAATGATTACCGCCGAATTCCTGCTTACTTCGCTGATCGTCGTGCTGATCCCCGGCACTGGCGTCGCATTCACCGTATCGACGGGTCTGTTCCTCGGCTCGCGAGCCAGCGTGTTCGCGGCAATCGGTTGCACGATCGGCATCGTTCCGCATCTGCTGGCGAGCGTGATGGGACTGGCGGCGATCCTGCACATGAGCGCGCTGGTTTTCCAGGCGCTCAAACTGGCCGGCGCAGCCTATCTGCTATATCTTGCTTGGGTTACGTGGCGCGAGAAGGGAGCCATCGCGCTGGACGCGCCGGCCGGCGAAACAAGCGGACGCCGGATCGCTATCCGTGCCTTCCTGATGAACATCCTGAATCCGAAGCTGTCGATCTTCTTTCTCGCCTTCCTGCCGCAGTTCGTCGTGCCGCATGCGGAAGCGCCGCTCCTCCAGATGCTGGCTCTGAGCGGCGTATTCATGGCGATGACGCTGGTCGTATTCGTCGGCTATGGCGTGCTGGCGCACAGCGTGCGAACCCGGGTACTCGATTCGCCGCGTATCCTGACCTGGCTACGCAGCGGCTTCGCGGCGACTTTCGCCGCGCTGGGCGTCAATCTGGCAATGGCGGAACGCTGACTACGCCACCAGACGATGCGGCGCGACGGTCGAGATCGCTACCCGACCCAGGCCGCTCCAGAACTCCTGCGCCCGTTGCCGTCCGGCTCCCGACTCAATGACCGCCCGGCATTTCTCCAGCAGCATCAATAGCGCCTCGCGCGAATCGCAGGTTTCCAGCTTGATGGCGAGGTCGTCGCCGGCGGGGCCGAGTGCCTCGATGACGAAATTCCGTGCGTATTGCCGGCGCGCCCGCAAGTCCTGCGTCAGCGGTGTCGCTCGAATCGCTGTTGCGAACATGTTCGGCGGCCGCGCATTCTCATGACTACCCATATCGATAAAGCCGCCGACGCGCAATTCCTCGAGAATCGCGTCTGCCTTCTTCATGAATGCGAGTTTGGCAAGCAGCACCTTGGCCGGCGTCTTGCCATCGACCATGATCAAAACGGAACGCTCGCGATGACCGACCCGGAACGCGCGCGTCTCTACTTCGGCACGACCTTTGTCGGTCTTCCTGGGGATGTACTCCAGATTCATGAAGGGGTCTCCTGTCGAATCGTTCTCGGGACTCGGATGCGGTACCTGGACCGGCGGGGCAGATCGTTGCATACGCAATCCGGAAATTCAGGTGTCGCCAAAACCCGTCACTTTGGGGTTGGTACTACCGGAGGCGAACAGGACGCGGCATGGCGGAACGTGTCCGCCTTGCAGTGCAAAGGAAATTAAATGACGGCCGGATCGGCCCTCTACACCCACTGGTGTCCTTCAGCAGCGAGCTCTTGCGGGTGGATGGCGAACTCCGGGCGGCTCCCGGGCTTCGGTATCCATGATCCCGCTTGCTAGCCGAGGATATCCGCTTCTATCGCTGCCCCGCCCGGCGCGCCGTCCACATGGAGAATGCCGCCACGCCCCTGCGTGAGCTTGCTGCGATACATGGCCTGGTCGACAGCGGCAATGACCTGTTCGACATGTGTGCCATGATCCGGGAAGCGGCCCAATCCGATCGAAACGCCAAAATCGATGTCATTCGCGCTTGCCCAATCATCGATGATTTGGCGCACCCGCTTTGCGACCATTTCGCCGCCGTCTTTGGCGGTCGCCGGCAGGATGACGATGAACTCGTCGCCGCCGTAACGCGCCACCAGGTCGACACCCCGTACAGCGTCGGCAATGCTGCGGGCAACAGCGGCAAGCACGCGATCGCCGACGTGGTGGCCATAGTTGTCGTTGACCGCCTTGAAGCCGTCGAGGTCGGCAAACATGACCACGAACTCGCTGCGCTGGCCGGACGAATCCTGCGCCATCCGGGCAACGCGTTCCAGCAAGGCGCGCCTGTTCAGCAGACCGGTGAGGTGATCGATATCCCGCTCCCGGGCGAGCTTGGCGCGACCCTGCTCGATGTTGGCCGTCAGGGAATAGGAGTAGAGAACGATGATGGTGAAGAACACCAGGAAGAAAATGGCGCTCACGGGAATCTGCGTGTAGTCGAATATGCGCAGACCGACGATCAACACGGCGGCGCCCAGACTGCCGATTACCGCCTCGCCGAACTGGCGCAGGCCGTAACGCATGCCGTTGCCGAGAATGATCATCAGATAGACGAGATACCCCGGCGAACTGACCGTAGTGTCGGCAATGACGGCAAACGACGCCATGCCGATGTCCACCCACATCGTCAGCCGTTGCCTCCATGGCGCATGCGGCACGCGCACCGTGTGCCACATGAAGAACAGTATCTCCAGCCCGTAAAGCGAAAACCCCAATGTGACGATGCTGAGACTGGTCCAGGAACGTACCTGCGCCTCGCCGCCGAAGTTGAAATAGGCTATCGCCAGAGCGCAGAAAAGCAGGCGCGTCCAGTATTGGCTGCGCTGGTCTTCCCACGAATACAGACGCTCGGTGCCGTGGCCCGTCATGCTGAAGCGCCGCTCGCGTCCGGAGCGGCGATCGCTGGTGCGACGGCCCTGCCCGGCGTTGGCCGTCGCTTCCTGCTCGTCCCGCGCTGCATTGCCCGACGGATGGACGGAGCGACTCGCCATGTTCAGCGTCCTTCGAGCCCTCGCCGCAGATCGGCTTCAATGTCGTCCACTGCCTCAAGGCCGACGGCAATGCGCAGCAGGTTCTCGCCGATGCCGGATTCCATCCGCGCCTCGGCGCTGATGCGGCCGTGCGTGGTCGACGCCGGATGGGTGATGGTGGTCTTGGTATCGCCCAGGTTGGCGGTGATCGACAGCAGCTTGCAACTATCGATAACGCGCCAGGCTTCGCTCCGCCCTCCCTTCACCTCGAAGGAGACGATGGCCCCGCCGCTGCGCTGTTGCCGCATGGCCAGCTCGTGCTGCGGATGCGACGGTAGACCTGGGTAGTAAACCCGTTCGACCTTAGCATGCGCTTCCAGCCGGCGGGCCAGTTCAAGTGCTGCCGCGGATTGAGCCTGCATGCGGATATTCAGCGTTTCCATGCCCTTCAGAATCACCCAGGCGTTGAAGGGCGACAAGGTCGGTCCGGCAGTGCGCAGGAACTTGAACACTTCATCGGCAATCGCTTTCGCGCCGCAAACGGCGCCGCCGAGCACACGCCCCTGGCCATCGAGATATTTGGTCGCCGAATGAATGACGATATCGGCGCCAAGTGCGAGCGGCTGTTGCAAAGCCGGCGTGCAAAAGCAGTTGTCGACTGCAAGTAGCGCGCCTCTCCCATGCGCGACCTCCGCCAGCGCTGCGATATCGAATACCTCGGTGAGCGGGTTGGAGGGTGTTTCGATGAACATCAGCTTCGTGTTTGGCTTCATCGCCGCCCCGAAGCCGTCGGGCCGCGTGCCCGACACGAAAGTGGTCTCGATGCCGAAGCGGGAGAAGATGTTTCCGAACAGTTGCTGCGTGGCGCCGAACAGGCTGCGCGATGCAACGACGTGATCGCCCGCCTTCAATAGTGCCATCACGGTTGCCAGCACGGCCGACATGCCGCTGGCGGTCGCGATGCAGCCCTCCGCGCCTTCGAGCGCGGCCAGGCGCTCCTGCATCACATTTACGGTCGGATTGGAAAAGCGGGCATAGACCATGCCCTCCTCAGTGCCGGCAAAACGGGCCGCGGCCTGCGCGGCATTGTCGAAAACGAAACTGGAGGTGAGGTAGAGCGCCTCGGCATGTTCGCCGAACTGGCTGCGCTCCTGGCCCGCGCGTACCGCCAGGGTTTCCGGGCGGAACTTTTCAGTCATTGGCGGGAATGAGGTTCAGGTCGAGCTGGCCGGTATCGCCATCGTCGACGCTGGCCCTGGTATTGCGGCCACGAGCGTCCTCGACGCTGGCCAGATACTCCGGCGAGACGTCGCCCGTGATGTACTTGCCGTCAAAACACGAGGTGTCGAAATGGGCGATGGCGGGATTGATCGCGCGCACGGCGGCACACAACGCATCGAGATCCTGGTAGATCAACGCGTCGGCGCCGATCTCGCGGCAGATCTCGTCGTCGTCACGGAACGCGGCGATCAGTTCGGCACGCGTCGGCATGTCGATGCCGTAGACGTTGGGAAAACGCACCGGCGGACTGGCCGAGGCGAAATAGACTTTTTTGGCGCCGGCCTCGCGCGCCATCAGGATGATCTCCTGACTGGTGGTGCCACGGACGATGGAGTCGTCGACGAGCAGTACGTTCTTGCCGCGGAATTCCTGGGCGATGGCATTGAGCTTCTGGCGCACCGACTTCTTGCGCACGGACTGGCCGGGCATGATGAAGGTGCGGCCGATATAGCGGTTCTTGACGAAGCCCTCGCGGTAGGGAAGACCGAGGCGCGTCGCCAGTTCCATCGCCGACGGTCGGCTGGAATCCGGGATGGGAATCACCAGGTCGATCGCCAGGTGCGGCATGGTGTGGCGAATCTTGTCGGCGAGGAACTCGCCCATCTTCACTCGCGTCTCGTAAACGGAAACGCCGTCCATCAGCGAATCGGGACGGGCCAGATAGACGTACTCGAACATGCACGGCGCCAGCATGGTGCGCTCGGCGCACTGGCGCGAAAGAAAGCGGCCCTGGCGATCGATCAGCACTGCTTCGCCGGGCTCGACATCGCGCAGAAACTTGAAACCGAGCGTGTCGATGGCGACACTCTCGGAGGCCACGAGAAACTCCGTGCCTTCGCTCGTTTCGTTCTTGCCGATCACCAGCGGCCGGATGCCGTAGGGATCGCGGAAGGCCAGCAGGCCATAGCCGGCGATCATGGCCACCACGGCGTAGGCACCCTTGACCCGGCGCTGCACGCCCGCGACGGCCTTGAAGATGGTTTCGGCGTCGACCTGGTATTTGGTCGAAGCCTCCTGCAGTTCGTGCGCCAGCACGTTGAGCAGCACCTCCGAATCGGAATTGGTGTTGATGTGCCGCAGGTCCTGCAAAAACATGTCGTGCTTCAACTGGTCGGCGTTGATCAGGTTGCCGTTGTGCGCCAGCATCAGACCGAACGGCGAGTTGACGTAGAACGGCTGCGCCTCGGCAGCGTTGTAGGCCGACCCGGCAGTCGGATAGCGGCAATGCCCGATGCCCCAGCAACCGGTCAGGTTGCGCATGTTGCGGGTACGGAACACGTCGCGCACCATGCCTGAACCCTTGTGCATATGGAAGCGGCCTTCGTCTTCGGTCGCGATTCCGGCCGCATCCTGGCCGCGGTGCTGCAGCACCTGCAAACCGTCATAGAGGAGTTGATTCACTGCCGTGGTCGAGACCACACCCAGAATGCCGCACATATTCCGTCTATCCGTTCTCTGACCGGTACTCAATCCGCTTGGCGACCTCGGCAGGCAGCCAAGGCTTTGCCGCGATCGCCGCCATTTCCAACGGCGGGGCCAACCAGGCATCCCGCCACCACTGACTTTTCGGCAGTGCCGTCATGCCTGCCAGCAACACGCCGACCATCACGACAAGAACCCCGCGCAAAACGCCGAAGCCGGCGCCCAGCAATCGGTCCAGCATCCCCAGTCCAGCCGCCTTCACCAGTAAAGATATCACCAGTCGACCGAGCGCGAACACTACCAATACGCCAATCACGACAGCCGCGAAACCGGCAGCGTAGCGCAGGGTCGGTTCGGCCACCACTCCTTCGAAATACGCTCCCGCAGTTGGTGCCCAGGCACGCGCCGCCAGAAAGGCGGCGACCCAGGCCGCCAGCGCCAGCAATTCAGAAATGACGCCGCGCCACAAGCCCAGAAGGCAGGAAAAGCCGATGATCGCCAGAACTGCGTAGTCGAATATCGTCACTTGCCGGACTGCTTGATCGGCCCATCCACGCCGATCTTCTTCATCTTCGCCAGCGCCTGCTCGGCAGCCTCGCGAGTCTTGAAAGGTCCGGCCCGAACGCGCGTGCGCGGCCCCTGCGGCGAGGTAAACTTCTCGGTAAACACAGGAAGGTCAAGTTCCTTGAGCTTGGTCGTCAGACGCATGACGTTGGCCTGATCCCCGTAGGCGCCGATCAGCACCAGCCACGACTCGCCGACATCGGCACCGGCCAATGCCGCGCGGGCGCGCGCTTCCTCCGCCTTGCTGGCGGGTTTCTCCACAACCTTCGGCGCGGCTTTCTCGGCCGGCTTGGCCGCAGGTTTGACGTCCGGTTTCGTGGCCGGCTTTTCGGCCGGCTTTTCCGGCGGCGAAATCGCTGCCGCCGGCGCGCTTTCGGTCTTGACTTCCGTAGCCGCGCCGGGTGGCGGCGGCAATGGCGTCGGCACCGGGGCGGGCAGAATGCGGGTGGCGAGACCTTCGTTCGAGCTGGGGATGCGCACCTGTACGTCCTGCGCCGCCTGACGCGGCTCGTGGTCCATCACTATCGGCAGGACGATGGCCGCCAGGAGCGCCAACGCCGCCGCGCCGACCAGCCGCCTGCGCGCACGTTTCTTCAGCTCCAACTGGCTGTCGAGATTTGCTTCCATGTCGAATTTCGCCATTTTCGTTCAGTCTGCCGAGCGTCCCAGGACGCGCAGTACGTCGGCCACCGTGAGGAAGGATCCTAAGGCAAGGATTCTATCATTTTCGTCCGCATGCTCTTGGGCGTAGGCAAACGCCGACGCCGCCGAGGCGAAGGTCGGAAGCGGTCCGGGCACGCCTGTTTCGGCGAGGGTTGCGGCCAGCTCCTCGGCAGTCGCTGCGCGCGGTCCCTCGAGCGTTGCCGGCAGCCAGTAGTCGACGCGATGGCGCAACGCCGCGACTACCCCCGCGATGTCCTTGTCACGCATGATGCCCAATACCGCCCAGGTGCGCGGATGGAACGCCATGCCGCCAAGGTTGTCGGCCAGCAAACGCGCGGCCTGCGGATTGTGCGCAACATCGAGGACCACCGTCGGACGGCCCGGCAGCACCTGGAACCGCCCCGCCAATTCGACTTCGGCCAGACCGCGCCTGATGTCCTGCATCGCGACCGGCAGGCGATCGTGCAATTCGTCGAGCGCCGCGAGGGCAACGGCGGCATTCTCGATCTGACAATCGCCGCGCAGCGCGGGGAATGCCAGCCCGCTGCGCTTGCGGCGCCTGCCGCGAAACTGCCACTGTCCTTCCTGTCGCTCGAAATCGAAGTCGCGGCCGAGCACTTGCAGTTCGGCACCGATCGCGGCCGCATGATCGATCAGCCGACGCGGCGGATCGATATCGCCGCAAACAGCCGGCCGTCCGGCGCGGAATATGCCGGCTTTCTCGAAGCCGATTTCCTCGCGTGTCGAGCCCAGATAGTCCATGTGATCGAGATCGACGCCGGTGACGATGGAAAGGTCGGCGTCGTACACGTTGGTGGCGTCGAGTCGGCCGCCGAGGCCGACTTCAAGAACGATCACATCGAGCGGCCGGGTGGCGAACACCTCCCATGCGCACAAGGTGCCGAACTCGAAGTAGGTCAGTGGCGTGTCGCCATGGCTGACTTTTTCCGACTGCCGCGCCGCCTCGACCCGGGCAAAGCCCTGGCACAGGGCATCGTCGCCAACTGCCTGGCCGTCGATACGGACACGCTCGTTGTAGCGGAGCAGGTGCGGCGAAGTGTAAAGGCCGACACGGTACCCGGCGGACAGGAGGATGTGCTCAAGCAAGGCGCAAACGGAACCCTTGCCGTTGGTGCCGCCGACCAGGATCAGGGGACAGGTCTGGCGCTGATTCAGCGCCCGGGCGATACGCCGGACGCGATCGAGCCCGAGGGCGATCGGTTGCGCATGCTGACGTTCGATGAACGCCAGCCATTCCGGCAATGTCATCAGGCCGGCGCGGGAGCCCGTTGCAACAACGCCATCACCGACGCGAGTTTGTCACGCAGCTGGCGGCGATCGACGATCATGTCGATGGCGCCCTTTTCGAGCAGGAATTCGGCACGCTGGAATCCTTCTGGCAACTTCTCGCGCACGGTCTGTTCGATCACGCGCGGCCCGGCAAAACCGATCAGCGCGCCAGGTTCGGCAATGACGACGTCGCCGACGAAGGCGAAGCTGGCCGAGACGCCGCCCATGGTCGGATCGGTCAACACGGTAATGAATGGCAGCTTGTTGGCTGCGAGTTGCGTCACCGCTGCCGTGGTCTTGGCCATCTGCAACAACGAGAACAGGCCTTCCTGCATTCTGGCGCCGCCGCTGGCGGTAACGCAGACAAACGGCGTCTGCGCCTCCACGGCAGCGCGCACGCCGCGGACGAATTTCTCGCCCACCACCGAACCCATCGAGCCGCCCATGAACTCGAATTCGAAGCAGGCCAGGACGACCGGCACATGCTTGATGGCGCCCTGCATCACCACCAGGGCATCCGGCTCGCCGGTTTCATCGGCGGTGGTGGACAAGCGCTCGGGATAACGGCGGCTGTCCTTGAACTTGAGCGGATCGGTCGGCACCACCTCGGCGCCAATCTCGAACCGGCCCTCCGGATCGAGCAGCTGGTCGAGCCGCGCGCGCGCGCGCAACCGGCTGTGGTAGCTGCACTTCGGGCAAACGCTTTGGTTGTTCTCCAGGTCGGTGCTATATAGCACCGCTTCGCACGAGGGACACTTGGTCCACAGGCCTTCCGGTACCGTCTTGCGCACGCCTTCGCTGCGCTTGATCTTGGGCGGCAACAGTTTCTGCAACCAGCTCATACCTTGACTCCTTCGTCCATGGCCTTGCGGATGCCGCCGAGCAGGTCCGTTACTCGTTGGGGCGCTTCTCCCGAAGGTGACTTCTCGATCTCCTCGATGATGCGGCTGCCGATCACGACCGCGTCTGCCACCGCGGCAATGCGCGCCGCGCTGGCGCCATCGCGGATGCCGAAGCCGACCCCGACCGGCATGCCGACTTTCTCGCGTATCGCCGGAATCCGGCGCGCCACTTCGTCTAGGTCGAGATTGCCCGATCCCGTAACGCCTTTCAAGGAAACATAGTAAATGTAGCCACTGCCCGCCAAGGCGACCTCGCCGAAGCGACGCTCCGTCGAAGTCGGCGCCAACAGAAAGATTGGATCAATGCCGTGCAGCTTGAGCACCTCGGCGAACTCCACGCATTCTTCGGGCGGATAGTCGACGACCAACACGCCATCGACGCCGGCAGTGGACGCGTCGGCCGCAAAATCGGCGATGCCGTAAGCCTCGATCGGGTTGGCGTAACCCATCAGTACGATCGGAGTGGCAGCATCCTGCTTGCGGAATTCGCCGACCATGGCGAGCACGGTACGCAAGCCCATTCCATAGGTCAGGGCACGCTCGCTGGCACGCTGGATAGTCGGCCCGTCGGCCATGGGATCGGAGAATGGCACACCGAGTTCGATGATGTCGCCCCCGCCCGCAACCAGCGCGCGCATCAGCAGCAGCGTCGCGCCAGGTTCGGGATCGCCCGCCATGATGTAGGGGATAAGCGCCTTGCGGCCCTGCGACTTCAGCTTCTGGAAAGTAGCTTGAATACGCGACATCAGAACTGAATCCCCGACTTTTCCGCCACTGTATGGATGTCCTTGTCGCCGCGCCCGGAGAGATTGACCAAGAGTACCTTGTCCTCTGGCAGCGTCGGCGCCAGCTTGGCAGCGTAAGCCAGCGCATGGCTCGATTCGAGCGCCGGAATGATGCCCTCGAATCGGCACAGGTCATGAAACGCCTGAAGCGCCTCATCGTCGGTAATCGTCACATATTCGGCGCGCCCGGAATCCTTCAGCCAAGCGTGTTCCGGCCCAACGCCCGGATAATCCAGGCCGGCTGAAACTGAGTGCGTTTCGATGATCTGGCCGTTCTCGTCTTGCAATAAATAGGTGCGATTGCCGTGCAGCACGCCCGAGCGGCCTGCGGTAAGCGATGCGGCATGTTTGCCGGTTTCGAGTCCGTGGCCGGCCGCTTCCACGCCGATGAGTTTCACGTCCGGCTGCGGAATGTAGGAATAGAAAATCCCCATGGCGTTGGAACCGCCGCCGACGCAGGCAATCACCACATCCGGCTGACGCCCCGTCAGTTCGGGCATCTGGGTCTGGCACTCTTCGCCAATGATCTTCTGGAAATCGCGCACCATCATCGGATAAGGGTGTGGGCCAGCTACCGTGCCAATGATGTAGAAGGTATTCCCGATATTGGTTACCCAATCGCGCATCGCTTCGTTCATGGCGTCCTTAAGCGTCTTAGAGCCCGATTCCACCGGAACCACCCTGGCGCCCAGCAACTTCATGCGATAGACGTTGGCCGCCTGGCGCCGGATATCTTCCGACCCCATATAAACGACACATTCCATTCCGTAACGCGCCGCAACGGTCGCTGTGGCTACGCCGTGCTGACCCGCGCCGGTTTCGGCGATCACCCGCGGCTTGCCCATGCGCCGTGCCAGCAAGGCTTGACCGATGCAGTTGTTAACCTTGTGGGCGCCCGTATGGTTCAGGTCTTCGCGCTTCAAATATATCTGCGCGCCCCCCAGCTTATGCGACCAGTGCCGGGCGTGGTAGATGGGGCTTGGACGGCCCACGTAATGCTTCAACTCATACTCGTACTCGGTACGGAAAGCGGGGTCGTTCTTGGCAACCTCGTAGGCCAAGCGCAGCTCGTCGAGCGCGGGAATCAGGGTTTCGGCGACGAAAATTCCACCAAAACTCCCGAAATGACCACTATCGTCCGGCAACGTATATGAACTATCAGGCATCTGCATTCTTTACTGCCGCCATAAAGGCGGCGATCTTGGCGGCATCCTTGATGCCCTTGGCAGCTTCGACGCCGCTGCTGACATCGACCGCCCACGGCCGCAAACGTCGTATCGCGTCGCCGACGTTTTCCGCCGTCAGCCCGCCAGCGAGCAACACCGGCAACGGCAACTCCTTAGGCACCAAGGACCAATCGAACAATTTCCCGGCACCGCCATAACCTTCGACATAGGCATCGAGCAGCAAACCCCGGGCAGAAGAGAAAGCGCGCGCGAATTCTATCAGATCGAGTCCCGGTCTCATCCTGGCGACTTTCAGATAGGGGCGACCGAACTGTTCGCACGACTCCGGGGATTCGTCACCTTGAAACTGGATCAGGTCGACCGGCGCCCGGCCAAGGACGTCCTGGACAAAACGGGACTCAGGATTGACGAAGAGACCGACGGTAGTGACGAATGGCGGCACCCGCCGTATCAACTCGGCAGCACGCCCGGCTTCGACAAAACGCGGACTCGGCGGGTAGAAGACGAAGCCGAGTGCGTCGGCCCCGGCAGCCACAGCGGCATCGATATCCTGCTCACGGGTGATGCCACAGATTTTTACGCGGGTTTTTGGCACGGTCATGCAGAAACGGCAAGAAAAGGCGGCATCATACGGCCAGCCGAAGGCAACATCCACTTTTGGCCATACTCCACACCGACCAGATAGAGACCCGCGGCATCGAACGTCGGCGCTCCCTTGGAGCGATCCCGGCTGGCCAGAACGTCCGCGACCCAGTCGGGCTTTTGGCGGCCATTGCCGACATGGACAAGCGCACCGACCAGATTCCGTACCATATGCTGGAGAAAAGCGTTCGCTTCGAGATCGAAGACAAGCATTTCGCCTTGAACGTCGATATTCAGCATCCGAAGTGTCCGAACCGGTGACTTGGCCTGGCATTCCGACGACCGAAATGCCGAGAAGTCGTGTTCCCCGATCAGCAATCCCGCCGCCGCGCGCATCGCGTCCAGATCCAGTGGCGCGTGGTACCAACCGACCTTCCCTTGCAGTATCGCCGGACGCACCGGACGATTCAGCAGCAGGTATCGATAGCGACGCCCCGACGCGGAAAATCGGGCGTGAAAATCATCCGATACCTGGCGAGCCCAGCAAACGGCAACCGCCGGTGGCAAATTGGCATTCGCGCCTCGGACCCACGCCGTATCCGGGCGCACGACCTCAACGTCGAAATGAACTACCTGATTCAGAGCATGCACCCCGGCATCGGTGCGGCCGGCGCAGACGGTAGCGACAGGAACGGATGCAACCGCGGACAAGGCGCACTCGAGCACATCCTGCACGGTGTTCCCATGCGCCTGTGACTGCCATCCGGAAAACAAGGCTCCGTCGTACTCGACGCCCAAGGCCACTCTCACCCGCGCACCCCTACCCAAAAGAGCAGAAACCCGAGCAGCGCCATCGTCACCCAATCTATTGCCCGCGCGGTACCAACAACGAGTGTCAAGTGATCCGCCCCCTGCTGGTCCCCGTTCAGCCACTCGCGCCAATTTGCCGCCTTGGCACCCTCGACATGATCAAGAACCAGCATCAAACGAACAACGATCCGTTCACGCAACGTTCGCCAACGAGCAATCGGTGCCAGAAGCCAATGCATACCTGCCATCATGCCCGTCGTACCAAGGCGCTCGTGCAAAGTCGCCAGTGAAGCCAACAAAAGCAGTAACCGCAGAACATGCTCTGCCGCAAGCAGGATGCCGTCTCGGGTAACGCCAACATCCCCGACGAAGCCGGGTAGCCGCTGCCCAGGCGTCGCCAGAACAAACAGCAGTGCAATCGAGAGGAACAACCAGCGCGAGCGACGGATCAACGTGAGGGTACGCCTTCGCGCAAACAGAACAGCAAGCGGCAGAATGACGACTGCAATCCAGGCGAGGCTCTTTGGGCCGAGCGGTTGCATCAACGTGACAAGCCCGCCCCACGCAAACAGCAGTGTGGCGGGATGAAAGATCACAACCGGGGAAAACGGAGTCGCGGCGAAATGACGTCTTCCGCCGCGACAAGGACGTCAGGCGTCGAGCGCCGCCAACTTGGTACGGGCTAGCTCCTGCTGACTCGCATTGCCCTCCTGAAGTACTTCTTCCAGCAACTCGCGGGCACCTTCCCGGTCGCCCATTTCATCATAGGCCTGCGCAAGCTCCAGCTTGGTCGCGACATCACCATCGTCGTCGCCCGCAGCATCGGATCCCTGGTCAGGCGGCGTATCCGACGTCACAAGATCAAGGTCGATACCCGAGAAATCCACCGAAGATGCCTGAGCGGTAACAGGCGGTGTCTCAGCCAGCGGCGCATCAAGATCAAACTCGAAATCGAGCCCGCCCGTTCCCTGTTCCGAAGGCGTTGACTGCGAAGACACGTCGATATCGGCACCACCGATATCGGGAAGCGACAGGTCGATATCCTGCGTGTCCGGCTCGAACGCAACCGCCAAACCGGGCTCAAGGTCGGACGGAGCTGTTTCAGGGCCACGCTCAGATTGGGCATCATCGGCAACCGGCTGAACGCCTAGATCAACCTCGAAGCCGAGATCGCTGGGTGTAGTCGATGCCTTCGGCAAATCCGTTTCCAGCTGTTGGGCCCACTGATCGGAAAGCGCTTCCGGAGTCGGCGCAGACTCCACCGTCTCACTGGAAGGCTCGGGCTCAGACTCGGGAAGAACGACCGGCTCAGACTGCTGTCCGGCACTCGAATCGCCACCGGCGTACAGCGGGTTGCCTGGATCGATCGACCGCCCCATTGCGGCAGCTTTTTCCCAATCCGGACCGTTACCGCCCGTCTGACCATGCAAATCGGTGGCGACTTTCTCGAATTTGGGCAGATCCGTGTGTCCCGAGTAAATCTCCAGCAGCTTCATATAGATGGCAAGCCGGGTCGGATCAGTCTTGAGCGCATCGACCAAGATTTCTTCGGCCTGGGCGTCACGTCCATAGGCCATGTACACGTCGGCCTCAGCGACTGGGTCGACACCCTCGTCGGAGTCGATCGCGGACAGGCTCGCCTGACTGAAGTCCGTCTGTATAGATGCGCTGGTATCGACCGCCTGGCCACCCGTTGTCCCGAATACGGAATTGGCCATCAAGTCGCCCTCGCTCAGGCGACTTGCCGTTGGAAGCGGTTCGTCGTCACGCGACCGGCGGCTGAATGCGGAAATTCCGAGGTAACCCAACAGCAGGACCAACAAGCCACCACCACCGTAAACCAGCAAAGGATTGTCGTCTATGAAACTCGGCTCCTCCGGTGCAGGCGGTGGCGCTACTGCTTCGACGGCGGGAGCCTTCTCCGGCGGAGGAGGTTCCACTGGCTTGGCTTGTTCGACGACCGGAGGCTCGACAGGTGCTTCGGCAGCCTTCGGCGGCTCAACCGGCTCGGTAGGCGCTTCCGCAGGCTTGGCGGCCTCAGGAACTGCTGGAGCCTCAGGCGCCGCTGGAGCCTCAGTAACAGGCTTGGCCGTCTCGGCCTGCTGCTGCAGCTGAGCACCGGACTGGCTCTTTAGTTCAGCCAGCTTCTTCAGGTCCGCCAGATTCGCTTCAAGCGCCGCAACGCGACTGTTCGCTTCCTTGAGCGCCCGTTCGCGCGCAACCAAATCTTCTTCTAGCGCAGTTATCCGTCCCTGAAGGGCCTTGGTGTCCTTCGCCACTTCCGTACGGGAAACTTCGAGTTTGTCCTTTACGGATTCAGGAGCGGCCGCCGGCCTGGCAACTTCAGGGGTGATCTTGCCCTGGTCCGCCTGCTGTGCCATCTCCTCCTTCGCCGGCGCGGCAGCAACGGATTCTGCAAGTCTGCCGCGATACGCATTGAAGTCACGGGCCTGATCGACGACAATCTTTCGCGCCTGCGACGGAGCAACCGCCGACACCGCTTCGCTATCAGGGATAGTCAGTATTTTCCCGGCCCGCAGGCGGTTCATGTTGTCGCCGTCAAAAGCGTCCTGATTGCCCCTGAGTAGCGCTACCAGCATCTGGTCCAACGTGACGCCTTCCGGCTTGGTGGCCAAAGCGATCCTGGTCAAGGTATCGCCGCGCTTGACGAGTCGGGTATTCGATTTTTCGATAGCCGCCTGAGCCGACGGTTCCTGGGTCTCGGCTGGAATGGGCGCTACCGTAACAGGCGTCGGGGTGGGGGCCTCCGTCACTACAGGGGGCGGTGCCGACACGGGAGCCGGAGTCGGCTCGGCAACCTCAGGCGCGGCAACCGGCACCGGTGCAGCGGGAGCGAGTGCTTGCGGCGGATCGAGCAAGAATGTGTACTCCCGAACCATCCGCCCGGACGACCAGGTAAGCTCAACCAACACGTCGAGGAAAGGTTCGTTGATAGGCCGATCGCTGGTCACACGCAGATACGGCTGGCCATTCTTGTGCTTATCGACCGCAAAACGAATACCCGCTACACCCGGCGCATATTCGATTCCGACTTGCCGGAAAGCCTCTGGCGAGGCGAGCCGTGCGTTCATTGACGCCAACTCTTCGCTCGATGCGTTGACGTCGATTTCGGCGCGCAGCGGCTGCCCCAATGGCGATAAAACCGTGATCGTGCCTAACCCGGCGGCGTGCGCGCCTGCCGTCGACAGACACAACGCTACAGCAAGAGCAGACAACCGGAATTCGTTTCGCTTCGTCGATTTGGCCACAGTGCCTCCCCGCGGGGATATTGATCCAGTATTCAAAATAACATCATGCAGTTAGCGATGCAAGCTAAACCTTTGCATCATGTTGGCGACAGTCTCTCAATCGAGGAGGATTCGCAACATTCGCCGCAGAGGCTCGGCAGCGCCCCACAGCAACTGATCGCCGACCGTAAACGCCGAGAGGTACTCGGGGCCCATGGTCAACTTGCGTAAACGGCCGACCGGAGTTGCCAGGGTACCGGTTACTGCCGCAGGCGTTAGCTCGACA